>NZ_LQYA01000003.1 GCF_001531445.1 Sporosarcina koreensis
GATTTCAAGTCGCCCATTTCCGACTTCAAGCTCCCGACATCAGATTTCAAGTCGCCCATTTCCGACTTCAAGCCCCCGACATCAGATTTCAAGTCGCCCATTTCCGACTTCAAGCTCCCAACGTCAGATTTCAAGTCGCCTATTTCCGACTTCAAGCTCCCGACGTCAGATTTCAGGTCACCCATTTCAGATTCAATATTGTCGACCTTGGCGTTCAAACTACCCATCTCTGTCTTCAAACCTTCAAGCAATTGCAGAATCCTTTCCTCCATCACTTTATCCTCCTTTCGTTATCATCTGTTGTCTACGTATCCGTGTATAGTCTGTTGTGTAAAGTATACAGGAAATGTAAACGAAAGTCCATACGAGAGAGAACGTAGGTTCCTGTTGAAGATAGTGCTTCCACATGCCTATTTGACACGAAATTTTCATGGAAAATCGTAAAAACTGTACACTTACCTCTTGTCCTGTCGGTAATTGAACGTACTCTATGGAGACAGGAGAATTGCTATTCGTGAATCAAATATGCAAATCTCCACTGTCAATCAAAGGGGAGGAGGTATGGACATGTCATTATTTTTCGAGGATGAAATTGAAAAGGTAAAGGGGAGAATCGGTCCTTCGGAGTTAAAGGAAATGATGTCACAGGATCCCCGCCTGAATGGTCAATTAGATGAGCTCCGTGCTTTCCAACGTAGATACAAAGCGGAACAGCGGGAAGCTTCACGCAGGCGTCAGACTTATTATTACCATGCATGAGTGATCAAAACAGCCTGCCAATCAGTTAGTTGATTGGCGGGCTGTTTTGTGTAGATGGTGGGAAAACAGAACCTATGCAGCTGCCATAGATTCTGTTTTTTCGGGGATGCTTATTGGAGGAGGTTCGCTTTCTTTTCAACGGCTTGGACGACATCGTCAAGCGACATGCCCTTCATCGTGATGACCGGGAAGTTGAATTCATGCGTATTCCCTTCATTAATCGCACGGACAACGCCGATATCATAGCCGGTGATGTCCTCGTCAGTGTTAAACATCTTTGCTTCATATCCTTTTGCCACGAGTGCATGCATGACGTCTTCGTATGGTTGTTCAACGGCAATTTTCACCATTTCCGTTTTCCTCCTTTCACTCATATCCATTGAAGTTCTATTATACGGTTCCCCGTATTGGTGAAGTTATGAGTGAAAGCTGGCGGTCATCGGTTGTTGCCGTTCAATCTTTGCAGCATATGCCGTCAAAATGGGTAATGTGTTGAGTTGTGCGATTGCAAGGGGATTGCTGTAAGATTAGGTTTACGATTAACGCAAGATAAAATAAGGGAAAAGAGGAATTGAACATGATTCATAAAATCGGACAAATTATGTTGTATGTGAACAATCAAGATGAGGCAAAGCAGTTTTGGACAGAAAAAATCGGCTTTACCGTAATTTCTGAAGAAGACAACGGCCAAGGGATGATATGGATTGAAATCGCACCGACTGCTCAAGCGGAAACGAGCATCGTTCTGCATAATAAAGAGCTCATCGCAAAATTGCAGCCAGAATTGAATCTTCAAACGCCTTCGCTGCTTTTATTCACGGAAAACTTGGATGCACTTTATGAGGAGCTAAAAAACAAACAAGTGAAAGTCGGGGAATTGGTTACAATGCCTACGGGCAGGGTGTTCAACTTTGCAGACAACGAAGATAATTATTTTGCAGTCTTGGAAAAGAAATGAAACCCTTTTGATTACGAAGCGGACATCTTATGAAACGGGAGTTGAAGACGATGACAGAAAGCAAAGAGTTCGGATGGCATTTTAATAACAGTTATATCCGTCTGCCAGAAGCGTTTTACGCGAAGACGGATCCGGAAGTCGCGCCATCACCGGAGTTGGTCATTTTCAATCATCCGTTGGCGGAATCGCTCGGTTTGGATGCCAAATCATTGCAAAGCGAAAGGGGGGTGGATGTCCTCGCCGGAAACCGGATTCCTGAAGGAGCGGCGCCAATTGCGCAAGCGTATGCGGGCCATCAATTCGGCCATTTTACGATGCTCGGGGATGGACGGGCCGTGTTGCTTGGCGAGCAGATAACGCCTGAAGGCAAGCGTGTCGATATTCAGCTGAAAGGTTCCGGGCGGACGCCTTTTTCCCGCGGCGGCGATGGCCGTGCGGGATTAGGTCCGATGCTGCGGGAATTCATTATTAGTGAGGCGATGCATGCGCTTGGCATTCCGACGACGCGGAGTCTAGCAGTCGTCGTGACAGGAGCGCCGGTCTATCGTGAGGAGACGCTCGAAGGGGCTGTGTTGACGCGTGTTGCGACAAGTCATATCCGAGTTGGCACGTTTCAATACGCTGCCGCGCGCCAAGTCGTTGAAGATTTGCGGACGTTAGCGGATTATACGATCGAAAGGCATTATCCGGAAGTGGCGAAGGAACCGAATCCATATGTGGCATTGCTTCAAAGAGTGATGGAAAAGCAAGCTTCGTTACTTGCTAAATGGCAGTTAGTCGGTTTCATTCATGGCGTCATGAACACGGACAATATGGCAATCAGTGGCGAGACAATCGACTATGGCCCGTGCGCCTTCATGGACACATATGATCCGGCAACCGTCTTCAGCTCCATCGATCGGGAAGGACGCTATGCGTATGGCAATCAACCCGGAATTGCAGAATGGAATCTGGCGCGCTTTGCCGAAACACTTTTGCCGCTCCTCGACGAAGACTCGGAAAAAGCCATCGAGATTGCAACGAAGACACTTTCAGGGTTCGCCAAGATGTATCATGACCATTGGCTAGCGGGGATGAGAAACAAGCTCGGCTTGTTCAATGAAGAACAGCAGGATGCCCAGCTTGTGAAGGATCTATTGAAAGTAATGAAGAACAATCAAGCGGACTATACGAATACGTTCCGTTCATTGACAATGGACGACCTGAACGCACTGCCAATGTGCAAGACGCCGGAATTTATCGAGTGGCATGCTAGCTGGATTGCGAGATTGGAAAGACAGCCGGAATCGGACTCTGCCGTGAAGCAGCTGATGCGAGAGAACAACCCCTCCGTCATCCCGCGAAATCATCGAGTGGAAGAAGCATTGGATGCGGCGATTAAAGGGGACTTCAGCGTGATGGAAAAGTTGCTCGACGCTCTTGAAAATCCTTACGCTTACACAGCTGAACAAGAAAAATACATCTCACCATCTGAATCGACGACGCCATACAGAACATTCTGCGGGACATGATACGTAAGCGCTCATAAATCCGTTTAAGTGATCATAAACTGCTGCGAGCGCTCATAAATCTATATAAGTGATCATAAACCGCGGCCGGCGCTCATAAATCCGAAAAAGTAATCATAAGTCGCTGTAGCCGCTTATAAACAACATGAAAAAAGACCAAACCTAAAAATGGACTTGGTCTTTTTTTACGAAACCAAGACGTCAATCTTTCTCGTGTATGGTTCTATTTTATATCATTGAAATATTCTTCAGTAACTTGTAATTGTTTCTTTAAGATTTCCTGCCATAAATGTCCTTTGACCTCTCCTGTTCCTCTGGAGACTTTTGTACGTTTAATTGTACCGTCTTCCATCACTTTTCTAAAATAGAGATGATGGCCTTTTTTCTTATATTCCACCCAGTGATCACGCCGACAAAATTGCTCTATATCCCTCCAACTAGGCATAGACGATAAGCGATCGAACAGCACCATAGTCGGGTTGTGCAATTAGCTTTAATACATAGGGAAGATGTTTCCTACGATTCGGCGAGTTGAAATACATTTGGAAGGAATCCATGTATTCTTGCGCATAATCCACCAAAGCATCGGCAACAAGGTCCAAGACTTCTTCTAGGGATTCTGCGTTTTCTGTAATATCCAAATCGTTTACTGACATTGTATAGGACTTGTCATTTTCGATAAACAAGGTTGAGTTGATTTCTAAATGATCAAATGCTGCTTCTAAATGTTCGGAGCTAAGGGCAGCCCATTCATCACGATTTCGTCGGACGAATCGCGGACCTTCTCTAACCACATCATCATTGAACTGACTCCAATTTTTCCGGACATCAGTAGCACTAAGTGTAGTATGCATCATTTCTCACTCCTTCTCCTTTCATCTTATCATACCGTACATAGTGTACGCAATGTACGCATAATTGATTCCTGGAGATTATTAAAGCGAGAAACGAAGTGAACGGGTGTTCTTTTTGCATCCAAAAAAAATTACTGCTTCCGCAAATAAAGGGGATCAAAGAAAATCTCATACCCTTCATGGATTGTGGAAACACCAAAACGGGAGTGGTAATGGCCAATGCACGTCATTAAATAATCCTCTGTCACTTCAAGATGCGTGCACACTTCTTCAATCGTCTTAAAACCAGATTCATGGCATTCAATCAATTTATCCAGCGAGACGATCTTTTCATATCCCCACCTCCTCGCGGCTAACTCCAACTTTAAATTTGTCAGTTTCCGAAGATCCGTAATATCGCCGTACGTTGTTTCGTAATGACCGATTTCCTCCGCTAAAATACAATGTTTTTCATAATGGCTTCGATTTTTATCAATGAGTACGACTTCGTCCATATACAGGCCCGCAAGCCCGGATGGAAGTGTTTTGACTTCCTTGATGACCAAGTGGGGGTATTGGGCAATCAGGGATTCATAGGTCATGGAACCACCTCACTTTCGCTGCGATTTGATAAATTGAATATATTTTTTTATGTCTGCCAGCTCTTCCTCTGTCAGATCGTCGTCAAAATGGGCGGCGATCGTTTCAACTGTCGACGGCTTTTCCGGCGTGTTCAACCCGAGCATTTGATCTAACGACAAATGAAACGTTTCCGCAATCGCCTTGATCATTCTCGTTTTCGGTTCAATTGAATCGGATTCCCACTTCGAAACCATCCCTTTCGTAATCGAGAGACCTAGCTTTTGATTGATCCGCTCCGCAAATTCCTCCTGGGACAATTTATTTTCATTCCTAATCTTTTTAATTTCATACCCTATAGAATGCATCGTGCAACCCCCTGTTCGTTATGGATATTATATACTGAAGTTTCCTTTGTGACAACTTTATTCATTAGAAGTAGTTGTAAATGAAACATTACCGTGATAAAGTGTTGACTAACAAGTTTCATTAGTGACATTTTGTTTCATTAATGAAACAAAAATAAGGGGTGATATTGATGATGAAGGAGGAAATGGAGCAGTTAGTGAAGGATTATCATTGGATGATGAACAGCGTGAAAGTCATACGGGAAGGCATGAATGAAGTCGGTGAAGGGATGACTGCGCGATACGGACTGGAAGCGGCGATGCCGAAAGCGAACGGCGGCCGTCCGAGCGATCCGATCTACCGGGAATTCAACAGAAGGGAAAGGCGCTTGAAGAAAGTGTACGATTATGAGCGGAAGATCCAACTTGTCCAGGAACGGATCCCACTCATCACAGAGGACCGCGATATCGAAGTGCTGCATTGGTTGCTCGAAGGGAAGAGCTTGCGCTGGATTGGGAGACATATGCAAGTGTCGGACCGCCAAATCGGAAGAGTAAAAGATGCAATCATCGAAAAGATGTCGCACATGCCGCATGTGCCGCAGATGTCGTAGAAATGCCGAAGTGAAATCTTCCGAGTTACAATGGGTGCAGGCCAAGGAATTGGTCATTGCAACATACCCTGTCGCAAATGTCGCACATGCCGCAAATGTCGTAGAAATGACGAAAGGAAATCTTGCGGGTTACAATGGGTGTAGGCCAAGTAAATCGGCCGCATGCAACACAATAAAAGGAATTCCAAAGGAGCGTCCATTGGGCGTTCTTTTTCTTTTCCTGAAATAAAAGGAGGATTGGCATGGCTACAAAAGAGCTTCTAGGATATTTTTTGACACAGGGCCCCTTTGCCGTCCTGTTCGTATGGTTGTTTTGGTATCAAGTGAAAAGCAGTGAGTCAAGGGAGAAGCGTTATCAGTCATTATTGGAAACGATGGCGGATAAATACGATGACATTGTAGAAGAAATTCGAGAAGTGAAGGAGCGGTTGCCGAAGCAATAGGCATCGCTTTTTTTATTGGCGAAATGGATGGTGCGTAAGTCATGAAGTGAGCAAATCGATGCGCAACTCGAGCAAAACCGGTCCAAACTCGCTTAAAACATATCCACACAACCGGAAAGGAGGTGGTGCCTTAAGAAAACGACATGAAAGGGGGTGCTTGTCATGTAGATGTCCAAAAACGGCGGAATATGTATAGTCACGGAATAAAAAACTAAAAAACGAGAGGAAGATGAGAAATGGTTAAAATTTATATCGATCCGGGGCATGGTGGAACAGATCCGGGAGCTCAGGGAAATGGATTGAAGGAGAAAGATGTGACACTCGCAATCGCGACGCGTGTCAAAAATATGCTTGTGAATGAGTATTCCAATGCGACGGTGCGGATGAGTCGGACAGGCGATCAGACCGTCAGCCTGGTACAGCGGACTAACGATGCAAATGCTTGGGGAGCTGCCTATTATTTGAGCATCCATATTAACGCTGGAGGGGGAACAGGGTATGAGGACTATATTCATAATGCGCTGTCGGATTCGTCCTCAACCGCTCAATTGCGGAATACGATTCACGCAGAGATCGTGAAACTGATCGACATGACGAACCGAGGAAAGAAGAAAGAGAATTTCCATGTGCTGCGCGAAAGCAATATGCCCGCGATGCTCACGGAGAACGGGTTCATCGACAATGCGAGCGATGCTGCGAAAATGAAAACATCGGCATGGCTTGACAAGGCAGCAAGGGGTCATGTCAATGGACTAGCCAAGGCGCTTGGCCTGCAAAAGGTTAGCAATCCGCCTCCATCGGGAGTATTATACCGCGTTGTGACCGGGTCTTTCACTACAAGGGCTAACGCCGATCAACAGATTGCCGCGCTCAAAGCGAAAGGATTCGACAGCTTCATTGACATCGCTGTCGTGAATGGCACTACGTATTACCGAGTCATCACAGGTTCATTTTCGGACAAGGCAAATGCGGACAAGCAAGTGGCCGATTTGAAAGCTAAAGGATTTGACGCGTTTATCATTGTGGTTAATTAATCAATAACACAAAAACGCCTGTGCAATCGTTGCTTGCACAGGCGCCTTTACATATCCGAATCAATCACCAAAGTATTCATTCGTCAAATCGCCATTCACCCCGATAGCGGCAGCGCTTCCGGACCCCGCGGCGATGACGAGCTGGGCAGGGACGATGTTGGCGGCGTCGCCTGCAGCATAGACGTTCCACACATTCGTTCTGCCATATTCGTCCGTTTGGATGCCTCCGTATTCATTCAACTCACATCCAAGCTCCTCCGCGAACTGATTGCAATGGCTCCAAAGGGGAGTGACGAATCCGCCGGCGCGTTCAATGAGTGTCCCGTCCTCTAGGCAGATTCCTTTCAACTGGCCATTTTCGCCTTCAAGCGAGGCGATTGTATCTTCATAAACTTGAATGCCCTTCGCGAGTAACTTATCACATTCATCCGCCTCAAGCCGTCCTTCGCCATTCGTGAACACCGCCAAATCCTTGCTCCACACAAAAACTTCCTTTGCAAGCTTATACACATTTTTATCCGCAATGACGGCGAGCGGCTTGTCACGGAGTTCCCACCCGTCACAGTACGGACAACTAAACATGCTCGTCCCGTAGAACTTTTCGATATTCGGAATGTTCGGCTGCTCGTCTTTCAATCCTGTCGCCAAGATGATTTTTATCGTTTGAAAGAGATTGCCTTCCGCCGTTTTCAGTTCAAAATGGTTGTTGTTGAGCTGTTTTATGAAATCGACCTTTTCGCTTTTAATTTCCACAGATGAATAGTTGGCGATATCTCTGTGAGCGAGACGGCGGAACTCGTCGGGCAGAATGCCATCGCGGGTAATGAACCCATGGGCCTCGCGCGTCACCCGGTTCCGGGCTTGATTATCGTCAAAAAGCAACACGTTTCTTGTTGCTCTTCCAAGCACAAGAGCGGCATTCAATCCGGCTGGACCTCCGCCTATAATGACACAATCATATATCATGAAGCCATTCATCCTTTTTAGTGAAAGTTTACCCGTTGGAAATGAAAATAAGCCTTACGCGCAGTTAACTTTCATGAAAGTAGGTGTCCGTACTTATACTGGACTATGGAGGGATGAGGTGGAGAAAAAGATGGTGGAACGCGGCATTGGTCTTGGATCATGTTTAGCTGTCGTCATTTCGTGGAGTGTGCACAAATCGATTCTTTGGGCCATTTTCCATGGAATCTTAGGTTGGCTATATGTTCTTTATTACGCGTTGATGAGATGATGCCAAAAGGTTTTGGAAGGGCTCCTTTTTGGGAATACTACATGTATCAACGTAAGGAGGAACGTCATCATGAAAAGCTATGCCGGCGATAAAGACGATAAACAAAATGGACTTCCGAAAGACTCCGCGGCACTTGCGAACGATGCAGCAAGGAAAGCCGAAGCGCAGATGGAATCAATCAAACAAGAAGCACGAGATGAAATGAAAAGACAGCAGAAACAATAGATTTACGACGGATGCCTGCCGATTTCGCAGGCATCCTTTTTCATTTGGTGCAATCTTTGCTAGTTATGCTCGAGTTTTGGGTGGTTTTGTCGCAATCTCCGCAACTTATGCTCGTTTTGTGACCTTATACCTATAGGTGAACCTGAAAAAATAATGAATGACTTTACCTCTTCCCTATATTATGATGTTGCTAAATACATGTAATAGGGGGTTTTGTCAATGAAACTTCGTGTTTCCGCTGTGCAATATCATCTGCATGCAATACGCTCCTTTAAGGAGTTTGCAGCGCAATGTGAGCACTACATCCGAAATGCCCAGGAATATGGCGCAGAGTTTGTTTTATTCCCGGAATTCTTTACGACGCAGTTGCTTTCGATTGGTGATGAAAACGGAAAAGCGCTGTCAATTGAGGCGCTGCCAGGCTTTACGCATCAATATATCGAACTGTTCACGTCGCTTGCAAAAGAAACGAACATGCATATTATCGGCGGTACTCATGTCATCCAGCGTGAGGGGCGCCTTTATAATGTCGCTCATCTTTTCTTCCCGGATGGCACAGTGGAGGAGCAAGCGAAGTTGCACATTACCCCTTTCGAAATAGAAGGCTGGAATATGGCAGCGGGCGACGTGCTGAAGGTATTCGATACAGAAAAAGGAAGAATCGCTATTTTGACGTGCTATGATATAGAATTCCCTGAAATCGTCCGGATGGTGAAGGCCGCAGGTGCGGATGTCATCTTCTGTCCGTCTTGCACCGACGATCGTCATGGGTTTCATCGCGTCCGGTATACGAGCCACGCGCGAGCGATTGAAAACCAAGTATATGTTGTGTTGACAGGGACGGTCGGCTCCTTGCAAACGGTCGATTTCATGCGCGCGAACTTCGGGCAGGCCGCAATCATTACCCCGAATGACATTCCGTTCCCGCCGAAAGGATTGGCGGCGGAAGGCGAGCTGAATCACGACATGCTTGTTACGGCTGATTTAGATTTGAGTTTGTTGTATGAAGTGCGCGAGAAAGGCTCGGTGACGACTTGGCGTGATCGTAGAACCGATCTGTATACGGATTGGGGAGTAAAACCAATCGGGAGTGAGAGCAGTGGCATATCGCAGTGAAGTGATGGTCTCCCATAATGGAAGCTTCATTCCTGTTGTTGTCCGTAATTATACACGTGCGGATTTCGATGCCATGATTGCACTCCAGGCGGATTGCTTTCCGCCGCCGTTTCCGGAGGACCTATGGTGGAGCCAGGAACAGTTGGAGAATCATGTCAGCCTGTTTCCGGAAGGGGCAGTCTGCGTTGAGCATGCCGGTAGAATAATAGGTTCGCTTACAGGTTTGCTCGTAAGGTTTGCTTCCGATTCGCTAGATCATACATGGGAGGACATGACGGATGGCGGGTTTATCCGAACCCATGATTCCGACGGCGACACGCTCTATATTGTTGACATTTGCATCAGCCCGGAGTTCCGGAAGGCAGGGCTTGGCAAATGGATGATGCAGGCGATCTACCTGCTCGCTGTCAAGCTTGATCTGGAGCGGGTCCTTGGCGGCGGGAGGATGCCCGGCTACGGGAAAGTCGCTGGAGAAATGTCTGCACAGCAATATGTCGAAGAGGTTGTTGAAGGAACTTTAAAGGATCCGGTCATTACGTTTTTGCTCCGCTGCGGACGCATGCCTGTCAAATTGATTGAAAATTATTTAGAAGATGAAGAGTCGCATAACAATGCGCTATTGATGGAATGGAAGAATCCGTTCAAGAGGGGGAACTAGAGATGGAATTTATTCGCATAAACAATATTGAAGATCCGCTATTTGCACAAATGCACGCATTACTGGGGGATATTTTCCCGCCGGAAGAGGTTTTGGAGTTCGAACTATGGAAAGAGCCGCTTGAAGACTCGGGCATCCGCGTCTTTGTTGCAGTGCATGAAGGGAAAGTCGTCGGTGCAACGGAGTACCGTTACTATCCGGACTGGAATATCGCAATGACCGATTTCACGATCATCGGGCAGTCGGGCCTAGGCATCGGCCGTTTCTTGGCGAAACAGCGCGAAGAGGATTTACAGCGGCTGGCGCAGGAAAATGGCAAGACATTATTTGGCATGTTCGGTGAAATCTACAACCCACATGAACGTGAAGACTTCACTTTCGGCGGCGTGATGGCTATGAATCCGTATGTAAGAAGGGAAGTGCTGTCCCATCTTGGCTACAAGAGACTTGACTTCCCGTACGTCCATCCATCTTGGAAAAATGACGGGGAAGCGGTGGAAGGACTCGATTTCTGCTTCATGCCTACAGATGAGCGATTGACGGAAATCCCATCCAATCTAGTCGTTGATTTCTTGACGGATTACTACTCGGTCTTGCCGAATAAACCGCAGCAATGGCTCGATATGGTAGAAGCATTGAAACAAAAGGAAACAGTTACGTTGCGTCCGTTATAAAATAAAATCCATGCCAACCCCTTAACTAAGGGGGGCGTGGATTTTTTCATCTACAGCGTATCTATCTCTTTCAGAATAAATGCTGAACGTTCTTCGATATAGTTGAAGATGTAGTCGGGTTCTTGATCAAAGCGATCGATACTGTCCTTTTTATAAGGATCCAATAAAACATAAGGCCGAAGCAAGGCATGCATTCCTAGTATTCTCGGTTTCAAGTAGTCCACAGTGAATTGATTACTTACAATGTCCTTTAATAAGCTTTTATATCGGTTTCGGAATGTGTTACTAGTAAGAATCCTTGCGGTAAGCGTGTTGAATCCTGTAATCCGTAAATAATCGCTTTCCATTTCCTCGCCATTTACGTCCCGTCCCCAGGTCGCATCATAATCCCATGGAATGATTTCATACAGACCGTTCTCCTTGTTCCGGTAAAGTGCATAATTATGGACAAATCCATCGAAATTCTGCGTGAAAATGACACCGGCGAGCCAACGTAAATACTTATCAACGTTTAAATAGTTTACAATCTTCTTTTCAAAATCTTCCGTTGAAATCGTATTAATGTCGATGATCATTTGATGTAAATGATCTTTGTCTTTCTGCGTTCCGCATTTTTGTTCATATCCAAACGTAAGGGATTTTTTTATTTCTTTGTCCAAGTCGCTCATTAACGAAAAATTAGCATCCCCGTCGACTGCATAAAAAATAGAACCGGCTGGTAATTTTCGATTTGCAAGGAATCGATCGTCAACTGATTCCAATTCCAAGTACACCCCTTCGTCTCTTCCATTCAATTTCAAAAAGACAAACTGAGCTTGCGGGGCCAGGCACCCAATTTCACTAAAAAAATCAAAGGAAAGTTTATTTCTCATTAATGATGGATCTTTATATTCTGCATTCAAATGAAATGTGTTCGCATTTCGATACGTTTTAGGCTTGTATAAGGAAATCTGATATGACTTTTTAGGGAAGTCACGGATATGAGAACCGCGATAAGCGATGTCTATTTCGTATTTCTTTCCAAGAATCGTTAGCTTTGCAGAAACCGGGTCATCAATCCAAATGTCTTTTCGGAGTTCACTTATATCCAAAGGGTGAATAAATAGTCGATATTCAGGCAGCTTCTCGATAGTTCCCATGAAATCCCACTCCTTCATTCATTATTCTATTTCTATGAATAAAAATGAAGGATGTTTCCATGACGAAGTTTATTGTAATTTGTGCACTTAACTCTACCCCTGTCAATTTCGCGACGTATTGTAATACGAGGGGAATAGCAGTGAAAAGCAAAAAGCTTTGCCGAATTCCTTCTCTTACTATTTAGAGGGGAGGTTTGGACATGTCACTCTTTTTTGAAGATGAGATACGTAGAGCAAGGGAAAAGGTAGATCGTTTAGGGCTAAGAGACTTTATGTTTCAGGATCCTCGCAGCAACAAACGTACATCACGGGAAAAACGTAGAACGAGTAGGGTTCAAGTAACTTCGCGTAATCGTCGCCGTACGAGCAGGGTTCGGGTAACTTCACGCAATCGCCGCCGCACGAGCAGAGTTCGAGTAACTTCGCGTAATCGTCGCCGCACGAGCAGGGTTCGGGTAACTTCACGCAATCGCCGCCGCACGAGCAGAGTTCGAGTAACTTCGCGCAATCGCCGCCGCACGAGCAGGGTTCGGGTAACTTCGCGCAATCGCCGCTGCACGAGCAGAGTTCGAGTAACTTCACGTAAAAGATGTTGTGGAAATAGGGTTCGAGTCACATCACGCAATCGTCGTGTGACAAGCAGAAATCGGGTAACTTCGCGTAACAGAAGAAAGAATGTATTCGATACCCAACGTAATTTCCGGCCTAACTGCAGAAACCGAGCTACGTGTCGAACTCGATTTTTTTAGATTTCGAGAACTAAGCTATTCAAAGTGCAATGAGTGCAAAAGAAATACCCGTCCAACAGCATCGCTTGCTGGGCGGGTATTTTCTTGTGTGTTAGCTACCTTTCCTCATAACGAAGCTCAAATGCCGTCCCGCTTTCTTATCTTGACGGTACGAGAAGCCATCCGGGCTCACATAGGTGCATGTCCGATCGATGGTAATCCGGTTTTCCGGGACACCCGCCAGTTCAAGTTGCTTTTTCACCGTTTTCTGGTTGTCGATATGGTATTTATTCGTGGCCTCATTGAAATACATGAAGTCATCAGCATAGCCGAGCGCTTTGAATTTCACATACACATCCTCGTCGACTTCGAACTTCTCCTGACTTAACGCCATCCCGATTTGCACGCTAAAATCGCCAGGCCTACACCCTTCGACTTTGCTCAAATGCTCAAACACCTTCAACGTAATTTCCTTGACGGTCCCTTGCCAGCCGGAATGAATCACCCCAATAAGGCCGTTCGATTCATTCCAAAAAATGACCGGCACACAATCGGCTGTGAAGCTGCATAATAGAATATTTGGTTCAACAGAGTAAAGTGCATCTGTATCCGGAATGGCAGTCGCTCCGATTTCAGCGCCGCGCCCTTTGTCGGCAAGTGTCACTTTGTGGAAGTTGGCACTGTGGGTCTGACTGGCAGAAACGAAATCTTTCAGCCCGCAATTAAGGGAAACCGCCAATTGTTGTCGATTTTCAAGGACGGATTCCGGCTTGTCACAAGCGTGAAACGCCATATTGTTATGTTCAGGCGCAGTACCGTCCTTCAATGTCGTTCCTGCAACGAATGTATTATTATCAATATAAAGTTTAGTTTTCATATCATCACCTGTTCTTACTATACTCGATTACATCATGGACAACCATGACAACTGTTCCGTTTTTGATTAAGTTTCATTACCTCAATGAAAACAATCAGTTATCTATTGAATAGATGAAAGTATCTATTGAATCCGGCAAGTTATCTATTGAATAACTGCAGTTATCTATTGAATAAGCAAACTTATCACCAAAACATGACTTTTCTCCTGCGTGTATATGCTTTACCCACACTCCAATTTACAAACCACAACAAACTAGTTAAAGCCGTAGCATTTTCACTTCCCTGCGATAGCCCGCAATGATTTTTGTAAATAGCACAATCCATACGAGGATACTAAGCGCTAAAAAGAAGCGGATGAAACCTCCAAAGGACCATTCAAGAAAAGGATCACGAACTACGATGATGTTTACGTAAAGCGATTGAAAGCTGACGAGCAGGATGAAGGCTCCCATGCTTAGATTCATGGCGAATGCCCTTCTTATATAGCGCACTTTTTCTTTCGGGTCATAGCTGAATGCTGGGACTTCTTCGCCTTTCTCGTAAGGCATTGCCCAAATAGAATAATTGAGCCATGTAATATTGGATGTGAATTTAAGTTTCCAACCGATTTCTTGATGGAAAGAATAAAAGTCCGTATTCACTTTCGGCTCGAAATTCACTTCATAGCTGATGAGTTGAGCTTCCGTCTCCCGAAATGTAAAAACAGCAGCAGTAACGGATTCTAGTTCGAGCCCTTCTTTCGCCAATCTTTCGAGCCATTGCTTAGTCTGCAAGGGCTGGTACATCCAGCCGGGCCGCATTTTGCGTACCTTGCGTCCAACACTGCCCTTTTCAATTTTCGCACCCATTTCCCTGACTTCAAATTTACGGTAGGCTCGGAAAATGAAGATTGTTAGAAAACCTAGAAGCAAGAAGATAATAAGGGGAATTAAGATAGGCATTATCATTAGTTTCCCTGTCGAAACGTGGCTGGCGATCCCCCATATGAAAAAGAAAGGTAACTGGAGCGAAAGCCAAA
The DNA here is from genome assembly GCF_001531445.1 of Sporosarcina koreensis. Classification (GTDB taxonomy): domain Bacteria; phylum Bacillota; class Bacilli; order Bacillales_A; family Planococcaceae; genus Sporosarcina; species Sporosarcina koreensis_C. The sequence goes on from NZ_LQYA01000003.1 coordinate 14,747, forward strand.
GCGTCGTGAGCATCAAAAAAATATATGCATGCAATCGGGTTCGTTTTAGAATTGCATCGCGCATTGGTCTGGAAGTGATCTCCTCCGTTTCGTTTTTCAATATCCGCCATTTTCCTGAGGTGGTTGCGACTTCCCAACCTGACGCGAGCAGCCCGGAAGTAATATCGCTTTTCTCATATTGAATGGCATATGCCGCTACGGTACTCGGTCCTTCCTGGAATGAAAACATCCGTAATAACGGATTGATACTAGTTAGATGATAGCCGTCCCTCGCCATTTGTGATAGCCATTGTTCGGTTTGGTCGATTCGATAACTCCAAAACAACCGAGTTCTTTTCATAAGAAGTCCCCCTCAAATCGCAATACATTTGCGTGCAATTCCTTTAGCCGTTCCATTTCAGCTTGCATGACCAGTTTTCCGCTAGCAGTTACTTCGTAAATCGTTTTCCGCTTTTCATCCGCAAAAACAGTAATCATGGAATCCTTTTGCATTTTCATCAATGTGCCGTAAATGGTGCCGGAACCAAGTCGAATCCGACCTTCCGTCAATTCCTCAACCCGCTTGATAATCCCATACCCATGGCGAGGTTCAGTAAGAGATAGCAGTATGTAAAAGGCAGTTTCTGTCATGGGTACATATTTCTTTAGCAACTTCTCCACGTAATTCCTCCAACTTTCAGATCGATATGTCATGGTTCGACTATATCACGATGCGACATATTTGCACAACATTTATTTTATTTTTAATAAAAATGAACTTTTTCACGGTATGATGACTCTTATAGGGGAGAGGTGAGGTCGTGAAGGTCGTTCGGTTAGTGAAGAAAGCGAAAAAGGGGAGCAAAGAGGCATTGCTTCAACTGATCATGGATCAGCGGGATGACTATTATCGTCTTGCCCTAACATATATGGGAAATGAAAACGATGCAATGGATGCGATGGAAGAGATGATTGTCAGTTTATATATGAATATTCACCAGCTGAAGAAAGAAGCAGCGTTTTACAGCTGGAGCAAAACCATTCTTGTGAATAGCTGCAAGCAGATGCTGAAAAAGCGGCAAAACCTTGTATTGGTGGATGAATGGGACTCAGAGGAATCGGCTCATGATCCATATTTGCAAAGTGAACAACATATGGAAATTCAAGAGATGCTTACGATTGTGAATGAACATCAAAAAGAAGCTATTCAATTGAAATACTTTCATGATTTGGATTACGAAACAATTGCTGAGATGACAAAAGTTTCCGTGGGAACAGCGAAGTCAAGGGTCTTTCAAGGGATAAAGAAAATAAGGAAACAATATAGGGGTGAGGTTGATGGATGATATCGAAAAAGAATTGCTTGAACGGAAGAAGCAGTTGGACGAGATAAAAGCGCCCGATGAGCTGGAAGGACGCCTTAAGCTGGCACTGGATGCCGCACCTGTTACAAAGAAAGTGATGCCAAAATGGGTTATGACAATAGTTGCCCTATTCTTTTTATCTCTTGTCAGCTATAACTACAATGGATTGGCGTATTACGGCAAGAAAATCATAGGATTCGATGACTTGATGGGCGGCACACTTGCCGAATTGAATGAAGAAGGAATGGGGCAGACAATAGGGCAGCAGGTAGTGCTTGAAGATGGATCCCAACTGACAGTGGATGGGATTATGACGGATGCCAATCAATTGATCCTTTATTATACACTTTCAAAAGTAAAGGATCAGGAGGACATTACTTTTGCAAAAATTACAGGCTTTTTGACAGATTCGAATAGGGGTGCTGGAACTTCAATGCTCAATGAAGAGCAGTCTGAAATCAAAGGAGAATTGTTTTTCGATCCCGTTAGCCCATTTGCTAAGAAGCTGATGTTGGAATTTACGAAGTTGACCGAAGGCGGTGCGTTTATGTCGGGCAGCATTTCATTCCCCTATGATCCGAATAAAGCGATGCAGACCGAAATCAAGCAGAACATCAAGAAAAAGGTGAAAGTCGATAAAGGGAAAATCAACTTCAAAACTATTACTGCCACGCCGACAGTGACAATGATCAAAGGGACAGTGGATGTGGAAAATCTCGATCGGGTCCAACTTCCTTTCGATAAGGTCGAATTGCTCGCAAATGGACAGTCCGTGGAACTGTTGGGAAGTGGCATTACCTCCTCGCTAGGGGGGGCAAAATTCGAGCTGCGATTTAGTGCATTGCCGAAGAAATTAGATTCCTTGGAACTCGTAGTTAATGAGTTTGTTGGCTATACGACAGTAAATGAACAAATTCCGCTTTCTACGACCGCTGAGCAGCCTTTTAAGATGAACGGATACGATCTGTGGGTAAAGGATGCAGTGAAAACTGACGCCGGAGTGGAAATTACAATAGCGACAGATGAGGATGTCCTTTTGGATGATGTTAGTGTTGAAGGGCAGGACGGTATTGTTCCGCTGGAAACAACATTAAGGCAGAATTATGAAACAACTGAGAATGAAAAAGTGGTAAAGGTACGTACATTGTTATTTGCGACGGACGCACTGCCGGACACTTTACAAATAAAAGGAATGCACCATATGAAGGCAGTTGGTGAAAAGATTGAAATACCTGTAAAATGAAATAAAAAAAAAGGGGGCGTTTGTATGTTGAAAAACAAAGTGGCACTGATCACAGGAGCGGCGAGCGGAATCGGGCTTGCGATTGCGCAGGAGTTTGCACGCGAAGGGGCCAAAGTGGTCATCAGTGATTTAAACAAAGAAGCGGCGGGCCAAGCGGCAGAAGAACTGAAAGCTCAAGGGTATGAAGCGTTAGCTGTCGGCTGCGATGTGACGAATGAAGAGGATGTCGATCGGAGTTTTGCGGAAACGATCGAGACATATGGACGTCTCGACATTTTAGTGAATAACGCAGGACTTCAGCATGTGGCACCACTAGAGGAATTCCCGACGGACAAATTCGAGTTTCTGCTGAAAGTGATGCTCACCGCGCCTTTCATTGCGACGAAAAAGGCGCTTCCGCTCATGAAAGAGCAGCAATTCGGCCGGATCATCAATATGGCGTCCATCAATGGACTGATCGGGTTTGCCGGTAAGGCTGCCTATTGCAGCGCAAAACATGGCGTCATAGGATTGACGAAAGTTTCCGCATTGGAGGCAGCGCCATTCGGCGTTACGGTCAATGCACTATGTCCAGGCTATGTCGACACACCGCTCGTTCAGAAGCAGTTGGCTGATCTTGCTGTAACGAGGAATGTACCGCTCGAGAAAGTATTTGAAGAAGTCATTTATCCGCTTGTCCCCCAAAAGCGGTTGCTGTCCGTTCAGGAAATTGCGGATTATGCCGGCTTCCTTGCGAGCGATAAGGCGAAAGGTGTAACGGGGCAGGCGGTCGTCATGGATGGCGGCTATACGGCTCAATGAGGTCAGTCGGTTAAACCGAGGAAGTGTTATATGCAAAAGAAATTGGGAATAAAAAACGGAAAAAAGACCAATAATGAAAAGGCCACGATTGATTGCATCCCCCCTGCAATCAGTCGCGGCTTTTTTCGTTGGGGGAATAAAAAAGACCCTATTAACTATTATTTACATATATAAAGTCAATTATTATCCGATATAATAAGAGCAGGCATAGTAAATGCTGAGAGACTATAAGGGAATGAGAACAATTAAAATAAATTGGAAGAAGTTATTGGTTCTGTTTTCAACCGTCTTCCTAGTGATACAGATTGCGGGCAGCTTTTTCTTCTATGAGCTGGCAGTTAAGCGCGGTCCGAAAGAATACTTGCAGGGAAATGCCGATTTGGAAGTTTCAGATGATACATTGGAACTTTATTTGAACGGTGACTGGAAAAAATGGGTCGCTGCTCAAAAGTTCGAACCGCTCCACTTGACGTCACGTGATGGGCTGAAGCTATCAGGCTATTATTTGCCAGCCGCCAAGCCGACGAACAAGCTTGTCATTTTGACGCATGGCTATTTAGGCCACGCCAAACAGATGGGGCTCTTTGGACAGTATTACCATAATGATTTAGGCTATAACATCTTCATGCCGGATGCGCGGGGGCATGGCAAAAGCGAAGGCGACTATTATGGATTCGGCTGGCCGGATCGCCTAGATTTGATTGATTGGACGAATCTGTTAGTGCAGAAGCTTGGTCCGAGAACGGAAGTGGCGTACCATGGTTTATCGATGGGGGCGGCAACTGTGTTAATGGCGAGCGGCGAAGAAGAGCTTCCACGACAAGTGAAAGCGATCATTGCAGATAGTCCATACCAATCCGTCTACCAATTGTTCACCTACCAAATGAACCGGATGTTCCATCTGCCGGCATTCCCGCTTTTAGATAGCACGAGTGCGTTGACGAAAGTCCGTGCCGGTTATTCATTCAGGGAAGCCAGTGCCTTGAAGCAAGTGAGAAAAGCGAGTGTACCGATCTTTTATATCCATGGGATGAATGATACATTTGTGCCAACGGAAATGGCGGGGGAATTGGAACGCAACACGTCGAGTGACAGTGAGATATTCCTTGTCCCGAAAGCCAACCACGGAGAAGCCTTTGCGCTTGCCGGTGAAACATATAAAGTGAAGGTCGGTCATTTTCTTGACCATTATATGAAATGAAGAGCCGGTCCCCGTCATGGGAACCGGTTTTTTCTTTTCACTTAGGCTCGTTATCTTTTCTAATTTGTGCAGGATCTGTGTCGCTATATTTCGCTGTCCCTATACCACTGGTGCGGGCAAGAACTTCTTTCACTTCGTTATAGCTAAGCCCCGAGTTTGCATTTTGCTTTTTCACTTCTTCGATGTCAGTTCCTGCCACTGTGAATTTTTTCGAAATCTTCATTGTCTCCACCTCCATTGCATTAGGATTCCTAGCGAAGGGTTTTTTATTCTTTTGTCGAAGTTTGTTATGGAGCGATATATGTTTTCTTTCAATTCGGCAAGGGAAAACAAGAATGGAGGTGGTTGGATTGGAAAAGACAATTTACATTGTTCGTCATTGTTCCGCAGAAGGTCAATCGCCGCATGCAGATTTGACTGCGGAAGGTATTGTCCAGGCAGAGAAACTGGCGGAATTTTTTGAGGAGCTGGAAGTGGAGCGAGTGATTTCAAGCCCTTTCATCCGTGCGCGGAGGACTGCTGAGCCGATTGCGGATAGGAAACAGATCCACATCGAAGAGGACAGTCGATTGGCGGAACGGACATTGAGCACGCGTGCATTTGAAGATTGGCTATTGAAATTAGAGGACTCTTTTCTTGATGTCCATTTGAAATACGAAGGTGGGGAATCTTCCCACGAGGCGATGGAGCGTGTTTGTAACGTGGTGGATGAATTGCCCGATGGTTCCAAGGTTGCGCTTGTGACACATGGGAATCTGATGACACTTTTGTTGAGATGTTATGATGAGCGGATCGGTTTTCAGGAATGGCAGGCGTTGACGAATCCGGATGTCTATCGTGTGCAAGTGATGGATGGCAGTGCGCATGTGGAGCGGATTTGGAAGGAAGAAGTCTTGCATTGAATTCAATTGAAGATTTCATTGAAAGAATTTTGAAACTATAGTATAATGAAATGTATCTAAAGAGGAAGGGAATGACGTGTGGACGATGTACAACTAATCTTGGAGTTCCGGAAAAGAACATGTTTTATTCTTACGGAAAACAGGATTGGTCTGTCCACTTTTACGTCATTTCCTCAAACGGCTTATTTCCCTATTTACAGGGGTTTTTTGAGGTATTGTAAAATTGGATAATGAGTGCCAATCCTTCCGTTATCATCCGGAGGGATTTTTTTATGCCCTCCTTCAAGGGAGGAAGTAGTATGTTAGTAGGAAATATTCATCATTTGACGTACTCGATTGGAGATGCGGTCATATTGGATAAGGTTTCAGCAGAATTGCCGGAAGGGGCTTGTATTGCAATTGTGGGTCCGAATGGGGCAGGAAAATCGACATTCTTATCAGTGCTAGCGGGGGAGCTTAAACCGACGTCGGGTTCCGTTGATTGGATTGGCAAAAAGCCCAGCATCACTTATTTCAAACAGGAGCAAATGGACGAAGGCAGTGTTGACTGGGAGCAATCGGAGACATCATTCTACCGTTCGAAATGGAATGTTCCGGAGCAGGCGGACTATGCATGTGCGAGCGGTGGGGAGCGGATGAAAATGCGTCTATCAGCAGCGCTGTCCGTGAAAAGCGAGATTGTTTTATTAGATGAACCGACGAATCATCTGGATGGAAAAAGTTTAGATGAATTGGTGAGGATCATCAATGAAGGGAAATCAACGTACTTGATTGTTTCGCATGACCGGCACTTCATTGACAAGACTGCGGATTTTGTCTTTGAAATTGAACATAGGAAGTTGACAGTATACTCGGGGAATTATTCGGCGTACCGCGAGAAAAAGGAGATGGATCGTTCTATACAAGAACAGCATTTCATTCAACAGCAGCGAAAAATAGCCATGGTGGAAGAGCAGATGGCGCAGCTTGCAAATTGGTCGGAGAAAGCGCATCGAGAATCGACGAAAAAGGGTGGCCGCGTGATGGGTGCAAAAGAATATTGGCGAATGAAGGCGAAAAAGAAGGATGTTCAGATCCGTTCGAAGCGGACGCGGTTGGAGGCGGAGCTCGAGAAGGAGCGCATAGAGAAGCCTGAAGAGGAAATTGCCGTTGAATTCGATGTGAAAGGGAGACGGAGAAAAGGGCATCGTGTGATGGAATTGAAGGATGTGCGCAAAGCTTTTCACGGGAATGAATTGTTTGGAAATGTGTCTTTTACCGTGCAAGCGGGCGAGCGGATTGCACTTGTCGGTTCAAATGGAAGCGGAAAGTCGACGCTATTCCGCATGATGATGGGACAGGAAGATCTTGAGGGGGATCTTTGGCTGACAAAGGGCATGTCAATCGGCTATATGAGTCAGGCCGTTCTCGATTTGCCGGAAGATGTAACGCTTGCGGACCATTTCCATGCGGATACATTCCAGGAACAAGGGATGATTCGAACGCAGTTGACGAATCTCGGTTTTGGTGAAAAACATTGGCATTTGCCGATCGGTCAATTGAGCCAAGGCGAGAAAGTGAAAGTGAAGCTGATGCAATTCATCTTGGAAGGGACGGATGTGTTGCTGTTGGATGAGCCGACGAACCATCTCGATTTGCCGTCGAGGGAACAACTTGAAAAGACATTGGCGTCATTTCCGGGAACGTTGCTCTTTGCCTCGCATGACCGGTATTTCACAGAGCGAATGGCGGATGGATTGCTCATCTTCGAAAACGGAAGCATCCGGAAACGGCCGACGACATTGCAGGAGTGGGAGGAACAGAAGAATGCGCCGCCAAAGAAACCTTCCGTGGACGAACGATTGCGTGTGGAAACTGAGCTACAAGCAGTTTTAGGAAAATTAAGCATGTTGAAGCCTGGCGATGCGGAATATGTTGATTTGGACAGGGCGTTTCATGAGTTAAGCAGAAAATTGAGGGAGTTGAAGTAGTGCAACCCGCTTCGGACACGTGCCGGAGCGGGTTTTATTATAGGGGCGAGCAGATTGGAGGAGTTATCTATTGAATATGGAAAGTTATCTATTGAATACGCGGGATTATCTATCAAATCGAGCAAGTTATCTATTGAATCCTTAAAGTTATCTATTGAATAAACGAATTTATCACCAAAACGGGACTTTCCGACCTCCCTGCAAATTTCATTAGGTGGTTTTGCGCGAGTGTGCCGATCCCATTGTTTCACCACGAACCAACAAGGGCATTGACAAGAAAAAGCTATACGATGTTTAGGCGATCAGCCAATGCAGCAAAATGAAAGCAGGAGGTGGTCCGTATGCGATTTGAAATCAAATCAGTGAAGCATAAGCATGACCTGATATCATTCACTTGGAATGATGTCGGCGGATTCTACAATGTATACAAGGACGGCAAGCATTTGTATGAAGGGTCCGTTGCCGAATTCCAAGACGGTGAATTCAAGCACGGCAAGCTATACCACTATACGATTGAACGGGTTGAAAACAATCAAGTTGTCGATGTAATCGCGATGCAGACATCGGCCTTTGCCGAACAGAAAAATGTCGAAAACCCGTTACAAATGCTTGTCATGACGACGATTGTCGCTAGAACGCAAATCGCGCTGTCATGGGAAAGAATAAAAGACGTTGAAGAATATGAAATATACCGGAACGGGGACTACATCGCAACGACCGATATGAATAAATTCATCGACCGGGACATTGATGTGAACCAATCGTACGTTTATATGATCCGTTCAAGACGTCCGTTGAATAAATCAGAAGAGCGTTTGACGTCGGTCAAGTCGGCGATTTCCAACCTTTTCGGCATATTGAATCCTGCCACGACAAGGAAGGAATCGGCTGTTGAAACGTTTACGTCGGTCAAATCGATCGGGAAGCTGAGTGAAATGCTGAAGCCGACAAATGAACGTGTGCAGGAAGTTGCAAACGTCGACCAGTGGAAATTCCGCTACACGACGTTCCTTGCAGATGAGTGGGTTCGAAATCCGAATCTGCTTTCGTTGAATCATTTCTTCGAAGGTGACCGGCGGGGATTCGATCCGAACGGGGAAGGCTTTCGGACGCGTGTCGACATTGAGCTCGCCTATGGTGAGAAGGGGGATCCAATGACGTTCACAAAAACAGTAGGGACGACCATTGCATATGATCATCTGAAGCGCTACAGGGAATCGGCAAGGGCGTCCGCCGACGGTATTACGTTGAAAAGGACAGACCACCAAAAAGGGGAAAGCGGCTTTTTGTTGGAACATGCTGTCGGCAATCCGTTGACAACAGCGCCGAAAATCGACTATGAAGTGAATGCGGTCTTCAGAAGGAATGGCACATTCGATATGTCAGGCTATTTCGATCCGGCGCCCCATCACGAAATTTATTTGATGAAAGGAAGAGGAGAGGCATGGCAGCCTATCTTGCAAGTCGAAAGCAGGGGGCTCGGCTTCATGTCTGAAGCAATCGCCTACCATTATTGGCGTTGCTCGAACTTTGAATGAATCATCCCTTTTGACATCAGAGTTGGCTTCTGTTATTATTGTCTCGAATTCAAGATATAATCCGTTCGTTTTACTATAAGAAACTAAGGGGGAGCAACTATGAGACATATTTTTAAACAAGGAACCAATAAATCGAAACCGACGCTTCTTTTATTGCATGGAACCGGGGGGACGGAGCAGGATCTATTGCCGCTTGCGGAATTGATCGACCCGGAAGCTTCCGTATTGAGTGTGCGTGGAAATGTGCTGGAAAACGGGATGCCCCGATTTTTCCGTCGTTTAGCGGAAGGTGTTTTCGATGAGGAGGACCTAATTTTCCGGACGAAGGAATTGCATACATTTTTGGATGAGGCAGCAGAAGAGCATGGATTCGACAGGTCGAATATTGTGGCTGTCGGTTACTCGAACGGCGCGAATATTGCAGCGAGCCTATTGTTCCATTATGCGGATTCGTTGAAAGGCGCCAGTTTGCATCATCCTATGGTGCCGAGGCGAGGAATCGAGCTTCCTGATTTGGCGGGAGTTTCGGTGTTCATTGCCGCAGGGAAGAACGATCCACTCTGTACGGCGCAGGAGTCGTCGGACTTACAGGCATTGTTGACGGATGCAGGTGCTTCGACGGAAGTTCATTGGGAAATGAACGGACACTCGTTGACGCGGACAGAAGTGGATGCAGCTGCGGAATGGTATCGCAAGAAATTTTAATGTAAAAAGCCGATCCTTCGTAGTACGGCTTTTCAATTTATGCGCGATTGGATCATTTTATGCGCATTTATAAGCGTTTATGGACTTTTACGGAGTTTTATGCGCTTCTAGAAAGGTTTATGGACTTTTAGAGGACTTTATGCGTTTTTAGATCGATTTATGCGTGATTGAGATGAAAAATGAAGCCGCTCCAACAAATTGGGACGGCTTATATTGCGTTTATCTTGTTTTTTGTGGGCGCTGCCAGATGAAATAGGAAACAGAGATGGCGAAATCGATGCCAAGGATGAGTGCCCATACTTTCAACATGCCGGATAAGGCTTCGGTTTTGGATGGGTCATCGATCAGGTAGATCATCACAAAAAGGAAGGTGCCGCCGATGATGAATGCAAGCACATGCTGCAACGAACCTTTCATTGAGTGTTTGGCATAGGCGTGGCCATATTTGCGGGCCGGCTTCGTTCCTTGTTTTTTGACATAATACAAAAATCGTTCATCCGCCCAGCGAATCATGCTTTTTCCGAATGCGACGGAAACGCCGAGATAGATGGCGGCGAGCGCATGGACTTGCGTGGCGGTAGCACCGTTGTAGAGGTCATTCGCTGTCACAATTAGCAATAACAGATCAATGACTGGGGTTAAAGCTAGAAAAAATAGACCGAGACGCTTTTTGTTGAAAATATATCTTGTGACAAGTCCTGCTGCGATGACGACCCAAAATCCGATTTCGCAAGCAATGATGATCCAAGCAATGAAGTTCATAAAAACACCTCTTTTTTGTACGGCTGTATTGTTCAATTGTATCGTACCATAGAATGGAAGATTCACAGTTTGTACAAATAAAAAAGGTCTGCCAATTGGCTGCGAACCGGTTGACAGACCTTTTTTCGTTTCATCAAGGGCACAATTAATCGCACAAGGACTCAATTATCTCTCGTGCGCAGCCTCATTCATTCGGCAACTCAATCCGGAATTTCGTTCCTTCGCCTTTCACACTTTCAACAGCAATCGTTCCGCCGTGCAAGGTGACCAGCTGTTTTACAATCGATAACCCGAGTCCGAATTCGCCGTATGGATTCGTTGTCCGTGAATCAATCGCCTTGTAGAAGCGGCTCCAAATCTTCTCGATCTCTTCGGGGTCCATCCCGATGCCGGTATCTTCGATTTCGATGACTGTACCATCTTCCTGCGCGTATCCCCGGAGCCAGATCGTTCCGTTCTCTGTGAATTGGATGCTGTTTTTTGCGATGTTAATGAGCACTTGGGTGAGTCGATCGTAATCGGCGAACACCGACACTTCCTGCGAAACTTCCACCGTGATTTGATCGCCGCGTTCCGCTGCTGCCTCTTCCAGTTGTTCCTGAATGATTTCAAGCAGTTCCCCAAGTTGGATTTCCTGCTTCAACAGCGTCACTTGGTTGGAACGGATTTTTTCATAATCGAGATTTTCATTCACAAGCCGGATGAGTCGCATTGTTTCGCTGCTTGCGAGTTGCAAGCCCCGCTCCTTTTCCGATTCTGAAATCATGTCATTGTGCAATCCTTCAATGATGCCGCGGATTGTCGTAAGGGGCGTACGGAGTTCGTGCGAAACATCTGCCATGAATTGCCGACGGCGGTTTTCAAGGTTTTCAATCTCTTCTGCTGACGTTTTAAGCTTCTCAACCATCCTGTTGAAATCTCCTGCAAGTTCTCCGATTTCATCGACACCCGCAGTCGGAATTCGCACGGAATAATCGCCTTGCGACACATTCGCAGTTGCCGATTGCAGTCGCTTGATGCGTCTGCCGTTAATAGTTGATAGAAGTCCACTCATTACCAACGCAATTGCTAAGGCAATGAATGTAGTGTAAATCAAATAGCTGTTCATTTGGGATATGACTTCCCGGGAGCCTTTGATCGGGGAGGTTAATAAAACACCGCCGACAAACTGGTTCCTGTGGAAATAAGGGAGGAGCACAAAAGTGACCGCCTGTTCGAATCGTTTGAATTCCTGTTTCACGGTGATCGTTTTCCCGCCTTGCAATGCCCGCCACTCTTCTTCATTGAGTTCAATCAAAGGCGTCTTCAGCTCGGTCGAATAAATGATGGCCGATTTTTCATTGAATAGGCTATATTGAATATCCCTTTCTTCCAATACATGTCCGTACGATTTTAAAATGTCCCGCGAGCTGCCTTGGACTTGTTCGATATCACGCAAAATCGATTGTCCATAGGAAGCGAGCTCCTCGGTTTTATTGTCATAGACGAATTGCTCGACGAAGTGGGAAAATAGCAGACTGAGAATTAAAAAAGCGATGATGATGATACTGAAATGACTTGCCAATTGCTGATAGAAATATTTGATTTTCATGCCGGATCACCGGTCGTTTCGTCAAATCGATAGCCGACTCCCCATACTGTATGGAAAAACGGCTGATCGACCTTCGACACTTTCGAGCGCAGCCGTTTGATATGCACATCGACTGTCCGGTCATCGCCGTAGAAGTCGTAGCCCCACACGCGGTCAAGCAGTTGCTCGCGCGAAAACACCTGCTTTGGATGTTGAATGAAAAAATGGAGCAGATCGAATTCCTTCGGTGTCAAATTTGGCACAGGTTTGCCGTCCAATAGCACTTCACGTGTCGACGTATTGATGATGAAATGTTTTGTTTTCAATGTGTCCGCGTCAACACTGTCTTCCTTCGCGATCAAATACCGGCGTGTGACCGCTTTAATGCGCGCCATGAGCGCAAGCGGACTGAATGGCTTGGTGACATAATCATCCGCACCCATCTCAAGTCCAAGTACCTGATCGGATTCACTATCCTTCGCGGTCAGCATGATGATCGGAACAGCCGTCTTTGCCTGGCGCAGTTTCCGGCAGATTGTCACCCCATCCATCCCTGGCAGCATCCAGTCGATGATCAGACAATCCCAACTTCCCGACATGGCCCTTTCATAGCCTTGCAGCCCGTCACCCACAAATTCTCCGTGAATCCCTTCCTTCTCAAAAAAAAGTTCGATCATGGCAGAGACGCTTGCATTGTCTTCGATGACGAGAATATTCATAGTCTGTCCTCCTACATAAAGGTTTCTCTTCTTTGATTATAACGGAATGAATAAGAAAAACCCGCTTAGCGATGTAAGCGGGCGGAGAAATCAATCAACTACTTTAATCGTCTTCAATTCAATAGAAGCGCCATACGGGTGAATTACTACACCTTTGACATTAGGCTTTTGTAAATATGCTTTTCCTTCGAAGTATAATGGACCTAATGTGCCGTCATCAACGAGCATCAATTTTTCAGCGTCTATCAACATTTGAAGACGTTTATCTTCATCTGCTTCGACAAGGGCGTCATCGATCAGCTGCTTATACTTTTCGTTGTAATAGTTTCCGCGAAGTCCGCGCAGCGGTTCGCCAATCCATAGGCTTAAAATATCCATCGCGTCATTATAGTCCGCACCCCAGCGGGAAATACCCATTTGGAACTCGTTGGCTCTCATCGCATCAAGGCGGCCGCTGTATGGTTTTGTATCGATCTGCACATCGATACCAAGATTCTTCTTGAATTCACTTTGCAGGAAGATTGCTGTGTCTTTTGCAATCGTGTCATCCGCAGTCAAAATTTTAAGCGGTGGAAGTTCGCCTACTTCGGCCATTCCTTTTTCCAAGTATTCTTTCGCCTTGGCAACGTCCATTTTCGCATGGTCTCCGCTTAGCTCTCGGAATGTTTTATTCCCATCCCCCATAACGCCTGCTGCGACTAATCCATACGCAGGGACGGAGCCGTTATTCAGAACCGTTTTTGTCAATGTCTCCGCGTCATATGCGAGTTGGAACGCTTTACGGATATTGACATTGTCGAATGGTTTTTCGAGGAAGTTGAACTGCAAATACCAGGAAATGAATTCCGTTTCCGTTCCGAATTCTTCGCTGTCTTTGTAGGAGTCAACGTCAGAAGATGCCAAGTAGACACGGTCCAATTCGCCGGCTTCATATAGATTCAAGGCGGTGCTTTGCTCCTTGATGACCTTCATCGTCACTTTGTCGACATCTACATTATCGAAATCCCAATACTCCTTATTCTTCACTAATGTGACGCCTTGGGCTTGGTTGTATTCGGTCAATACGTACGGCCCGTTATACAAAATCGCATCCGCTGTCAGTGCGAATTTATCTTCACCGACTTCATTGATGAATTTCTCATTCAATGGGAAGTACGTGACGAAAGCCGTCAAACCAAGGAAAAACGGTGTCGGAGCTTTAAGGGTGACGACAATCGTTTTATCGTCGGGAGTCTCAATCGCGACTGCATCGGCCTCAGCTTCGCCGTCCACAAATTCCTGTCCGCCTACAATGTAATCGGCAAGAATATTGGAATATGCGCCCGCTGTGTCTGGATGCATTGCCCGTAACCAGGAGTATTTGAAGTCATTTGATGTTACAGGATCGCCATTGCTCCATTTGATGCCATCGCGTAGATGGAAGGTGTACGTCAATTTATCATCTGACACATCTACACTCTCTGCCATAGCGGGCTGTGGTTCATTGTTTTCATCCAAACGGTAAAGCCCCTCCATCACGTTGTTTAACACAGAGAATGAAATACCGTCCGTCGTTAGCACTTGGTTCAAGTCGGGAATATCATTGGCGAGGCTCAAGTTGACGACTTTTTCTTTGCCATCCTTCTCACCAGCCTTTTCCCCATCATTATCCTTTGAGTCGCTGAAGCCGCAGCCGCTCAAAAAGACGGCCATGATCAATGAGAGTACGAGTAAAAAATTGAATTTTGTTTTCATTGGAATCCCCCTATTCTTCTTGTTTTATGAAAGTACTTCTTCCTCCGGGAGTCGCGAGACCAATTTGCCGGGATGGTTGTTGAGGAAGTTTCTATATGCAAATCCCTTCACTTCATCCTCGCTATACGTTTTCAACAGCTCGTTGATCAATGCGGGGTGCATGGAGGCGTCTTCAAGACCGATGATTTTTTCCGAAATGCCGTCAAAATCTGACCCTAAGCCAAGCCGATCGACACCTCCGAGGGAACAGAAATGGTCGATATGCGTGATGAGGTCCGAAATGGATGCAGGACCTTTTCCAACTACGAAAGGCGGGTTGTAGACGACGTGAATCAGTCCATTTTTTTTGAACAATTGCGTCGCTTGCTCATCTGTCAAGTTCCGTCTGTGGTCGCAAAGCGTTTTCGAGTTGGAATGGCTCGCGATTGGAAAATGAGCCACATCCATGACATCCCAAAAAGCCTTTTCGCTTAGATGGGAAACATCTGTTAGAATCTTATTTTCATTGCAGAATCCGACAATTTCTTTTCCGAAAGACGTAAGGCCTGCACCGCGTTCCTCCCCGACACCATCCGCCGCCAAATTCGCATTATTCCACGTCAACCCGATCGATAAGACGCCGAGTTCACGTAGGATCGACAGCTTTTGCATGTCATTCCCGATGCAATCGACTCCCTCGAGTGTAAGAAATGCACCGATCTGCCCTTCTTGAAGCTGATCAAAATCGTCCCATGTTTTCAGTGCTTTCATATTCGGATTTCTGCCAATCACTTCAGTGTAAAAATAATGGATCTGATCGAGTGCCGCTTGGAATTTCTGGTCCGATTTCATGGATGGCGAAATGAAAATAGCGAATGCCTGGATGTGCACTTCGCCTTGCTTCAGCTTGTTGTACGTGACATCAAGTTCACTGGAATCTGTAAATGAAATTTCCCCTTTTGCCTTATGCATTCTTAACAATACGTCGCAATGCAAATCAATGATATTCAACTGCACCCATCCTCTCTAGACAAGCTTTCATATAAGCGCTGAACAAGCGCATGGATACTTGGTCATCTTTTTCCATTAAAGCCTCTGGATGCCATTGCACACCTACAACGAAATGATGCTCCGGGCTTTCAACCGATTCTATAATTCCATCACTAGCTTTGCCTGAAACGATGAGCGGAGAAGGGACATCTTTCAACGCCTGGTGATGAAAGGAATTCACCATGATTTTCTCGGACGCAGTGATGGACGCGAGAAGAGTGCCTTTTTCAATATGGACAGCGTGTGATTGGTGTTCTCTTTTCGCTTTTTGATCATGCTGTAATAGCGGGTTGGTGCTTTGTGAATTGATGTCTTGGTAAAGTGTTCCGCCAAAAGCGACATTCAGAACTTGGTGACCTCTGCAAATGCCGAGAATCGGTTTATCCAGTGTGAGCATATGCCTCACAAGCTCTAGCTCGATTCCATCCCTTTCTGGAGTGACGTTTCCAAGCTGGGGCAAAGGCTCTTCGTTGAATAGTTGAGGATTCAGATCACCCCCACCTGAAACAATCAAACCATCCACAAGCGTAGTGATTTGCTGGGCGTCATTTTCCACCCCGGTCGGTATGAGCAAAGGTACGCCACCCGAGGCGATGACAGCCTGGATATACGTATTTTGGAGCGTGTGTACTGTCGAATCTATGTTGGAAGTAATGCCGATGATCGGTTTCAATTTTCAATCCTCCTTTTGTGAATAAAAACTAGTAGAAACACATCTCTACCACCCATCAGAATAGTCTGACGAATGAGTTGTTATAACCTTATCAAACCTGAAAGAACCTTTCAAGCTGTTTTTAAACTATTTTATATACTTTTTATAGATGGAATAAATTGTTTAATAGAAAATATAAAGTTATTTAATTATATGGTTGAAATAAGTTGTTTCAAGCTTTATACTTGTTTGAAAATAAAGAGAATGGGAGTGTTAGTACATGTCTGAGGTGCTTGTTACAGTAGAGCGTGGCCGATTGATTGAAAGTATACATAGGGGAGACATTGCAATTGTCAATGCAAAAGGGGAAGTAATTTCCTCGGTCGGTGACATTGGAAAGGTTGTATTTGCACGTTCATCCATGAAACCGTTGCAAGCCATTCCAGTTATTGAGACGGGTGCAGCCGATCATTATCATTTTGACGATGGAGATTTGGCATTGGCTTGTGCTTCCCATAATGGTGAAAAGCAGCACACCAAGAGAGCTACTTCGATTTTAAGCCGATTGGAATTAGATGAGGCTCATTTAAAATGTGGCACACATCCTCCAAGGCGGCAGGAGGCGTATGAGGAATTGATAAGGAGTGGAGGCGAAAGCACAGCGATTCATAATAACTGTTCCGGCAAACATAGCGGAATGTTGGCCACTGCAAAATATATGAATGAAAATGTGGACGATTATTACAAAATCGACCATCCCGTTCAACAAAGAATCCTATCAGTCATTAGCGAGTTGACGGATGTGCCAAAAGAAGATATCGAAATCGGCACAGACGGATGCGGCGTTCCGGTCCATGGAATCCCGTTGCGGAATTTGGCGCTTGGGTTCGCAAGAATGGCTGATCCGAGTGATCTGAAAGAAACACGGCAACAATCGATTGGCCGAGTGACGGATGCCATGATGAATGCACCGGAAATGGTTGGCGGCACCTCTCGTTTCTGCACGGATTTCATGAAGCATATGCGTGGAAAGATGTTTGGCAAAGTGGGTGCGGAAGGGGTTTACTGTGTAGGGGTCCCAAAAGCAGGCATCGGGATTGCGGTGAAGATTGAAGATGGCAATTCCCGTGCGACTTCCTCCGTCATACTGGAAATCCTTAGCCAGATGGATCTGATTGATGAAAAGGAAGCGAAGGTACTTGAATCCTATCATTTTCCGACATTGTTAAATGCCAGAAAAGAGAAGGTGGGTATGCTGAAACCCGTATTTTCCATTTATCAAAAAGTATAAGACGAACTTATGAATAGGATATTCATGCGAAGGGGTGAAAGGGATGAAGAAATTCATTGTCGTCAGAGTCGTTAATATCATCTTGACACTTGTTGTCATTGCTTCTGCCACATTTTTCCTAATGAAGTTATTGCCGGGATCGCCTTTTGATGAAGAAAAGCTGGCCGGTTTATCGGAAGAGGCAAGGACTGAATTCTATGCGAAATACGGGCTTGATAAGCCAATCATCATACAATACGGAATCTATATGGAGAACTTGGTGAAAGGCGACTTGGGTACGTCTTTCTATTTCAAAGGGCAAAAGGTCGAATCACTTATCAAAGATAGAATTGGGCCTTCTGCGTTGCTAGGCTTACAGGCGGTCATTTTAGGAATGTCTATCGGTCTTATTCTCGGGATGATAGCTGCATTCAGACATAATACAGCTTGGGATTACTTCACGATGTTCATTGCCGTCATCGGTGTTTCGATACCGAACTTTGTTTTTGCTGCATTGCTGCAATATTATATTGGGTTGAAATGGGGGATCCTTCCCGTCGCTTTCTGGGAAAGCTATAGCAGTTCCGTGTTGCCGACAATCGCTCTAGCGATGATGGTCATCGCCCTTATTGCGCGATTCACGCGGAATGAGATGCTTGAAGTGCTGCAGCAAGATTATATTTTGACTGCAAAATCAAAAGGGCTCTCCAAATGGAGCGTCATTTTCAACCATACGCTCAGAAATTCACTCATTCCAATCATTACGATATTGGGGCCAATCACCGTCAGCTTGCTCACGGGCTCTCTCGTTATTGAGAATATTTTCGGTATACCGGGGATCGGAAGTTTGTTCGTTGACTCAATCAAGGTGAATGATTATACGACGATTATGGGCTTGACGCTGTTTTACAGTGCGTTCTATATCCTAACCATTTTGGTCGTCGATTTACTATATGGAATCATTGATCCGCGAATACGTTTGACAGAGTCGAAGGGGTGAGAATGATGTCTAACAACAGTGTAAAAGAATATGAAGCCGGGCTGGAAGATTTGGTTGAAATGGAATTCGATGAAAACTCTTTTGAAGTCGTCGGCTACCAAAAAGATTCACAGGAAATCATCACTCGACCGCAAATGAGCATGTTCAAGGAAAGCTGGATACGTCTTAAGAAAAATAAAGGCGCGATGCTAAGCTTGATTATTTTATCTATTCTTATTGTCATGGCGATTATCGGGCCGCATCTTAACGAGTACTCCTACGAGCAAACCGATTATGATAAAGTGTTCCAAAAACCGAGCAGCGAGCATTGGCTAGGGACGGACCGTTTCGGCAGAGACCAATGGACAAGGATTTGGGAAGGGACAAGAATTTCCTTATATATCGCATTTTTAGCTGCTACTCTTGACTTGATCATCGGGGTTATGTACGGAGCTGTTTCCGCTCTATTAGGCGGACGGGTGGATAACGTGATGCAGCGGATCATTGAAGTGTTAGTCGGTATTCCGAACCTCATTCTGATCATCCTGCTCATTATGTTGATGAAACCGGGAATTGTGACAATTACCATTGCGATGGTCATTACGGGATGGGTGAATATGGCGAGGCTTGTCCGTTCGCAAGTGTTCAAACTGAAGACCCAGGAATTCATCCTCGCGTCAAGAGCATTGGGCGCTTCGAACGGCAGGCTTATCAAGGAGCATTTTATCCCGAATACGCTCGGTCTCATCATCGTCAATATGATGTTCACGATACCTGCTGCGATTTTTACGGAAGCATTTTTAAGTTTTATCGGCCTTGGACTGCAAGAGCCGCTCGCTTCTTTAGGTGTATTGATAAACGACGGATTCCAAGCAATGAGAAACCATTTCTATCTCTTGCTGTTCCCGGCATTGGTTATTGTCGGACTGATGGTCTGCTTCAATCTATTGGCGGATGGTCTGCGGGATGCGCTCGATCCGAAAATGAAAAAATGAAGTAATGATCCGAGGGGGGATTTCAATGAAGCCATTACTGGAAGTGAAAGATTTACATGTATCTTTCCATACCCAGGCGGGCGTTGTCAAAGCCGTCAGAGGCGTCAATTTTACTGTGAATGAAGGAGAGACATTAGCCATTGTAGGGGAATCGGGATCAGGAAAGTCGGTCACATCCAAAGCGATCATGAAATTGTTGCCAGAGAAGATTGCGACGTATGATAGCGGGCAGGTTCTATTCGACGGTCAAAATCTGTTGGAAGCTCCGGAACGGCGAATGGAAGTCGTCCGCGGTTCGGAAATTGCCATGGTGTTCCAAGACCCGATGACGGCACTGAATCCGACAATGACAATTGGAAAGCAAGTCGCGGAAAGTGTCATGAAACATCAGGGTTTATCGAAAAAAGAGGCACAGAAACGGGCAATCGAAATATTGGAGCTGGTTGGCATTCCGGAGCCGGCGACTCGTGTAAATCAATACCCCCATCAGTTTTCGGGAGGGATGAGGCAGCGTGTCGTCATCGCGATTGCCATTGCCTGCAATCCAAGGCTGCTCATTGCGGATGAACCGACAACGGCTTTGGACGTAACGATTCAAGCGCAGATTTTGGATTTATTGAAGGATATTCAAAAACGTATGGGAACGGCTATCATCCTGATTACTCATGACTTGGGCGTCGTTGCGAATATGGCGGATAAAGTAGCGGTCATGTATGCAGGGAAAATTGTTGAAGAGGGGACGGTCAATGAAGTCTTCTATGAATCGCAGCACCCTTATACATGGGGGCTATTGAAATCGATTCCCGATTTGGATGCTGAGGAGGAGTTGTACTCCATCCCTGGTTCGCCTCCGGATTTATTGCACCCGCCTGTCGGAGACGCGTTTGCCGTGCGGAACGAATTTGCATTGGCCATCGATTATAAAACCCAGCCGCCGATGTTTAAAGTGTCCGATAGCCATTCTGCAGCGACGTGGCTGCTGCATCCGAAGGCTCCCGATCTTTCAGCAGTTATTCAAGTGAAAGAGAGGGAAAGGGTGGCAGTAGCGAAAAAGAGGAATAGGTTGATTGCCGATTCATCCCCGATCATTCAGGTAAAAGATTTGCAGAAGCATTTTCACCTATCCGGGAACAAGCAATTGCGTGCTGTCGATGGCGTTTCATTTGACATCAACAGAGGAGAGACACTCGGCCTGGTAGGGGAGTCGGGATGCGGAAAATCGACGACCGGCAGAACGATCATCCGTCTATATGAACCGACAGGCGGAGAAGTGTACTTCGATGGGGAGCCCATTCATGGACAGTTGAATAAGGGACAGGAAAATCGAATGAAACAAAAGATCCAGATGATTTTCCAGGATCCATACGCTTCCCTTGACCCCCGGAAAAAAGTTCTCGATTCTGTCGCGGAAGGCATCGACATCCATAAGCTTGCTACCAGTCCGAAAGATCGAAAGGATATTGTGCAAAACCTTCTTGAAGTTGTTGGACTGAATAAGGAATTCATGAACCGATATCCGCATGAATTTTCAGGGGGCCAGAGGCAAAGAGTAGGAATCGCGCGTGCCTTGGCGGTAAACCCCGATGTGATTATTGCGGATGAGCCAATATCCGCGCTGGATGTGTCGATCCAAGCCCAAGTCGTGAATTTGCTGAAGGATTTGCAATATGAGAAGGAATTGACGTATTTATTTATCGCGCATGATATTTCGATGGTGAAATACATAAGCGATCGGATCGGTGTCATGTATTTAGGGAATCTTGTTGAGCTCGCCCCGACAAAAGCGATCAGCGAAAGGCCCCTTCATCCTTATACACAAGCATTGATGTCGGCAGTGCCGGTGCCGGATCCGATGGAAGAACGGGACAGAGAACGCATCGTTTTAACGGGGGATCTTCCGAATCCGATGAACCCGCCGACGGGATGCCGTTTTCGGACACGCTGTCCATATGCGATGGAAAAGTGTAAGGAGATTCCTCTTTGGAAAGAGGCTGAAAAGGATCATTGGGTTGCCTGTCATCTCATCGATTGATTGATGCGGATCTACTGTCTATTGACCTATGGAATTATGGTATGATAGATGCAAAATGAGTAGATGGATAATGGAAGATGAGGAGAAAGAATGAAAACCAAAATTCACATCATTTCGATACAAGAAGGTTATTTAACGATAATCTCTAAACAACTGGAATTAATTTTTGGTGATAAAGCAATCGTCTCAAAATTGGTCGTCAAAGATTTGGATGGCGATAGTATTTCGTCGGAGGACATTGTGGTTTTATCAAGGTCAATTCTGATGGGGGTCATCCGTCCCTTCATTCCGAAAGAGTGCAAGATGATTATTGCACATCGGGAAGTGAATATCGCGAACACGAAGCGATTGATTGACTTGCCGGCGGGTCAGAAATTATTAGTTGTAAACGATACACTTGAAAACGCTCAGGAAACATTGGATTCCTTAAAAAATATTTTCTTTACCCATATGTACTATTTAGATGATGAAAACAATCCGGATCAAGCTATCCCTGCGGATATCGATTATATCGTCACTCCGGGAGAGATGGAGTTTGTCCCTAACAGGTATTCAAATGTCATCGATATTGGTGATCGATTGTTATCTTACGGAACAGTATGGGCGATTGCGGAAGCATTGGAGGCAGGGTTCACTCACGAACAACTGGTGAATCGTTATGTGAAATCCCAAGTATCACTTGCAGAATCGGTTTCTGCCAGCTTTGCGCTCGAACAGGATTCTCATGCTACTAATGCGACCCTATCCCCTGAAGAGATCCAGTTCATAAACAGGAAAATTGAAGAACATGGCTTCTTGAAGGAAAGTATAAGGATCCTAGGCATTTATGCGGAAGGGAAGGCGCAGCTAAAAACCTTTGGCAGAGTCAAACTGAAAAAGCTATTAGAAGCGCACGATATTTACTTATCTGAACAGCAAATCCGCCTTCGATTGGAGGTTTTGCAAGAACTTGAACTGTTGAACGCCCGCCAAGGAAGAAGCGGGACGACAATCACGACTTTAGGAGAATGCTATTTGCAGGCAGAAAATTCGATTCAATCTTAAACAAACACCTCCGCCACAACTGAAAATGGCAGAGGTGTTTATTCATTTAGGAAACTTTAAAATTCTTGGGACGTCTAGACTCCGGGCGCCAGTGGCTCGGGGTCATAAGTCAAAGCTAAATCCGTCACGAAGAACGGCTTTTGCGAGTAAAAGCGTAGCGTTACGAGCAGCGAAAAGGGCGCCACGCCGCATCTTTGTCTTATGCCTGTCGCCCCTAGACAGGCGCCCTGCGCTTTTGTTTATTTGCTCGTCAACGTTAATTCGACTGTCCTTTTTTGGGAGCCTGAGTAGACGGTTAGCGTCGCTTTATCGCCGATGGAAAGCTTGGAATAAAGGAATTTGCGCAGCTCCATGGAAGTGCTGATGTCGGTTCCGTTAATCGCCGTGATGACATCCTGCTCCTTTAATCCTGCTTTGCCCGCAGCGGACGCTGGGTCGACGCTTGCGACCATCACTCCGCCTTTCACTTCCTCAGGAAGGTTTTGAACGTACATATACGGAACTTCGGCCAAATCCGCGAGGCTGACACCGATATATGGTCGTTCGATTTTGCCGTTTTTCGTAATTTGTTCAAGCAATGGAACGACTTCATTGCTCGGGATCGCGAAGCCAAGGCCTTCTACGCCGTTTTCCGCGATTTTCAAACTGTTGATGCCGATTACTTTACCGTCGGTTGTCAGAAGACCGCCGCCGCTGTTGCCGGGATTGATCGCCGCGTCGGTTTGGATTACATTCATTTCCCAGTTGCCTGCAGTTGTTTTCACGTCAATGGATCGTACAGGCGCGCTAATGATGCCTTGCGTGACGGTGCCAGAGAAATCCAGGCTGAGCGGATTTCCGATTGCAACGACCGAATCTCCTGCCCGCAATTTGTCGGAATCCCCGAATTCAAGAGCAGTATCGACTTGTTTGCTACTAATCTTCAGGACGGCCAAATCGGTCAATGCATCACTACCGATTAGCTCCGCGGTCTCTTTTTCCCCGCCGTGCAATGTCACTTCGATTTTCCCTGCTCCTTCGATGACATGGTTATTCGTTGCGATATAGGCATCGCCGCCATCGATTTTATAGATGACGCCGGAGCCAGTCCCAAATTCCGAAAGCTCCGAGCTGCCGGCGAACCGGTTGCCTGTATTTTTGAAGTTCGATAAACCGACAATCCCTTTTGATGCATGCTCCACCATATCAGAAAGTGAGGTTGGGGAGTTTGCCGAAGTTTGAACGACATTCGGTGTGTTGGCCGAATTTTCCGTAGCGCCCGCCGTTGCCTCGTTCTGTGTTTTTGCCTGTAAGATGTCCGTGTTCGCCACGACGCCGAGCGTTAGCGCGGATCCGAGGATGCCTGCGCCGACTGTTGTGATGAAACGTTTGCCAAATGAATTTTCCATCATGATTACCCCTCTCTTGTTCTCGTTGTTTTCATTGTAAGTGGAAAGTATGAACAAATTATTACGGGGGAATGAACAAGTGGTAAACAGTGACAGATGAAAGTTTTGTGAGTGGTGATAAAGTCTTCGTAAGCGGTGATAAACATAGCCCGAGCGGTGATAATTTCTCCCTAAGCAGTGACAAACTGTGTAACTTGCAATAAATTATATAGTCAGATAGAATGAATTAACAGACTCTTCATTCATTAAATGTAAGCGCATTCAATGCGAATGGCGCTGCATACTTCTGCATATGGTGGCTTTGTGTGCAATTATTGCACTTACTATAGCAATCTATAAAGAATAGGGAGGAATGGAACATGGTACAAGCTGTTGAGAATCACGTTTATGCATTTCCGAACACAGAAGGGGCGAAGGTGAATTTCAAGGAACGCTATGATAATTTCATCGGCGGAAAATGGGTCGCCCCGGTGAATGGGCAATACTTCGACAACCCGACGCCTGTCACAGGCAAAGTGTTTACGCAAGTGGCGAGATCGACTGCTGAAGACATTGAGCTTGCGCTGGATGCGGCTCATGCGGCAAAGGATGCCTGGGGGAAGACTTCAGTTACGGAACGTGCAAATATCCTTTTGAAAATCGCTGATCGCATAGAAGAGAATCTTGAAATGCTTGCCGTTGCGGAAACATGGGAAAACGGAAAAGCGGTCCGCGAAACATTGAATGCCGATTTGCCGCTCGCAATCGACCATTTCAGATATTTCGCTTCAGCGATCCGTGCGCAAGAAGGCGGCGTCAGCCAAATCGACAACAATACAGTCGCGTACCATTTCCATGAGCCGATCGGGGTAGTCGGCCAAATCATCCCCTGGAATTTCCCGTTGTTAATGGCGGTGTGGAAGCTTGCGCCTGCGCTTGCTGCGGGGAACTGCGTCGTGCTGAAGCCGGCTGAGCAAACGCCATCATCCATCCTTGTGCTGATGGAATTGATCGAGGACCTCTTGCCAGCAGGAGTCGTCAATATCGTCAACGGCTTTGGTCTAGAAGCTGGTAAGCCACTTGCATCGAATCCACGAATCGGTAAAATCGCATTCACAGGCGAGACGACGACAGGTCGGCTTATCATGCAATATGCATCGCAAAACTTGATTCCGATGACGCTTGAGCTCGGTGGGAAATCGCCGAACATCTTCTTCGAGGATGTCATGGCTGAAGACGATGCATTCTTGGACAAAGCGATCGAAGGATTCGTCATGTTTGCCTTGAATCAAGGGGAAGTGTGCACATGCCCTTCGCGTGCATTGATCCAGGAATCCATTTACGACAAGTTCATGGAACGTGCACTTGAGCGCGTCAAGGCGATCAAAATCGGCAATCCGCTCGACCCTACAGTCATGATGGGTGCACAAGCCTCGACGGAGCAATTGGAAAAAATCCTTTCGTACCTTGATATCGGGAAACAGGAAGGAGCCGAGTGCCTCGCTGGAGGAGCGCAAAACAAGCTTGAAGGAGAACTGGCGGAAGGTTACTACGTCCAACCGACAGTCTTCAAAGGGAATAATAAAATGCGCATCTTCCAAGAGGAGATCTTCGGGCCGGTCGTTTCCGTCACGACGTTCAAAACGAAGGAAGAAGCGTTGGAAATTGCGAACGACACATTATATGGCTTGGGATCGGGCGTTTGGACACGCGATATGAACACAGCATATCGCTTCGGGCGCGGCATTGAAGCAGGGCGCGTCTGGACGAATTGCTACCATGCCTATCCGGCGCACGCCGCGTTCGGAGGCTACAAAGCATCCGGAATCGGACGCGAAAACCATCTGCAAATGTTGTCGCACTACCAACAGACGAAAAATATGCTCGTTAGCTATAGCGAGGACAAATTAGGATTCTTTTGATGAAGTAATCTATGATCTTTGAATGAAAGGAGGAATGCCAATGCCCGAACGCGTTCTTGCAACGGACGCCGCTTTGGAATTGATCGAATTACTGAAGGGAAAGCACGGCCCATTGATGTTCCACCAATCGGGAGGATGCTGCGACGGCTCCTCCCCGATGTGCTACCCGGAAGGCGACCTGATCATTGGAGACCAGGACGTCCTTCTTGGACATATCGGCGGCACGCCTTTCTACATGCATAAAAACCAATTTGACTATTGGAAGCATACCCAGCTGATCATTGACGTCGTGGAAGGCAGGGGAGGCATGTTCTCATTGGAAGGAGTGGAAGGGAAGCGGTTCCTCACGCGGTCCCGTGCCTTCACGTCAGAGGAAAATGAAAAGCTCCAGCAAGAAGCATAGAATGGGCTATCCGGAAAGTCAGTTTTTACTAACTTTCTGGATAGCCCCGTTTCATTAGTATAAGTGATCATAAATCACGTCGAGTGATCATAAAACCTGATAAGTGATCATAAATCACGTCGAGTGATCATAAAACCTGATAAGTGATCATAAAACTCAGCGAGCGATTATAAAACCTGGCAAGTGATCATAAAACTCCGCAAGCGATCATAAATCACAACAAATGATCATAAATCTCAGCAAGTGTGTAAAATGTCACCCCCACGCAAAAAAGACTGCCCTTGAAAGTCGATCCATCGACCTTCTGGACAGTCCTTTTTCAAATCATTGATTCGTCAGGCTTAACAACTTCGTCAATAGACTCGCAGCAAACGCGCGCGTCGCCGGTTCAGTCGGATGGAAAGCTCCGTCCTCCAACGAAATGACACCGAGTCCACTCATCGTTGCAATTGCTTGGATCGTCTCCACGTCATAATCGCCCATATCCGTCGGCGACGTGAATGTATTGGATGCAGGCATATCGCCACCAAGTTCACTCGCAGCTACACGCCATACCATAAGTGCAAGTTGTGCACGTGTCACATTTTCTGTCGGTTTGAAATTGCCGTTATCGCCTTTAACCAAGCCGTTCGCAAAAGCGGTTTGAATATCGGCTTGCGTAGCCTCTGAATAATCCCCGATATCATCGAATGGAACCGCAACATTGGCCGCTGGCAGCTGCAACGCCCTCACGAAAACCGAAGCGGCTTGCGCGCGAGTCAATCCATTATCCGGCTTGAAAGTCCCGTCCGCATATCCATTGAAAATCCCGAGCAATGTGGCCTGCTCGATTGCACCCTCTGCCCAATGACCTTTAACATCGCTGAACGAAGAGACGGCTGCTTCCGTCGTCACATTTAAGGATGGTGATTCCTCGCTGCTGTTTCCGTTTCCATCTACTGCCATGATGGAAAAAGCATACGATTGATTTTCATCCAAATCCTCGACCGTGAATGAAAGCACATCGCCATCAACAGAACCAATCTTTTCATCCTGTAGATAAATATCATATGTCGCAATCTGCCCTTCGGTGGTCGCCGCCTTCCAAGCAAGTGTGACAGAATCAGTTGTAACCTCATCCGCTACAAAAGCGTCGACTGGAATCCACGGATAATCAGCTTGGACTTTATTCCAAAACAGTTCCGCCACGACCTGATAGCCTTCCGGACTCAAGTGGATATTTTGCGGATTCGGTAAATTGGCCTTGAAATCTTTTGCAACGATATCAGCCGTTTGCACCCAATCGACATTCGGCAATTGTGCTGCCGTTTCAATCGCTTTGTTTACACCGGCCAACAGCTGCGCAAGCAAAGGTTGAATCTCCTTCGGTAGATGAGGGTAAGGATTGTAATAACCCATCACGTAAACTTGCGCCTCAGGATTGATCGTATGGATAGCTGTAATGATCTTCATCAGATTCATGCCGACTTGCTTGATTTCCAACTGGAGCGCTTGCTCGTCATACATGACAGCAAACGTCGTCGGATCGATTTTCACATGAGCAAGGACATCGTTCGCACCCGCACTGATCGTAATTAGACCGGCATTGGCAATCGCGTCATGAAGACGAATGGACTTGCCGCCAACGTCCCGCGTCGCATTTTCTTCAATATCCTTCAGCACATCCTTTGTCGTATAGCCAGGCGCGGCGAAGGTTTTATTGAAAGATTCCAAGAGCCCCGTTTCTTCCATAGTGCCTGCCAAATAATCGGCATAGCCGTCGCCCATTTCACCGAGGTGGTCCATTCCGGCAGCGAGTGAGTCCCCCAAAGCGAGATAGCTAGCGGAAGCGACCCATGTCGGTGCGGAAACTTCTGTCGTGTTTTCTTCTACCGTTGTATTAGCGCTTACATTTTGCGTTGGCGCGAGTCCGACATAAAGCACGAGCGCCAAAATAGCGAACCAATTGCATAAGAACTTTTTTCTCATATTTCCTCCCTTTGGAACTATTTTTTTAATTTTACCTGACTATTGGGAATTTTTCAATATGGTATGGAAAATCTTGTTGGACAATCTGCTACCCACTGCCATATGTATGTTCACTTTTACCATCGTATGAGCAAAAAAATAAGGCGCCTCTCATAAAAGAAGAAGCACCGGAATACCGTTAAATAAATCGTTTTCTTTCCTCAGGAGATGGGAGCATGCATGCGCCTTCCGTTTTGCCGAACCAACGATGCCGGTTGCGCGCAAAATAGTCGTAAAAGCCGTCACGTATTTTACGTGGGACGAGTATAAATATAAAAAAGAGATGCCACAAACCATCCAACTTCTTTGCGATATGAAGAGCAGCAGAAGATTTTGTGTATGCCTTACCATTTTCAATCAACACGAGACTGTCGACATCATCCGGAATATGAAACTGCTTCACATACTTTTCGCCGGTCTCGCTTTGCAATGAAGAAAAAAGGAAGTGGGCGGCAGGATCCCGTTTTATAATGAATTGCACACTTGAATTGCAAAAATTGCATTCCCCATCGAATAACACAATCCGCTTCATCATCGTATCTCCTTCCGACATGCTTAGTATCATTATATCCTTATTGAACAAAAAGAAACGCAATCTGTAATTCTTTGATTGTTACAGAAAATTCGGTATAATAGTAGTGAAGAAAGATGATCCCGTGAATTTATTCTATCGCGGCCAGTGTTTTCAATTCTCGTCACATTTGCCTTGGGTACCATATGAAGGAGAGTGATTGAATGGAACGCGTATTCATTGATCCGTACGAAATGGAGCTAAGACAGGATCCCGATTATATCGCATCACTTGAAATGATCGGCGAAGGGTCACCTGTCCATTATCCGCAGTACACAAAGAAGGAGTTAAAAGAAACTGCCGGATATGATCCGAATGAATTGCCGCAAGCTTATCAATAACAAACACAAACTGCCTATCTCAGCAGTTTCACTTTATTTCTCCGCTGTCCATGGTCGCTCGCCCGTATGTCCCGTCCATTTTCACATGTAATAGATAGAGGGGGGTGAGTGAAGATGATGATGCACCATGGACATTGTGGACATTGCGGAGGCCACTGTGGGGGGCACTGTGGAGGGACCCGAATGTTGCCAGCCAGCCAAATGCCACAGAGCCAATTGCAGCCAATCGTATGCCCGACACAATGTCGTTACCATGACCAATTCTTCCCAGTTGAACAACCATTTATCCATCCGATTGTAAACGTGAATAGGCAGCATCCGGTTGTTACACCGCGACATTATTTCACCGAAACAACGGAAAACGTAATGGGAGCGCCAGTATTCCCTGGACGAGGGCCTGGTTTCGATAGAAGAGGCAGAGGCTTCTTTGGGAGAAGAGGATACTAACAGCAATACCGCTGTCTCCAGCGTCGAGCACATCGACAAAGGGACAGCTTTTTTGCTTGAATCGCGTAGGTGGAATTTCTGAAGCATGCGATATCCCCGCGTCCAAAGCAATCCCCGCGCGTCCAAAGTAGTACCTCGTAGGTCTAATTCCCAACAAAAAGCCGCCCCCCGAATAGGAGGCGACTACAATTTTCAATCCACATTAAAATAACGTGCATCCGGATGTGCAAACACGATTGCAGACACTGATGCTTCGGGCTCCATCATGAATTCCTCCGTCAGATGCACACCGATATCTTCCGGCTTCAGCAATCCGAACAGCTTCGCCTGATCCTCCAAATTCGGACAAGCCGGATAGCCGAACGAGAAGCGCTGGCCTTGGTACTTGGCGGCGAACCGATCGCGCATCGTAAAGTCGGTAGCATCCGGGAAGCCCCATTGGTCACGGATTTCCTGATGGACACGTTCTGCGAAGCCTTCTGCGAGTTCAAGCGCAGTCGCTTGGAACGCATGGCTCTCAAGGAATTTCCCTTCCGCTTTTAGCTTATTCGCATAATCCCGAACGCCGTGACCTGCAGTTACTTGCATAAATGCGACGTAATCCATCTCCCCGCTATCGACCGTCTTCAAATAGTCGGCAAGACAAAGGAATGGCTCCTTGCTTTGACGAGGGAATGTGAACCGCTCGATTTCCGTCTTCCCGTCTACCGGATCATAAATGATCACATCGTCACCGTCAGCTTGTGCAGGGAAGAATTGATACATGCCAGAAGCTGATAAATTACCTGATTCCAAAAATCCGGTCACCATCTTATGAAGCTGCACCGCTCGCTCCTCACCATTCGCAAGCATCTTGTCGACATTTCCGCGCAAGCCTAAATGATGCCCGATCAACGTCCGCATATTGACGTATGGATACAAATGTGAAACGGAATAATCTCTCAGGACACGTCTACGAAGATCCGACGGAACGAATACCGGTGCATCCTCCCGTACTGTCTTCACAGGTCTCGGTAACACGGCAACCGCAGTATCCCGCGTCGCTCGGATCGCCTCCGACTCAAGCCGCTTTTCCTGCTTCTCGACAAGTTCATTCAACAATGCCTCTTTGTCGCCGCCTTGCAATCGATTCGCAAGTTCAAGCCCTTGCATGGCGTCCTTCGCATAAATAACAGGTCCATCATATTCCGCAGCAATCTTTGTTTCCGTAAATCTACGAGTCAACGCAGCGCCTCCAACCATGACAGGCGTATCAATGCCTGCTGCCTTGAAGTCCTGAGCGGTAATTACCATTTGCTGCGCCGATTTCACAAGCAAGCCGGACAAACCGATAATATCCGGCTTCTCTTTCCGAATAACGTCAATGAGCGTCGCGGGCGTCACTTTAATGCCAATGTCGATGACGCGATATCCGTTATTGCTCAAAATGATATCGACGAGGTTTTTCCCAATGTCATGGACGTCGCCTTTCACGGTCGCCAAAATGATTTTCCCTTTGCCGGAATCATCCTCTTTCTTCTCCATGAACTGCTCAAGGAATGAAACCGACGCCTTCATCACTTCCGCACTTTGCAAAACTTCCGCGACAATCAGCTGGTTATCGTTGAAGAGGCGGCCGACCTCGGACATGCCTTCCATCAACGGTCCGTTAATGACATCTAGTGGCGTGTCATACATCGTAAGCGCAGCTTCCAAGTCGGGGATCAATCCTTCCTTCGTCCCCTCCACAACGTAATAAGCTAACCGTTCAGGCACCGTCTTCGGAATATCATCCTCCGTCTTTTCCTTCTTTTTATCCCGGTAGAAATCAGTGAAATCTGCTAGTGTCTGATCTGTCGTATGGAATAGAAGATCGTTTGCAAGGTTTATTTCATTCTCAGGAATCGAGGCGAAGCGCTCTAATTTCTCTGTATTGACAATCGCGTAATCGAGTCCTGCCTGGGTGCAATGATACAAGTACACCGCGTTCAATACTTCCCGGCCAACAGGAGGCAGCCCGAAGGATACATTACTTACACCAAGCGTCGTCAATGACCGCGGCATTTTCTCCTTGATGAGCCTGATGCCTTCAATCGTTTCGACCGCAGAACCGATGTATTGTGCATCACCCGTTCCGACAGGGAACACGAGCGGGTCGAAAATGATATCTTCAGGGGCGATTCCCCATTTATTCACAAGCAGGTCATACGAACGTTCAGCGATTTCAAGCTTCCGTTCGCGCGTTACTGCCATCCCGATTTCATCGATCGTCCCGACGACGACCGCAGCGCCGAATTTCTTCACGAGAGGCAGCACTGCATCGAACCGTTCTTCGCCATCCTCCAAGTTGATGGAGTTGATGATCGCTTTTCCTTGGGAGAATTTCAACGCCTCTTCGATGACCTTTTCATCTGTCGAGTCAATGACGAGAGGCACTTTCACCTTTTTGACGACTTCCTGCATGAAGTTCTTCATGTCTTCGAGCTCATCACGGTCAGGATTCGCGAGGCAGATGTCCAGGACATGTGCGCCGCCGCGCACTTGGGCACGTGCGATCTCGGAAGCTTCCTCGAATTTCTCCTCAACGATCAACCGTTTGAATTTCCTTGACCCGATGACATTCGTCCTCTCACCGATCAATAGCGGCCGCATCGATGGGTCGTACAATAACGGTTCAATCCCGGAAACGGCATGCTCATGTTCATTCTCCGGCTTTTGTCGCGGAGCAAGACCGTCCACCGCTTCGCGGATTGCACGAATATGGTCAGGCGTCGTTCCGCAACAGCCTCCGACCATATTCAGCCATCCTTTATCCGCAAATCCTTTCAGCTTTTGCGACAATGATTCGGGTGACTCGTGATAATGACCTTCCTCATCCGGCAGCCCGGCGTTCGGATAGCAAGTGACAAAGCTCGTTGCGAGATCGGAAAGCGACCGCAGATGATCGGTCATGAATTCCGGTCCCGTTGCACAGTTCAACCCGACAGATAGCGGCTTAATATGCTCAATGGAAATATAGAATGCTTCGATGCTTTGACCGGCTAACGTCGTCCCCATCGGTTCGATCGTCCCGGAAATCATGACAGGCAGCTCGATGCCTGTTTCATCGAATGCCCGCTTGATACCAATCGTTCCGGCTTTTACGTTAAGCATATCTTGGCTCGTTTCCATCAATAAAAGATCCGCGCCGCCTTCGATCAAGGCTTTTGCTTGAACGTAGAAGTCCTCGGAAAGCTTATCGAATGTAATCCCTCCGGTGACGGACAGAGTTTTCGTAGTCGGACCTATTGCACCGGCGACGAAACGCGGCCACTCCGGTGTCGAGTAGTCGGCTGCGCACTGTTTCGCGATCTCCACAGCTCTTTTATTAATCTCTGAAGCGCGGGGCCCGAGGCTGAATTCGTCCAGTACGAGTGGAGTGCCTCCGAATGTGTTCGTACAGATGATATCCGCTCCCGCCTCCAAATAGGCCCGGTGGATCCGGTCCAAAATATCCGGGCGTAAAATGTTCAAATATTCGTTGCAGCCTTCGTATTCCTCTCCGCCGAAATCGTCTGCTGAGAGATCTTCCGCTTGCAGCATCGTGCCCATCGCTCCGTCTATGATGAGGATTCTATTTTTCAGTTGTTGTTCGATTGGATGTTTAGGCATGGACAATATTCCTCTCTTTCTCAGCGTCAAGCTCTTTTATATGGCTGATCAGCTCCAAAGACATGTCGTAGCGGAGGAACGGTGTAATGATATAGATGCCATTGAAAAGTTCCGCCGCTGTGTCGATCAGTTCCTTGGCGATGTCGATGCCTTCTTGGGTCGCTTTTTCGCGATCATCCCCGCAGGCGCGCATCCGTTCGAGCACCTCATCGGATAGTTTGATGCCTGGCACTTCGTGATGCAGGAATTCTGCATTCCGTATATTTGTCAGCGGCATGATGCCGATGAAGATTGGTGTATCCAAATGCTTCGTCGCTTCGTAAATGTCGACGATCTTCTCCTTCGTATAAACAGGCTGCGTAATGAAATAATCCGCTCCGCATTCAATTTTCTTTTCAAGCCGTTGCACAGCACGGTCGAGTACGCGGACATTCGGATTGAACGCTGCGGCGACGGAGAACTTCGCTTTTTTGCGAAGTGGCTTGCCTGTGAATGAAATTCCTTCGTTCAATTGTTTGATGAGTTGCAGCAACTCCATGCTGGAGACGTCATAGACGCTCGTCGCGCCAGGGAAGTCACCAACTTTCGTCGGGTCGCCTGTGACGGCAAGGATATCATGTATTCCTAGCGCGTCGAGCCCCATCAAATGCGATTGCAGGCCAATCAAGTTATGATCGCGGCACGTCAAGTGGACGAGCGGACGTATATGATGTTCATGCTTCAACATCGATCCCATCGCCATATTGCTGATGCGAGGGGAGGCGAGGGAATTGTCCGCCAACGTAACGGCATCGACGCCGGCTGCATGTAATTGGTTCGCGCCTTCGAAATAGTTCTCCGTTTCCAAATGGCGGGGCGTATCGAGTTCCACAATGATGGTACGCTCTGTCTTCGCTTTGATGTGAAGCGGTTCGTGTTTTGCAGGCTCTGCTTCCCGGATAACGATCGGTTTTTGCGGCGTGACGGTTTTTTCCGTCACCGGCGGCAGTCCTGCCAACTGCTTTTTCGCGGCGGCGATATGTTTCGGCGTCGTTCCACAGCATCCTCCGATCAGACGGACGCCTTCATCCCGAAGAAGCGCAGCTGCGCGACCGAAATAATCGGCTTCGGACGCATAGACGATCCGACCATCCTCGACATCGAGCAAGCTTGCATTCGGTGCAGCAGACAAAAATGCACGATCTGGAATCGTCACTTTTTCAA
The DNA here is from genome assembly GCF_001531445.1 of Sporosarcina koreensis. GTDB lineage: Bacteria > Bacillota > Bacilli > Bacillales_A > Planococcaceae > Sporosarcina > Sporosarcina koreensis_C. Next base: position 49,127 of record NZ_LQYA01000003.1, read on the forward strand.
ATGCCTGGATTGTATGGTAGGGGCCCAACCGGCAATTGACGCCGACGATATCCGCTCCGAGCGTTTCCAACTGATGAAGTGCATCATTCAAATGCATTCCATTTTGCAAGACACCGGGCTCATCCATCGCGACTTGTGCAATAAGCGGTATATCTGTCAGCTTTCGCAATTCGGTGACAACCGCTGACAACTCTTCAAAATCATAATACGTTTCTAACAACAGTCCGTCGGGATCTCCTGAAAGTAAGGCGTCTGCCTGTTCATGAACCATCGTAAGCACTTCGGCAATAGAAGCGTCGCTTTTCCGGATGCCTCGCAGCCCGCCGATCGTCCCGAGTACATATTGATTGCCAGGTGCAGCTGCCCGTTTTGCAATCTGGATCGCCGCCTCGTTGAACTCCTTTACCCGATGATCTAAACCGTAGCGGGCGAGCTTAAGGGAATTGGCGCCATATGTATTCGTCTGGATGATATCCGCTCCCGCGTCGATATACTCCCGGTGGATCTTCTCGATAATTTCCGGCTTCTCAACATTCAATTCCTCATAACTGAAGTCAATGCCATATGAATAAAGCAGCGTCCCCATCGCTCCATCTGCCACCAGTACATTATCTTTTAACCGATCAAGCAATCTCATAAGAACTCATCCTCTCATCATTCGATATCCACAATTCACGCATAAATCCCATAATTGACGCATAACCGCTGTCAGAAACGCATAAATCCTAAAACTCACGCATAACTACCGCTAATTGCGCATAAATCTAAAAATCCGCGCATAATCCTCACGAAATACGCAAAAAGTTCCGACTGCAATGAAAAATAAAAAAGCCTTCGCTAAAAAAGAAGGCTTTACAAGTGAAATCTCGCTCCTTCTCATCTGCCAGGCCGAATCGGACCTGCTGGAATTAGCACCTGACCGTTAACGGCTGGTTGCTGAAGCTTCGACGGGCCAGTCCCTCAGCTTCTCTTGATAAGAATTTGTTATGCAGTTGTTTGAATAATTTAAAACATCATATCGTTAATTGTTAGATACGTCAATAGCCGAATTGTGATAGAATCGGCATATGAACAAAAAGTAGAAGGTGAAGACGTTGAGGATTTTCAAATTTGCCGTTCCGATAGCGCTCCTTGTCGCAGGAATTTCATGGTGGATGCTCCATAAAAACTTTCAGGAAGTGCCGGGGACATCCAGAGTGTGGATAACAATAGGCGCAGCCATACTAAGCGGAATAATTGCCCATTTTTTATTCCCGAAAAACGAAGACAAAGAACGTTGAACCACGGACCGATAGCTAATAAGCTGTCGGTTTTTTTATTCTGGAATTTTGGTTAACTTAAAATAAAAATAGGTTGACACAATTTAAGTTAACTTTTATTCTATTAAAGATAACTCAAATTACGAGGTGAATTATGACAACAGCTACAGTCAAAACGAAAAATGGGATGAGTGCACTCAGTCTCGTCTATTGTGGGATGTTTGCGGCATTGATGATGATCGGGGCGAATATTACGTCGTTTGTGCCGTTCCTTGTGATCGGCGGCGTGCCGATTACATTACAGACATTTTTTGCTGTCTTGGCGGGTCTTCTTCTCGGAAGCCGTCTTGGTGCCATTTCGATGACGGTCTATATGGTGGTAGGCTTAGCAGGGGCACCGATATTCTCGAAATTCCAAGGCGGGTTCAGTGCAATTCTTCTTCCGACATTCGGATTTATCGTCTCTTTCATTCTTGTCGCGTATATTGCGGGGAAAATTGTTGAAAAAAACGGAAGCTTAAGAAGCTATGTTATAGCAGCTTTAGTTGCCATGAGTGTAAATTATCTGTTCGGAACGAATTGGATGTATGCCGCTTACAAGCTTTGGGCCGCCGCGCCAGACGTATTCACCTATAAGGTAGCGTGGATCTGGATGGTACCGCCGTTGCCGAAGGATATACTCCTTTCGATTCTTGCTGGGATCTTCGGTCATCGAATGTATAAGGTGTTGAAAGTGAGGCGGGTGCATTGACGGTTTATGAGGAACTAGCGGACCGCGTTCTTGCTGGCGGCGCGCTGTCAGACGAAGAAGCGCTTTCCGTTTTGGGTTGCCCGGATGATAATCTGCTTCCATTGCTGCATGCGTCCTATAAGATTCGAAAGCATTATTATGGAAATAAAGTGAAGTTGAACATGATCATCAATACCAAATCTGGACTATGTCCGGAAAACTGCGGGTATTGTGCGCAATCGATCGTCTCGAAAGCCCCGATTGAAAAATATGCGATGATGAAGCGGGAGGAGATCGTTGCTGGGGCAGAACGTGCCGCATCCGTGAACGCTGGAACGTATTGCATCGTTGCAAGCGGGCGGGGGCCGGTCAACCGGGAGCTTGAAATCGTCATTGATTCCGTCAAGGAAATTAAGGCGAAATACAATGGAATGACCGTATGTGCCTGTCTTGGGCTTTTGAAACCTGAACAGGCGAAACGTCTGAAAGAAGCGGGCGTTGACCGGTACAATCACAATATCAACACATCTGCCGCACATCATGAAAGCATAACGACATCTCACACGTATGATGACCGCGTGAATACGGTGGAACTTGCGAAGGAAGCGGGAATTTCGCCGTGTTCGGGCGTGATCATCGGCATGCGGGAAACGAAAGAGGATGTCATCGCGATGGCGCGCAGCCTGCATGCGATGGATGCCGATTCGATTCCTGTGAACTTCTTGCATGCGGTGGATGGGACACCGCTTGAAGGGACGAATGAGCTGACACCGCGCTATTGTTTGAAAGTGCTCTGCCTTTTCCGTTTTATGAATCCGACAAAGGAAATTCGGATTTCCGGCGGACGTGAAGTGAATTTGCGCTCTCTCCAACCATTTGGCCTTTATCCTGCAAATTCAATCTTTGTTGGAGACTATTTGACGACAGCGGGTCAGGAAAGCGACCGGGATCGGCAAATGCTCGAGGACCTAGGATTTGAAATCGATTTGGAACCGTTGGCGAAACAACCGGTGATAAAATAATTGAATAAATAAAGGGCGATCCTTCAAGTTGATAAGTCTCAACTTGGTGGATTGCCCTTTTTCATTGATGGCGACTGCCAAAAAGAAAAGTCATCTTGCTGCATAAAATAATCTTTTACGGAGATTGAACTGTCAAAAGGTATCGCTTCAATCGTTTCTAGCATTTCGTCAAACTGAGCTTCTGTTACTGCGGAAATATTTCTGTTTGTTATTCGTGCAGGAAGTTGGCGCTCCTTGATCGTTGTAACCCATTCTTCCAGTGACGGCTCACTAATGATGACCGTCTCAGAATATTTCATATTCCCATTCTCCTCTTGATATCGATAAAGAAGACGTGCTCCGATATAATCGTTTTTCCTTCCTTTGAACCCGGGATTCGTCCAGAGGCCAATCAGCAGGTCGGTTATTTGGTTGTAGCGAAAGGTGACGGATTTCGTTTCGCCGGTCCACTCGTTGGTGAAATAAAGTGTGTAACCATCTCGTTCCTCCACCTTTGTGAACGTTGTTGGCCCTTTTTGCCAGGGCAGTTTTAGAAGCTGAATGAATATCCATCCGATGAACAGGGAAATGCCACCGAGCAGGGCTGCCAGTAGCCATTCTCCGTCCGAAAATGTATCTATGGACAAGTATAATAGTGCAACGCCAAACACTCCGAAGCCGGAAAGGGCAAGATAGTAATAAACCTTTTTGGCTGCTGACATTTTAGCTGGCGGTTTATCGGTGCGAAAAACATTGTTCTGCATTGTGGCTCCACTCCTTTTTCTCATAATTTTGTACGGAAGAATGAAGGGGAAGGATTCAAAATAATAATCAAAAATATGAATCGTTTCACGGCTTTATCCGTATAGTAGGGGAGGTTTAATTTTCTATAGAAAAGAGTGTTCATATGATAAATTTACTGTTATTTTCATTAGTCGCGGGCATCGTTGCCGCGGTGATCATTGTACCTTTCACGTCGGTATCCAAAGAAGGGAAGCCTGCTTTCAATCGAATCGGCGCACTGTCTACAACAGTCGTTCTCATGACGATCGTCACTTTCGCTTTTTATTACATTACGAACCTGGACAGAAATTGGACGTCGTTGTGGGCGTTGTTCCTGCTCGTTGCAATTGCAGGCATCGTGTTTGCAACCGGTAAAGAGCGCAGCTTCAAAGTTGTCCTTGCGTTAGTGGCATTGGCGGGGAGTGCGTTCATCCTGAGCGCGCCGCTGTTCAATGCGAATCAAAAATATAAAGCAGTCGAAATGGATCAACAGGTGGAAATTAAGGCGTTTGACGAAACGAAGACACCTGCAAGCGTACCGCCAAAATTTGCGCGAAATAAAATGAAGAAGGCATTCGGGCAAGTGCCGAATACGAGCTATTATGAGCTAGGCAACTTGCAGATTCAAAAAGTGGACGGGAAGTTTGTCTATATCGCACCTGTCGAGTTTTCGGGCTTCTTCAAATGGATGAACGGAAAAACGACACCCGGCTACTTCACGATGAGCGCGACCGATTCTGCGGATAATCCGAAATTCGTGAAGACGGAAATGTCATATACGCCTTCATCATACTTCCATAAACAAGTGGAGCGCCATATGCGGATGGCGATGCCGGATCTCATCTTTTACGGCGATGTACAGCTTGAAATTGATGATGAAGGAAAGCCGCATTATATTCGCTCTTACGGAAATTTCATTACAGCGAGAAACGGTTTTGATGTCCAAGGGATCGTCGTAGTCGATCCGGGTACCGGAGAAGTGAGCCAATATCCGCTTTCGAAAGTTCCTGAATTCATCGATGGAGCCGTTTCACCTGAAGCGGTCAGCCTCCAAAACAGCTATTTCGGAAAGTACGTCCATGGATTCTGGAATTCAATTGTCGGAAAGAAAGATGTGAAGCTGCCTTCGGATGAAGGGACTGAATCCAATGTCAGCCCGGTGTTCGACGAAAACGGACATATGTATTACTTCACTGATTTCACAAGTCCGAAAGAAGGGGTCGACTCAATGCTAGGCTATGCATTGACGGATGGCCGCACGGGCGAGGCGATTTACTATACGGGTAATCTAGAAGAGTCGTATATGGATTCGCAAGGAACTCTGCAGATTATTGAAAAGAAATTCATTGAGAAAAAATGGACCGGGGAAATGCCGGTGCTTTATAACTTTTACGGGGAAGCGAGCTGGCTGACGCCGGTACTTGACTCGAATGGCTTCCTTCAAAACTACTTCATCGTTTCGGCGGCGAACCCGGAAATTTCTGTTTACGCCAATTCGCCGAATGAAGCATTAAGGCTCTATAAAACAGCATTGCAGCGCGGGGGCAATACAGTCGACGGCAGCTCGAACGCCGAGGAAGGGAAAGCATCTGTAAACGTCGTCCGAGTCTATAAGGAACGTGCCGGCGACTTCACAATCGTTTCGATCCTTGCCGACGACGGCCGGAACTATATCGTTTCCACTGAAGCCGTTCCGCTAGCAATCTATATCCAGGAAGGCGACCATCTCGCCATCACCTATTACGAAGCGGGCGAACTCTTCTTACCGGTCAAGGAATTGAAGAACGCTACGATTGAATAAAATAAAGGCAGCCTCCGGACTATCGGGGGCTGCCTTTATGCTTATGGACAAGTATTTATGAGCAATTACAACGTTTTATGCGCGTCTTTTTCGGGTTATGGACTTTTTCAACGTTTTATGGATGTTTCTAGCGATTTATGGACTTTTAGAACGACTTATGAGCTTTTCCGGCTGTTTATGCGTTTTTGGGAGTCTTCATTTCAATAAAATCAGCACTTTCTTCAATAAGTCGTATTGATCCTAGAGAATTATCCCATCCTTGGTTTTACGGGGAAGGATGAAAGGAGTTTGTTCAAAAGGACAGATTGCTCGGGGCGAGAAAGACGACTGTTTGCCTCAATCGTTTCCATCTGCCCTTTCAAACAGAACCCATGAAGAGGAAGAAGAGGTTCAGAAAATCCTCAAGTACCTTATTACCCGATTTATCCAATTCTAAACATCGAAAGGGATAATTTGCATATCAATTGCACGTATAATGTATTTTCATGTACAATTAAGTCAAAGATAGTCAAAGTCAATGGCTTAACACCGGAGAAAAGAGGTGACATCATGCGAAACATTTCCGACATTATTGAAGGGTATTTAAAGGCGATTATCGAAAAAGAAGATAGCGGGACTGTGGAAATCAAACGAAGCGAGGTCGCGGAGAAATTCCAATGCGTCCCTTCGCAAATCAATTATGTCATTAACACACGCTTTACCGTCGAACGCGGTTATGCCGTCGAATCGAAGCGTGGAGGCGGAGGCTATATCCGCATTTACCGCGTCCAGACGAATTCGCATAAAGAATTGATTGAACATATTTTAGAAGGAATCCAACAAGGTGCCACATATACAATGGCAGAAGGGATCATCTACAGACTGTTGAACGAGGAGGTCATTTCGGAGAGGGAGGCAAGGATCATTCTCGCCGCAGTAGACCGGACGACGCTGCATTACCCGCTGCCGGAGCGAGATTTGATACGTGCACGGATCATGCAGGCAATGCTCCAGACGCTTATTTACAAGCAGCTTGAATAGAATTCGACGAATACGAGGTGGCACAGTATGCTATGCGACAATTGCAAAGAACGGCCGGCTTCCGTGATTTTCACTCAGGAAGGCATGGGCGGATCTACGGAACGGCATCTATGTGAGAAATGCGCGTTCCAAACACAAATGTTTCATTTTGATCCAAATCAGGAGCCGTTGTCAATCCAACAATTCCTGTCACATTGGTTCGGAGGGAGCGAATCGATACAGCCTTTTCAGCAGACTAGGGAAAGCATGCCGGAAGGGCCGACTTGCCCCGACTGCCAATTGACGTTCAGGAAATTCCTTGATATCGGCAAGTTCGGTTGTCCAACATGCTATGAGACGTTCAGGGAGCAACTGCCTCGCGTTTTCAGCAAGCTCCATAACGGGCATACGACACATGTAGGAAAAATGCCGGAATCCTTCAATGAGCGATTCTCTTTGAAGAAGAAAATCGAAGAAATCCGTTTGAAAATGCAGGAAGCGATCGAGATGGAACGTTTTGAAGATGCCGCTGCATTGCGCGATGAGGCAAAGGCGCTGAAAGACCGCTTAGCGGAATGCGGCAATGGAGGTGAAGGCAGCGATGTCAATCAATAAATTCATGAAAGGCGCCGTTGCGGGATGGATGACATCGCATGGTGAACACTCGGATATTGTCATGTCGACGAGGATTCGGCTGGCCCGGAATTTACGGGGCTATCGATTTCCGATTGCGTTCACAGCAGATGAAGCACAAAAAGTCGATGCACAAGTTTCGGCTGCCTTGCTTACTTCCGATGAAAAAGGGTATGCCTATATGAAGATGTCGGAGCTTCCCGCACTTGAAAGGCATGTGCTCGTTGAGAAGCATTTGGTCAGTCCGCAATTGACGGACGTGAAGCGCCATGGAGCGGTCATCCTGTCGGAAGACGAGACGCTGAGCATCATGGTGAACGAAGAAGACCACATCCGCATCCAATGCATCTATCCTGGATTCCAACTGGAAAATGCATACGAGCATGCAGACGATGTCGATAACTATTTGGAGAATGAACTTCCTTATGCCTTCGACGAGGATTTCGGTTATTTGACGAGCTGTCCCTCAAATACGGGTACAGGCATGCGGGCGTCCGTCATGATGCATTTGCCCGCATTGACAATCACGAAGCAGATTGAGCGAATTATCCCGGCAATTACAAGGCTGGGAATGATCGTCAGGGGGAGCTACGGAGAGGGCAGCGAGGCGCCGGGCAATATTTATCAGGTTTCGAATCAGACGACTTTGGGCAAAACGGAGGGTGAGATCCTTTCCGATTTGAAAAATGTGGCGCTTCGGCTGATCGCCCACGAGCGGCGTTCCCGTGAACTTCTTCTATCTAAATCGCGTATTGCGCTAGAAAACAAGCTGTTCCGTTCTCTCGGCATCATTTCGTATGCAAGACTGCTGCCATCGGGCGAAGCGGCCCGTTGCCTATCAGATGTTCGTCTTGGCATCGATCTCGGAATTATCGAAGATGTGGATATGTCCATATTGAATGAACTGATGATTTTCATGCAGCCAGGGTTCCTTCAGCAATATGCTGGAGCGGAATTGACGGCGGAGGAAAGGGATATATTCAGAGCCGATCTCTTCAGGGAAAGACTGCGATCGGAACAGCAAATCGAAGAAAATAATAACGAAAATTGAGCGATACTTTTGCAACGGACTTTTCTTTTTATTATACTTACGTCAAAGATGGTCAAAGTCAATTTATCGGAATGGGATTGCTTTATGATCCATTGGAATAGAGTAAAAGGAATTCCTATTCCGCACTTTCAGTAGTGGGGACGGGATAGACGTTACTATAGAAGGAGTGGAATGAATATGATGTTCAATCGTTTTACACAGCGGGCACAAAAAGTCCTGCAACTTGCACAAGAAGAAGCGATCAGACTGAAACATGAATCCATCGGCACCGAGCATATTTTATTGGGACTCATACGGGAAGGCGGAGGCATCGCTGCGAAGGCATTGGAAGCGATCGACGTCAGTTTCGATACGATTGAAAAAGGAGTGGAAAGCCTCGTCGGTTCCGGATCGAAGGAAGTGGGACCGATTGTCCATTACACGCCGAGAGCGAAAAAGGTCATCGAGCTGTCCGTCGATGAATCGCGAAAGCTCGGCCATTCCTATATCGGGACGGAGCATATTCTGTTGGCGCTCATCCGCGAAGGGGAAGGGGTTGCTGCACGCGTATTGAATAATGCTGGAGTCAGCTTGAATCGCGCTAGGCAGCAAGTGCTCCAATTGCTTGGAAGCAATGACAGCTCCGTCGGCAACCAAGGCACATCATCATCCGCCTCCACACCGACGCTCGACAGCCTCGCCCGTGATTTGACGGAAGTGGCGCGTGAAGGGACACTTGACCCGGTCATCGGGCGCAGCAAGGAAATCACACGTGTCATCGAAGTATTGGCGCGCCGCACGAAAAACAATCCTGTTTTGATCGGTGAGCCGGGTGTCGGTAAAACCGCAATTGCGGAAGGGCTTGCGCTTCAAATCGTCAATAATGAAGTTCCTGAAATACTGCGCGATAAACGCGTCATGACATTAGATATGGGAACGGTCGTTGCGGGTACGAAATACCGCGGCGAATTCGAGGACCGCATGAAGAAAGTGATGGAGGAAATCCGTCAAGCCGGCAATATCATTCTATTCATTGATGAATTGCATACGTTGATCGGTGCTGGTGGAGCTGAAGGGGCGATCGACGCATCCAATATTCTGAAGCCATCCCTAGCACGAGGTGAATTGCAATGTATCGGGGCTACGACGCTTGATGAATACCGTAAATATATTGAAAAGGACGCAGCGCTTGAAAGACGTTTCCAGCCGATCCAAGTCGATGAACCGACTGTAGAAGAAACGATCTTAATCATCAAAGGCTTGCGCGATCGATATGAAGCGCATCACCGTGTGAAAATTACGGATGAAGCGATCGATGCTGCTGCGAAAATGTCGGACCGATACATTTCGGACCGCTTCCTGCCGGATAAAGCCATCGACTTGATCGATGAAGCAGGATCGAAAGTACGTCTCCGTTCGTATACGACACCTCCGAATTTGAAAGAGCTTGAAGCGAAGCTCGAGGCAATCCGCCACGAAAAGAATGCCGCGGTGCAAAGTCAGGAATTCGAAAAGGCAGCTTCATTCCGCGATAAAGAGCAGAAAATGAAAGAAGAGCTTGAAAAGACGAAAACGGAATGGAAAGAGAAGCAAGGGAAAAAGGAATCGGAAGTGACAGTGAATGATATTGCGGAAGTCGTCGCAATGTGGACGGGAGTTCCGGTCGCGAAAATCGCCGAGACGGAAACCGCCAAGCTGTTGAATATGGAAGAACTTCTGCATGAACGTGTCATCGGACAGAAGGAAGCCGTAACAGCCATTTCAAGGGCGATTCGAAGAGCCCGCGCCGGATTGAAGGATCCGAAGCGCCCGATCGGCTCATTCATTTTCCTTGGGCCGACGGGTGTCGGTAAAACTGAGCTTGCGCGAGCCCTTGCAGAGGCGATGTTCGGTGATGAAGATGCGATGATCCGCATTGATATGTCCGAGTATATGGAGAAGCATGCGACGTCACGACTCGTCGGTTCGCCTCCGGGATATGTCGGTTATGACGAAGGTGGTCAGCTGACTGAAAAAGTCCGTAGAAAACCATATTCGGTCGTCCTGTTGGATGAAATCGAAAAAGCGCATCCTGATGTCTTCAATATTCTATTGCAAGTGCTTGAGGATGGAAGATTGACGGATTCCAAAGGACGCACGGTCGATTTCCGCAACACGGTCGTCATCATGACTTCGAACGTCGGTGCGGAAACACTGAAACAGAACCGTTATGTCGGTTTCAATCTGCAAGACGGCGAACGCGATTATGAAGGCATGAAATCGACAATGCTGGATGCATTGAAAAAAGCGTTCCGTCCGGAGTTCCTCAACCGTGTGGATGAAATGATCGTCTTCCACTCCCTAGAGAAGGAACACTTACGTGAAATCGTCACCCTTATGTCGAACGAGTTGACGAAGCGTCTTGCAGAGCAGGATATTACACTCGAGTTGACAGATGCTGCTAAATTGAAAATCTCCGAAGAAGGTTATGATCCTGATTACGGTGCACGTCCGTTGCGCCGGGCTTTGCAGAAGCATGTGGAAGACCGCTTATCGGAGGAGTTGTTGAGCGGGACCGTTCTGACGGGCGGAAAAGTCATTGTCGATGTAGAGGATGGCGAGTTCGTCGTCAAGACAGACCGCGTTCCAGTGGCAGAAAATCAATAATAGGATGGCCCTCCCGTAGAGTTCGCTATCTACGGGGAAGGGCTGTCTTTTCATATATGGAGGTATATATGGCAAAACGGAAAACGAAATTCATGTGCAGGGACTGTGGTTATGAATCGCCGAAATGGATGGGGAGATGCCCTGGCTGCGGCGAATGGAACACGATGGATGAGGAAGTCGAAATCGTAAGCAAAGGTCCGCGCGGTGCTTTTCAGCATACCGAAACTGTTCAGCAGAAAGCGATGCCGATCAGCTCGATTGCAACCACTGAGGAGCCGCGAGTCAAAACAGAGCTCGGGGAATTGAATCGGGTGCTCGGCGGGGGAATCGTCCCAGGTTCGCTTATGTTGATCGGTGGAGATCCGGGTATAGGTAAATCGACGCTCCTGCTGCAAGTGTCTTCCCTTCTGGCGAATCAAAAGCAACGCGTCCTTTACATATCCGGCGAGGAATCTATCAGACAGACGAAACTTCGCGCCGAACGTCTAGGTGTTGCGTCAGATGAGCTTTATATTTATGCAGAGACGGATCTTGCGAAAATACATGAAACGATCAATGAGGTGCAACCGAAATTTGTCATTGCCGACTCGATCCAGACGATTCACCATCCCGAAGTGACTTCTGCGCCGGGCAGTGTTTCTCAAGTGCGGGAATGTACGGCTGAGCTGATGCGTATCGCGAAGACACAAAATATCGCCATTTTCATCGTCGGCCATGTGACGAAAGACGGACAAATAGCAGGTCCGCGCCTTCTCGAGCATATGGTGGATACTGTCCTGTATTTTGAAGGGGAGCGTCATCATACGTACCGGATCTTGCGCAGTGTGAAGAACCGCTTTGGCTCGACGAATGAAATCGCGATCTTTGAAATGCTGCAATCCGGTTTGAAGGAAGTTTTGAACCCGTCCGAGCTGTTCCTGCGAGAAAGATCCCAGGGCGGTGCGGGCTCGACTGTCGTTGCCTCGATGGAAGGGACCCGCCCGATCCTCGTCGAAATCCAGGCGCTTGTGACACCGTCGAGTTTCAATTACCCGAAGCGGATGGCGACCGGGATCGATCAGAACCGCGTCTCCCTGCTGATGGCCGTCCTTGAAAAACGGATGGGGATGCTGCTGCAAGCGCAGGATGCCTACATTAAGGTCGCTGGCGGCGTCAAGCTTGATGAGCCAGCAATCGATTTGGCGGTCCTTGTCAGCATTGTTTCAAGTTACCGGGATGCGGCTGCTGGGGCTACCGACTGCTTCATCGGTGAAGTGGGGTTGACGGGCGAAGTGCGCCGTGTTTCCCGCATTGAACAGCGAGTTACGGAGGCTGCGAAACTCGGGTTCGATAAAGTTGTAATCCCGTCATCGAATATCGGTGGATGGGATTTTCCGGAAGGGATTCAAGTCGTTGGTGTCGAAACGATAAGTGAAGCATTAAACATTGCATTTTCGTAAAAAGAGATGGGACTTTGATAGGAAGTCCCATACTCCTGATTTTAAAATGCAAGGAACTTCACGAGCTTTTTTGTGTCCTATACTTATTGGGAAAACATTGAGGTTGATGGCTCAGAAAGGCGAAGGATATGGAAAACGTGTATAGTTATCAATAACGAAATGGAGGTGTTGTACATGTTGAAAAGAGTAGTTCAAATCGGACTGCTGCTGATCGGGGGAACGCTCGGCGTATTATTTTTACCGTATTTATTCACTTTATCTTCCTTTACTTCAAAGCCGATGGTTGATAATCCTTACGTAGCTGCTGTCCTTGGTGCGCTTCTTTTATATCTGTTGAGTCTTTTCATTGCGGATCCGATCGTGAATTTCATTAAATGGATGGAAGACCGTCTGTTGAAGGCGCCGATTTTTGATTTATTGTTTGGGACGATCGGTCTGATGGTCGGGTTAGTTGTTGCCTTTCTTGCCAGTTTCGGATTAAGTGCTCTAGAAATTCCGTTCATCACATCGATTATGCCAGTGGTGCTTTCTATTCTTCTTGGATACCTTGGGTTTCAGGTTGGTTCAAAGAAACGTGATGAATTTTCAACCGCCGTTTTTGCGGCGCGGAACAGTAATCTGAAAAAGAAAGATGGCGGGGAAGCTGCGGTACAGCCGGATACCAAGCTCCATAAAATTTTGGATACGAGTGTTATTATTGATGGAAGGATTGCGGACATATCGTCAACGGGATTTCTCGAGGGTCTTCTCGTCGTCCCGCAATTCGTATTGACGGAGCTGCAGCATATTGCTGATTCGTCCGATTCATTGAAACGTACAAAAGGACGGCGTGGGCTTGATGTCCTCAAGCGTTTACAAACGGATGACGGACCGAGTATTTTGATCACCGACGAGGATTTCGCAGACGTTGCGGAAGTTGACCTGAAGCTTGTTCGTCTAGCGAAAAGCATGAATGGCCAGGTTGTGACAAATGATTTCAATTTGAATAAAGTGGCGGATCTGCACGGTGTAGCGGTATTGAACATTAATGATCTGGCAAATGCCGTGAAGCCTGTCGTCATCCCTGGCGAGGAGATGCATGTCGTCGTTATCAAGGATGGCAAGGAGCATAATCAGGGAGTCGCCTATTTGGATGATGGGACGATGATTGTTATCGAGGATGGCAGAATGCATATCGGCAATGCGATCGATGTTGTCGTTACGAGCGTTTTGCAGACTTCCGCAGGACGGATGATCTTCGCGAAGCCGAAGAACGGCAAAACTGCAAAGACGCACTGAAGTGGAAAGTTGAGGAACGATGATGAAGACATATACAGTGATGCTCCCTGCAGCGGGAAGCGGCCGACGGATGGGGGCTGGGTTCAACAAGCTGTTTTTGGAGATGGCGGGCAAGCCGATCCTCATCCACACATTGGATGTGTTCGAACAGGATCCTGCATGCTCGGGAATGATTCTTTCTGTTAAAGAGGAGGAAAAGCGTCAAATCGAAGCAATGCTGGAGCGTTTCGGCATTACGAAAGTCGCTGCACTCGTCGAAGGCGGGGCAGAGCGGCAGCAAAGCGTCTTGGCGTGCATAAGGGCGCATCAGTCGGAAGGGATTGTCCTTGTTCATGATGCGGCGAGGCCTTTCATCAACCGGCGTGTCATCGCTGAGCTTGTCGACGTTGCGTACAAGCACGGTGCCGCAATCGCGGGCGTCCAAGTGAAGGATACGATGAAGTATGCGCCTGGCGGCATCGTCGAGGAGACGGTGGACCGATCGAAACTTTGGGCGATCCAGACACCGCAAGCATTCCGCTATGACCTTTTGAAGGAAGCGTCCATGAAAGCTGAAGCCGATGGGTTCCTTGGAACGGATGAATCAATGATCGTCGAACGGCTGGGGTATGTAGTAAGAGTAGTGGAGAGTACGTATGATAATGTAAAAATGACGACGAAGGAGGATCTCCTGTTTGGAGAGGTCCTCTTGAAACAGAGACGGCAGGAGGATTTCCAATGATTCGTATAGGACAAGGGTTTGATGTACATCAGTTTGAGGAAGGGCGACCATTGATTATCGGCGGCATTACGATTCCCCACGATAAAGGCTTGACAGGGCATTCCGATGCGGATGTTCTATTGCATACAGTGACCGACGCTGCGCTGGGCGCAATCGGGGAAGGAGATATCGGCAGACATTTCCCTGACACGGATGACGCTTTCAAAGATGCGGATTCCGCGGTCCTTCTTCAAAAAGTATGGGAGATCGTAGAATCAAAAGGCTATCGTTTAGGAAATGTCGATTGTACGATTATGGCGCAAAGGCCGAAGATGGCGCCACATATCGAAACGATCCGCGCCCGCATCGCGGAATTGCTGAAGGCGGACGTATCCCAAGTGAATGTCAAGGCGACGACGACCGAAAAACTTGGATTCGTCGGCAGAGAAGAAGGAATCGCATCGATGGCCACTATTCTTCTTCTGAAAGATTGAGCCCTTTCAAATTAAACGCGTCAGTGATAAAATGACACTTGAATTAATCAAGAACGGAGATGCACTCAAATGACAACAGAAGTACGTGTACGTTATGCGCCGAGTCCGACCGGCCATTTACATATCGGCGGAGCCCGGACGGCATTGTTCAACTACCTATTCGCAAAACATCATGGCGGTAAATTCATCGTCCGCATCGAGGATACTGACACGGAGCGGAATATCGAGGCGGGTGAATTGTCCCAGCTTGATAATTTGAAATGGCTTGGAATCCATCATGACGAATCCGTCGATATCGGCGGGGAGTATGGTCCTTATCGTCAAATGGAACGACTTGACCTGTATACGAAATATGCGCAGGACATGCTTGACGGAGGGCATGCCTACAAATGTTTCTGCTCAACAGACGAGTTGGAGGCGGAGCGTGAAAAACAGAAAGCTTCCGGCATCGCGGCACCGATGTACACAGGAACTTGCCGTCATCTGACAGCTGAAGAAGTTGCTGAAAAGGAAGCTGCGGGCATGCCTTATACGATCCGTATGCGCGTACCTGAAAACGTCACTTATACGGTGGATGATCTTGTCCGCGGGGAAGTGGCATTCGAATCGAAAGACGTCGGTGACTGGGTGCTCGTGAAAGCGAACGGCATCCCGACATATAACTTCGCGGTTGTCATCGATGATCATCTGATGAAAATCTCCCATGTCTTCCGCGGCGAGGAGCATTTGACAAATACACCAAAACAATTGATGGTATATGACGTATTCGGCTGGGCATACCCTCGTTTCGGACATATGACATTGATTGTCAATGAAGATCGTAAAAAGCTTTCGAAGCGGGATGAATCGATCATCCAATTCATTTCCCAATACAAGGATCTCGGCTATTTACCGGAAGCGATGTTCAACTTCTTCGCGTTGCTTGGCTGGTCGCCGGGCGGGGAAGAGGAGATTTTCAATCATGATGAATTGATTAAGCTCTTCGATGAAAGCCGCCTGTCCAAATCACCATCCATGTTTGATAAGACGAAGCTGACGTGGATGAATAACCAATACGTGAAGAAGCTCAGCTTGGACGAAGTGATCGAATTGACATTGCCGCATCTTCAAGCTGCAGGACGTGTAAGCGGGGAAATGACTGAAGCGGAACGCGGCTGGGTGCACGATCTGATCGCTCTTTATCAAGCACAATTGAGCTATGGTGCCGAAATCGTCGAATTGACCGCCCAATTCTTCAATGACCATATTGAATATGATGAACAATCCAAGGAAATCCTTTCAGGCGAACAGGTTCCGGAAGTGATGGCATCCTTCCAACGTCAATTGACTGCACTTGAATCATTTGATCCTGCTTCGATCAAAGCGGCGATCAAAGAAGTGCAAAAGGAAACGGGCCATAAAGGGAAGAATTTATTCATGCCGATCCGTGTTGTCACAACCGGACAGACTCACGGTCCTGAATTGCCGGATTCCATCGCATTGATCGGCAAGGAAAAGGCGATTGAACGGGTGTCGAAATACGCCGAAGCATAATTGAGTTGACTTTAGGTATTATCGATGTACAATTGACGTACATTCGATAAAGTGAAACTGCAATCAGTGGATGTCTATCCCACTGATTGTTAGTTGAACCAATCGGGCATTTACTGGCTGTTGCCCCACGTTAGTGGGGTCTTACAGCTAGTTAATGCGGGATAAAAGAACGAAAGCTTTGATAAGGAGAAGTACACATTGCATGCTCTCCAGAGAGGGTCATCACCGGCTGTAAGTGACCCGTGCCTCTACAATGTGGAAATGCCCCTTTGAGCGCCGTGCCGAACGAAGAAGTAGGCCGGACGCATCGCCAGCGTTATCGGCGTCAAGCGGGAAGGGGCGTACTCCTTCCAAGCGGAGTGGAACCGCGCATCCAATGCGTCTCTGTCTAGTTATGGACAGGGGCGCTTTTTGCATTCGTGAAAAATTGGAACGGGAGGGCGAAAACAGTGTTTCGTAGGATGAAGGAAGACATCCATTGCATATTTGAGCAAGATCCTGCTGCACGCAGCACATTCGAGGTGGTGCTTACGTATTCCGGCCTCCATGCAGTGTGGGCGCACCGCATTGCGCATGCGTTATATAAAAAAAACTTGCTATTTCTTGCAAGGGCCGTTTCACAGATCAGCCGCTTTTTCACAGGAATTGAGATCCATCCGGGAGCAACGATCGGCAGGCGCCTATTCATTGACCACGGCATGGGGATTGTCATTGGAGAGACTTGTGAAATCGGCGATGATGTAACGTTGTACCAAGGTGTGACGTTAGGCGGAACTGGTAAAGAAAAAGGAAAACGCCACCCGACTTTAGGCAATAATGTACTTGTGGCCTCCGGTGCGAAAGTGCTCGGCTCTATTACAATCGGTGAAAATAGCAAGGTCGGTGCAGGATCGGTCGTTTTAATAGATGTGCCGGCCGATTCGACAGTCGTCGGCATACCGGGTAAGGTCGTCGTGACCAATGGCGTGCGGGTGAGGGATAAACATGATCACCGCAACTTGCCGGATCCTGTTGAGGATACGTGCAACCGGCTGGAAGATGAAATTGCATTTCTGAAAAGAAGAATTGAAGAACTTGAGAAGAAGGAAGGGAAAACCGATGAGTATTCAAATTTATAATACACTGACACGAAAGAAGGAGCCTTTCATCCCGTTGGAAGAAGGGAAAGTGAAAATGTATGTGTGCGGACCGACCGTATACAACTACATTCATATCGGCAATGCGAGACCGGTCATCGTGTTTGACACAGTACGCCGCTATTTGGAGTATCGCGGGTACGATGTGAATTACGTCTCCAATTTCACTGACGTCGATGACAAGATCATCAAGACGGCGAATGAGCTTGGTGAAGAGGTTGGAGAGTTGACCGACCGTTTCATCAACGCCTATTTCGAGGACGTTGGGGCTCTCGGCTGCGGCAAAGCGGACGCCCATCCGCGTGTGACGGAGCATATCGACGACATTATCGCATTCATCGAAGTGTTAGTGGAGAAAGGGTTCGCTTATGAAGCGCAAGGCGATGTCTATTACAGGACACGCAAGTTCGACGGTTACGGAAAGTTATCTCATCAGTCGATCGATGAGCTGAAAGTCGGCGCGCGCATCGAAGAAAGCGGCATAAAAGAGAATGCCCTCGATTTCGCATTATGGAAAGCGGCGAAGGAAGGCGAAATTGCGTGGGAAAGTCCATGGGGTCCCGGCCGACCTGGTTGGCATATCGAGTGCTCTGTCATGGCGAGAGAGCATTTAGGCGATACGATCGATATCCATGCGGGTGGGCAAGATTTGACGTTCCCGCATCATGAGAACGAAATCGCACAGTCCGAAGCAATGACTGGAAAGCAGTTTGCCCGATACTGGATGCATAACGGGTATATCAATATCGATAATGAAAAGATGTCGAAGTCGCTCGGGAATTTCATCCTTGTCCACGATATCCGTAAGCAGATCGATCCGAGAGTGCTCCGCTTCTTCATGCTGTCCGTCCATTACCGTCATCCGGTGAACTTCTCTCAAGAGCTTGTCGAAAGCGCGTCGAATGGATTGGAACGCATTCAAACTGCGTACAACAACCTGAAGCACCGTATAAGCACGTCTGCCGACTTAGGTGACCAGCAGGACATATGGACACATAAGGTGGATGAAGCTGTCCGTCAATTCGAAAATGCGATGGACGATGATTTCAATACAGCGAATGCGATGGCTGCCATTTTTGAGCTCGTAAAAACGGCCAACGTCTATTTATTGGAGAAGAATACGCAAACGTCAGTGCTCGAGTATTTCATTACGGCGTTCGACCGTCTCATGGAAGTGCTCGGCTTGCCGTTCAGCGGGGAAGAGCTGTTGGATGATGAAGTCGAAGGGCTTATCGAGGAGCGCTTAACTGCGCGTCGTGAACGAAATTTCAGCCGTGCAGACGAAATCAGGGATCTATTGAAGGAAAAGGGGATCATTCTGGAAGATACCGCCCAAGGCACAAGGTGGAAAAGAGGATGAGCGGCGCGTATACACTGCGTGACATCGATGTAAAGCAACTGAACGCACTTGCGCTCGCTTATATGGGAGATGCGGTTTACGAGCAGGCGGTCCGCGAGCATTTGCTTCGCTCAGGCCGTGTGAAACCGAACATCCTGCATAGGGAAGCAACCCGTTATGTATCCGCCAAAGCACAGGCATCAGCCGTAAAGATGATGCAGGAAAACAGCTTTCTGACAGAAGAAGAGGAAGCTGTCCTGCGTCGCGGGCGTAATGCGAAGTCTGGATCGATCCCAAAGAACACCGACGTCGTGACCTATAATCATAGTTCGGGATTCGAGGCGGTTCTCGGCTATTTATATTTGCTCGGCAGAAATGAACGGGTAGAAGAAGTCATCGGCAAGACAATACAGTTCATTGAAAATCCGAATGAGGAGGGCGCGTCATGACAAATCAGGAATCAGAATTGATCGGCGGTAAGAACCCGGTTGTGGAAGCACTCCGCTCCGGCAGGGAACTGAATAAGATCTGGATTGCCGAAGGGTTGAATAAAAAAAGTATCGGAGAGATCCTATCACTGGCAAAACAATCTGGAATTATTGTACAAGCTGTGCCGAAACAGAAACTGGATGGCATGCTTGACGTGAACCACCAGGGGATTATCGCCTCGGTTGCCGCCTATTCCTACGCGGAGTTGGACGATCTGTTTGCAATCGCAAAAAATCGTGGAGAGGATCCGTTTTTTCTCATCCTCGATGAATTGGAAGACCCGCATAACCTCGGTTCCATTTTACGGACAGCCGACGCGTCCGGTGTGCATGGCATCATCATTCCTAAACGGCGTTCGGTTGGTTTGACGGGTGTCGTAGCGAAAGCGTCGACAGGAGCGATCGAGCATATACCAGTCGTCCGCGTGAACAATCTTTCGCAGACAGTGGAGGAGTTGAAGAAGGCCGGCGTCTGGATTGCCGGGACGGACGCGCAAGGTTCACAAGACTATCGTTCGATGGATGCCACACTGCCTCTTGCCATCATCATCGGGAGCGAAGGTAAAGGGATGTCTCGCATCCTGAAGGAGAAATGTGACTTCCTCTATCATTTGCCGATGGTCGGGCATGTGACGTCATTGAATGCCTCCGTGGCAGCGTCTTTGCTCATGTATGAAGTGTTGCGCAAACGCAAGCCCCTAACGCCAGAGTCATGAAAAAGGACATATTGCTCGTCGATGGATACAACATCATCGGAGCATGGCCGGAATTGAGGAAGCTAAAGCAGGAAAGCCTAGCCGAAGCCCGCGACCGGCTCATCGAACGGATGGCTGAATACAAGGCGCATACAGGATGGCGTGTCATCGTCCTGTTCGATGCGCACTTGATGCGGGGGATTGAAAAAAAGGATTGGAAGCATAAAGTCGAAGTCGTCTTCACCCGTGAAAATGAAACTGCCGATGAACGCATCGAAAAGATGGTATCCGAGCTGAGCGGGCGCCGGGTTCAAATCCACGTGGCCACATCCGATTTGACGGAGCAATGGGTCATTTTTGCACAAGGCGCTCTGCGGAAATCGGCCCGCGAACTTGAAATTGAAATGAATGAAATTGATAAATCAATCACAAAAAAAGTGAAGGAAATCCAAGAGGAACGGCCTTTTTCCAAGATCCAGCTGTCCGACGAGGTGGCAGAAATATTTGAAAAATGGCGTCGCGGAATGAAATGAACGGTTGACGCAAAAAAATTCCATACGGTATACTGATTGAAATGGCAATAACGAATCGGGGTGTGGTGATTGGCGGGAAATGTATACGTTCAAGGGGGTATATCTGATTTCACCGGGCTATCTGATGAAGAGCTTTTAGTTCGTATTCATGAAGGCAGCACGGACGCGCTTGATTTCCTTATTACCAAATATCAATCTTTCGTAAAAATGAAAGCGCGCTCATATTTCATGATGGGCGGCGATCGGGAAGATATCATTCAGGAAGGAATGATCGGCCTTTACAAGGCAATCCGCGATTTCAGGACGGATCGGCTTGCTTCGTTCCGGGCATTTGCGGAACTATGCATTACAAGGCAAATCATAACGGCCATCAAGACGGCGACGAGACAGAAGCACATTCCGCTGAACACATCGGTATCATTGGACAAGCCTGTATTCGATGAGGAATCCGACCGCACATTGCTGGATGTCCTATCCGGATCTGTGCTCGATGATCCAGAGGATTTGATGATCCATAAGGAAGACTTCATCCATATGGAAGGGGAAATCAATAAAGTGCTGAGTGGTCTTGAAAAGCAGGTGCTATCACTCTATTTGGAAGGACAGTCCTATCAAGAGATTTCGGACGAATTGAACCGGCAAGTCAAATCCGTGGACAATGCACTGCAACGTATTAAGCGGAAACTTGAACGTCACATGCAGGTGGATGTCGTGCACTGAAGCATGTTTGGAATGGGTTGCCAACCAATTTCCATCGTGTTGACATCAAGAATGTTAGGTGGTACTCTTTAGCAAGGCAATGACTATATACTTAGACTGTCGACAAGAGTTGCACGACTGAAATTCAAGGTGAAAAAATGTCTAAAAAGCTGATTTTATGCTGTGATCAATGCGGGTCACGAAACTATGTCATCCCTGCGGGGAATAAGCAGACAACAGTCCGGTTCACAGTGAAGAAGTTTTGCAATCAATGCAATACACATACAGAACATAAACAAACAATCTAGTTGCAGCAATATACTTAGTATTCGGAGGTCTACGATTGAATGGGTAAGGTAACCGGCTTTTTTAAAGATGTCGTCTCTGAAATGCGGAAGGTCAGTTGGCCGAAGCGAAAAGAATTGACGCGCTATACGATCGTTGTTATCGCTACAGTCGTCTTCATGGCGATTTATTTCGGTCTCGTCGATTTAGGCATTTCAGAAGTCATGGAATGGTATCTTGCGTTATAATAGGGCAGCGTGAATAATCCTTGTTGAAAAATATCCCGTCTTGTCACATGAACGGGTTTTTTCATTTTACAGAAATATAGAGGGTCATCAGGTTATAATCGGGCAAGATATTTGAAAAAAAAGGAGGGACGGACACACAGTCCTACGTCATTATGGAAATGGAGAAAAATTGGTACGTCGTCCACACATATTCAGGTTATGAAAATAAGGTGAAGGCCAATCTGGAAAAACGTGTCGAGACGATGGGGATGCAAGACAAAATATTCCGCGTTGTCATTCCAGAAGAGCAGGAAACAGACTTCAAAGACGGCAAGAAACGCACAGTCATGAAAAAGACATTCCCAGGATACGTCCTCGTGGAGATCATCATGACAGATGATTCTTGGTACGTCGTCCGGAATACGCCAGGCGTCACAGGATTCATCGGATCTTCTGGCGGCGGAGCAAAGCCGACGCCGCTGTTGCCAGAAGAAGTAGACTTCATCCTCAAACAGATGGGCATGAAGGAACGGAAAGCTGAAGCTGACTTCGAAGTGGGCGAAGTAATCGAAGTCCTGGAAGGACCGTTCGCACACTTCCAAGGAAAAGTGGAAGAAATCGACCAAGACAAAGGGAAAGTCCGCGTATCCGTCGACATGTTCGGCAGGGAAACGATTATGGAACTTGACTTTGAACAAGTTGAAAAATTATAAGAGATTACCACTTGCAAGAAGAGCATAATAGTGGTATCATTTCAAAGGTCAGACTGTAAACTGAACAGACTGAACGGATTAACCATATTCTACCGGGTGAAACCGGCAGGCACATATTGAGTGGGAGGGGCAACCCAATTACCACATCACGGACTTAAGGAGGTGTGTCTCGTGGCTAAAAAAGTAACCAAAATCGTGAAATTGCAAATCCCTGCAGGTAAAGCTAACCCAGCTCCACCGGTTGGACCGGCGCTAGGTCAAGCAGGTGTCAACATCATGGGATTCTGTAAAGATTTCAACGCACGTACAGCGGATCAAGCAGGCCTAATCATTCCTGTTGAAATAACTGTATTTGAGGACCGTTCATTCACTTTTATTACAAAAACTCCACCAGCAGCAGTATTGCTGAAAGTTGCAGCTAATCTTCAAAAAGGTTCAGGTGAACCAAACAAAAAGAAGGTAGCTACTGTAAAACGTGATAAAGTTCGCGAAATTGCAGAACAAAAGATGCAGGACCTAAACGCAGCATCGGTTGAAGCGGCGATGGCAATGGTTGAAGGTACTGCGCGCAGTATGGGAATCACGATCGAAGACTGATCGCGATAAACAAACGCGTTTCTTTGTAGTGGGGGTTGCGCTTGTTCCTTGGAACACGCAACCCTTATTCGTGGGAGGTTCAATCCGTTAAAACCACAAACGAGGAGGAAATTTTAATGGCTAAAAGAGGTAAAAAGTTCACTGAAGCGGCGAAGCTTGTCGATCGCACGCAAGTGTATGACTTGAAAGAAGCGATTGAGCTTGCGAAGAAAACAAGCACAGTCAACTTTGACGCAACTGTTGAAGTCGCATTCCGTCTAGGAATCGACACTCGTAAAAACGACCAGCAAATCCGTGGAGCAGTCGTGCTTCCGAACGGTACTGGTAAAACTCAACGCGTTCTCGTTTTCGCAAAAGGCGAAAAGTTGAAAGAAGCGGAAGCTGCTGGTGCAGACTATGCAGGCGATGCAGAGTACATTACTAAAATCCAACAAGGTTGGTTCGATTTCGACGTTATCGTTGCAACTCCGGACATGATGGGCGAAGTTGGTAAAATCGGTCGGGTATTGGGACCAAAAGGCTTGATGCCAAACCCTAAAACAGGCACAGTAACATTTGATGTTGCGAAAGCTGTTGCGGAAATCAAAGCAGGTAAAGTTGAATACCGTGCGGACAAAGCGGGTATCATCCACGCGCCAATCGGAAAAGCTTCTTTCGACAACGAAAAGCTTGAAGAAAACTTCACAACTGTTTTTGAAACAATCCAAAAAGCTAAACCAGCTGCAGCTAAAGGAACTTACATGAAGTCAGTGAACATCACGACTACTATGGGTCCTGCGGTTAAAGTTGATCCGTCAACTGTAGTTGTTAAATAAAAAACATTGACAAGCTTGAAATCTTATAGTAAGATTTCGTTTGTTGTGAACTAAATCATTTGTACCGTAGACAGCAGGGGCGTATTACAGCTTAATCATCCTGCCGAGGACAAGACGCTCATTTATGTTAAAGATGACGACTTTTCTGCCCTCGTGGTCTACTTTGTAGATCGTGGGGGCTTTTCATATCGGTATGAATGACCCGAATTCTTACAGGAGGTGTCAAGATGAGCAAAGTATTAGAAGCTAAACAAGCGGTAGTTGAAGAGATCTCAGGTAAATTGAAATCAGCGGCTTCCGTTGTCGTAGTTGACTATCGTGGTCTAAACGTGAGCCAAGTTACGGAACTTCGTAAACAGCTTCGTGAAGCAGGCATCGACTTCAAAGTTTACAAAAACTCAATGTCGCGCCGTGCTGCTGAAGCAGCTGGACTTGAAGGGTTGAATGAGCATTTGGTAGGTCCAAACGCAATCGCATTTTCAAATGAAGATGTTGTTGCACCTGCTAAAATCCTTAATGACTTCGCTAAGAAGAACGACAAGCTTGAAATCAAAGCAGGCGTAATTGAAGGAAATGTTGCTTCTGTTGAAGATGTTAAAGCGTTGGCAGATCTTCCATCCCGCGAAGGACTTCTTTCCATGCTACTCAGCGTTCTACAAGCTCCAATGCGCAACTTCGCGCTTGCAACAAAAGCTGTTGCGGAGCAAAAAGAGGAACAAGGCGCTTAAGTTTACTCAAGTGGCCTGAACAAAAATCTGCGGGATGATTCCCGACAAACTAAAACCTATTTAGGAGGAAAACATAATGACTAAAGAACAAATCCTTGACGCGATTAAAGAAATGACAGTTCTTGAATTGAACGACCTTGTAAAAGCTATCGAAGAAGAATTCGGCGTAACTGCTGCAGCTCCAGTTGCAATGGTTGGCGGTGCAGGTGCTGGTGAAGCTGCTGCTGAGCAAACTGAATTCGACGTAGTTCTTGCATCTGCAGGAGACCAAAAAATCAAAGTTATCAAAGTTGTTCGCGAACTTACTGGCCTAGGCTTGAAAGAAGCGAAAGAAGTAGTTGATAACGCTCCTAAAGCAATCAAAGAAGGCGTTTCTAAAGAAGAAGCTGAAGAAATGAAAGCTAAACTTGAAGAAGTTGGCGCAGGCGTAGAAGTTAAGTAATTTTTGAATAATGAAGAAAGGCTCGTCAATCGGGACGGGCTTTTCTTCGTTTTTTTATCTTAAAAAATGGGCAACCTTTCGGGAGGAAGGAGGATCAGAATGTCTGAGCATTACTATTCAAAAAATCCAACAGTGAAAAGTGATCCGAAGGAATGGCAAGCGACATTGCGCGATAAACGGCTGCGCTTCAAGACGGATGCGGGTGTATTCAGCAAGGGAGAAGTGGATTTCGGTTCTCGTTTATTAGCGGAAACGTTCACTATTCCCGATGTGGAAGGTGACGTGCTGGATGTTGGCTGTGGATACGGACCTATCGGATTGTCGATCGCCGCATCTTTTCCGGATCGGATCATCCATATGGTTGATGTCAACGAAAGGGCTATGGCGCTCGCAAAAGAAAATGCCGAACTGAACGGCATACAGAATGTGTTGGTCTATCCGAGCGATGCATTGTCGGCTGTAGAGGCGGAAGGTTTCGCTGCGATATTGACGAACCCGCCTATCCGGGCAGGAAAAGAGACGGTATTCAACATCTATGATGGAGCTTTTGCGAAATTGACAGTTGGAGGAGACCTATGGGTTGTCATTCAGAAGAAGCAAGGAGCTCCTTCGACAATGGCGCATTTGACGGAGGTTTTCGGGAATGTGGAAACCGTGGAAAAGAAAAAAGGATATTTTATACTTAAAGCCAAAAAAATCTTGACCTGAGAGTTTTGTTGTGCTAGTATTGTAAAATGCATAAATAATATAATGCGGTCGTGTGCCCTTTTGCATAAGATTTGGAAATCTAAGGCATACTGGCAATGGATAAAAGATTGTTAAACCGAAAATGAGCTCTTGCCAGAACTCGTTTTCTTTTTGTTTTTTCGATATCATACACTATTTTTATGATTTCGCAAAGGACTAATATTGTTTTGAGGGGTGAAAGAGTTGACAGGTCATTTAGTTCAGTATGGTCAACACCGTCAGCGCAGAAGCTTTGCGCGGATCAATGAAGTTCTCGAGCTGCCGAATTTGATTGAAATCCAGACGGCATCTTATGAGTGGTTCCTGGAAGAAGGTTTGCGGGAAATGTTCCGCGATATTTCTCCGATCCAGGATTTCACGGGTAATCTTTCGTTGGAATTCATTGATTATCAACTTGGTGAACCGAAATACCCTGTTGATGAATCAAAAGAGCGTGACGTTACGTATGCAGCGCCGTTGCGCGTAAAAGTACGCTTGCACAACAAGGAAACGGAAGAAGTGAAGGAACAGGACGTTTTCATGGGCGACTTCCCGCTTATGACCGAAAACGGGACGTTCATTATCAACGGTGCGGAGCGGGTTATCGTATCCCAGCTCGTTCGATCTCCGAGCGTCTACTTCAACGATAAGACGGACAAGAACGGAAAACGCGGATTTGCTGCGACTGTCATTCCGAACCGCGGTGCATGGCTCGAGTATGAGACTGACGCGAAAGATGTAGTCCATGTCCGAATCGACCGTACCCGTAAATTGCCGATTACCGTCCTTCTTCGGGCGCTTGGATTTTCAACGGATCAAGAAATCATTGATTTGATTGGAGATAACGAGTATTTGCGCAATACGCTTGAAAAGGATAACACGGAAACTTCGGAGAAAGCCTTGCTTGAAATCTACGAACGTCTTCGTCCCGGTGAGCCACCAACGTTGGACAGCGCGAAAAGCCTGCTGTATTCCCGCTTCTTCGACCCGAAAAGGTATGATTTGGCGAATGTCGGCCGTTATAAAATGAACAAAAAGCTACATTTGCAAAACCGCCTGTTCAATCAAACGGTTGCAGAAACACTGGCAGACCCTGAAACAGGTGAAATTTTAGTTGAGAAGGATCAGCTGCTAGACCGTCGGACATTGGATCGTCTGTTGCCTCATCTTGAAAAAGGCGTTGGCATTCAGGAAGTATCGCATATTGGCGGAGTTCTGGAAGACGACATCACAATCCAGACAATCAAGATCTATGCTCCAAAAAGCGAAGAGAAGCAAGTGATCAATGTCATTTCGAATGTGAGCATCGATGAATCGGTGAAAAATGTGACACCTGCGGATATCGTCGCTTCCATTAGCTATTTCTTTAACTTGCTCCACGGCGTTGGAAACACGGATGATATCGACCATCTCGGAAACCGGCGCCTGCGTTCTGTAGGTGAATTGCTTCAAAACCAATTCCGGATCGGGTTATCCCGTATGGAACGTGTTGTTAAGGAACGAATGTCCATCAATGACACGCAATCAATCGTACCTCAGCAATTGATCAATATCAGACCGGTCATCGCTTCCATCAAGGAATTCTTCGGCAGCTCTCAGTTGTCCCAATTCATGGACCAGACGAATCCGCTTGCCGAATTGACGCATAAACGACGTCTATCTGCACTAGGACCAGGCGGACTGACGAGAGAACGTGCGGGCATGGAAGTCCGTGACGTTCACTACTCCCACTACGGACGTATGTGTCCGATTGAAACACCGGAAGGTCCGAACATCGGATTGATCAACTCTCTTTCAACGTTTGCGAGAGTGAATAAGTTCGGTTTCATTGAAACTCCCTATCGGAAGGTTGATCCTGAAACTGGGCGCGTCACTCACCAAATCGATTATTTGACTGCGGATATCGAGGATAACTATGTCGTTGCACAGGCGAATGCGCCGCTCAATGAAGATGGTTCCTACGTCAATGAAGAAGTCGTCGGCCGTTTCCAAGGAGATAACACAGTGTTCAAGCGCGAACAGATAGACTATATGGATGTATCTCCAAAGCAAGTCGTGTCTGCAGCGACTGCTTGTATCCCGTTCCTTGAAAACGATGACTCCAACCGTGCATTGATGGGTGCGAACATGCAACGTCAAGCGGTGCCTTTGTTGAATCCAGAAGCCCCGTTTGTCGGCACAGGTATGGAACACGTATCAGCGCGTGACTCCGGAGCTGCGGTAATTGCGAAATACCACGGAATCGTCGAGCACGTCGAGGCGAAGGAAATCCGAATCCGCCGTATTGAAACGGTGGACGACAAAGAAGTGAAGGGCGACTTGACGATTTATCGCCTTGAGAACTTCATCCGTTCCAACCAAGGGACTTGCTATAATCAACGTCCGATCGTCAGCGTCGGGGATCGTGTAAAACCGCGTGATATCCTCGCAGACGGTCCGTCGATGGATAGCGGAGAGCTTGCTTTAGGCCGCAACGTCCTTACAGCATTTATGACTTGGGACGGTTACAACTATGAAGATGCCATCATCATGAGCGAACGTCTTGTGAAAGATGATGTCTTCACATCGATCCATATCGAAGAATATGAATCGGAAGCGCGCGACACGAAACTTGGACCTGAAGAGATTACAAGGGACATCCCGAATGTCGGAGAAGAAGCGCTTCGTAACTTGGATGACCGCGGTATTATCCGTATCGGTGCAGAAGTTCGAGACGGCGACATCCTTGTCGGTAAAGTGACGCCTAAAGGGGTAACAGAACTGACAGCTGAAGAAAGGCTCCTTCATGCCATCTTCGGTGAAAAGGCGCGAGAAGTGCGCGATACTTCATTGCGTGTTCCTCACGGTGCAGGCGGTATCGTCCTTGACGTGAAAGTGTTCAATCGTGAAGATGGGGACGAATTGCCACCGGGTGTCAACCAGCTCGTCCGTGCGTATATCGTTCAGAAACGTAAAATCTCCGTTGGGGATAAGATGGCTGGACGCCACGGTAACAAAGGGGTCATTTCGCGCATCTTGCCTGAATCGGATATGCCATATCTTCCGGACGGCACACCGATTGACGTCATGTTGAACCCGCTTGGTGTACCATCCCGTATGAACATCGGACAGGTATTGGAGATGCACCTTGGAATGGCTGCGCGGAATCTCGGCGTCCATATGGCTTCGCCGGTATTTGACGGAGCGAATGAAGATGATGTATGGGCGACGATGGAAGAGGCAGGCATGAACCGTGACGGAAAAACGATTCTTTATGATGGTCGTTCAGGCGAGCCATTTGACAGCCGCGTATCCGTCGGTGTCATGTATTTGATCAAGCTTGCGCATATGGTCGACGACAAGCTGCATGCTCGGTCGACTGGACCGTACTCGCTCGTTACGCAACAGCCGCTCGGAGGGAAAGCCCAATTCGGCGGACAGCGTTTCGGGGAGATGGAAGTTTGGGCGCTCGAAGCTTATGGTGCCGCTTATACATTGCAAGAAATCCTCACTGTCAAGTCAGATGACGTCGTCGGCCGTGTGAAGACATACGAAGCGATCGTCAAAGGTCAAAGCGTTCCTCAACCGGGTGTCCCTGAATCGTTCAAAGTATTGATCAAAGAACTTCAGAGCCTTGGGTTGGACGTGAAGATGCTGACAGAGGAATTTGAAGAAATCGAAATGCGCGATCTTGATGATGACGATGATATGCAACCGACAGACGCATTGAATCTCATGGCTGAAGATCAAACGGTTTAATGAAACGTATTTGTACAATTGGATAGGGGAGCTCCGAACGCTCCTCTATTTTTAACGATAATGATGAGAGTCCATCGCGGAGATAAGATAAGAGGGAGGTAGGCTCCTTGATAGATGTAAACAATTTTGAGTATATGAAAATCGGCCTTGCTTCACCGGATAAAATTCGTTCTTGGTCTTACGGTGAAGTGAAAAAACCCGAAACGATCAACTATCGTACGTTAAAGCCCGAAAAAGACGGTTTGTTCTGTGAACGGATCTTCGGACCTACAAAAGACTGGGAATGTCATTGTGGAAAATATAAGCGCGTCCGTTACAAGGGCGTCGTCTGTGATCGATGCGGCGTCGAAGTGACAAGGCAAAAAGTGCGCCGCGAACGTATGGGGCATATCGAACTTGCTGCACCGGTCACACATATTTGGTATTTCAAAGGCATCCCGAGCAGAATGGGTCTTATTCTTGATATGACGCCACGTGCGTTGGAAGAAATCATTTATTTCGCTTCTTACGTTGTTGTCGATCCAGCGGATACACCACTGGAACGGAAACAATTGCTTTCTGAGAAGGAATTCAGACTGTACCGTGAAAAGTACGGCTCGAAATTCCAGGCGCTTATGGGTGCGGAAGCAATTGAACAGCTTTTGATGGCGATTGATTTGGATAAAGAAACGGAAATGCTGAAGGAAGAATTGAAGACGGTACAAGGTCAGCGTCGTACACGTGCGATCAGACGCTTGGAAGTCGTCGAATCCTTCCGTAACTCTGGAAACCGTCCGGAATGGATGGTTCTCGAAGTGTTACCGGTTATTCCGCCTGAATTGCGACCGATGGTACAGTTGGACGGCGGCCGTTTTGCGACATCCGATTTGAACGACCTTTACCGGAGGGTTATCAACCGTAACAACCGGTTGAAGCGTCTTCTTGACCTCGGCGCGCCTGGCATTATCGTGCAGAACGAAAAACGTATGCTGCAAGAAGCCGTTGATGCGCTTGTTGATAATGGACGACGCGGACGTCCGGTTACAGGACCAGGGAATCGTCCGTTGAAATCCCTCTCCCATATGTTGAAAGGGAAGCAAGGTCGCTTCCGTCAAAACCTATTGGGTAAACGGGTCGATTATTCAGGCCGTTCGGTTATCGTTGTCGGTCCTAACTTGAAAATGTATCAATGTGGACTTCCGAAAGAGATGGCCATTGAATTATTCAAGCCTTTCGTCATGAAAGAATTGGTAGAACGCGGACTTGCTCATAACATCAAGAGTGCAAAACGTAAAATTGAACGTTTGCATTCCGAAGTTTGGGATGTCCTCGAAGACGTCATTAAGGAGCATCCGGTCTTACTAAACCGTGCCCCTACTCTTCATAGACTTGGAATCCAGGCATTCGAACCGATGTTGGTGGAAGGCCGTGCCATCCAGCTTCATCCACTCGTATGTACAGCTTATAACGCTGACTTTGACGGTGACCAAATGGCTGTTCACGTTCCGCTTTCGGCTGAAGCTCAAGCTGAAGCTCGTTTGCTAATGCTTGCCGCGCAAAACATCTTGAACCCGAAAGACGGAAAACCGGTAGTTACACCATCCCAGGATATGGTTTTGGGCAACTACTACCTTACGTTGGAAAGGGAAGGGTCGATCGGTGAAGGGGCAATTTTCAGCAATATGAACGAGGCTTTGATTGCCTATCAAACTGGCCATGTCCATTTGCATACAAGAATCGCCATCCAAGCTGGTTCTCTGAACAACCCAACATTTACAGAAGAACAGAACCGCAAGCTTTTATTGACAACAATCGGGAAGCTCATTTTCAATGAAATCCTTCCTGAAACGTTCCCATACATCAATGAACCGACGAATCACAATCTGCAGATTGAGACGCCGGATAAATATTTCATCGATGGTACGGTCAATGTAAAAGAGCATATTCAGAATGCGGAGATCGTCCTTCCGTTCCGTAAAAAGATTCTCGGAAACATCATCGCGGAAATCTTCAAGAAGTTCCACATTACGGAAACTTCAAGAATGCTTGACCGGATGAAAAACCTTGGATTCAGATATTCAACTCGCGCAGGCATCACGGTCGGTATTTCAGACATCGTCGTATTGCCGAACAAAGA
This sequence comes from Sporosarcina koreensis, assembly GCF_001531445.1. GTDB lineage: Bacteria > Bacillota > Bacilli > Bacillales_A > Planococcaceae > Sporosarcina > Sporosarcina koreensis_C. The sequence continues at coordinate 80,730 of NZ_LQYA01000003.1, forward strand.
TGAAATACTGCAAGAGGCGCAAGATAAAGTGGATAAAGTGACGCAACAATTCCGCCGTGGTCTTATTACGGAAGAAGAGCGTTATGACCGTGTCATTTCTTACTGGAGCAATGCGAAGGACGTCATCCAGGATAAACTGATGGACTCCCTTGAAAATACAAACCCTATTTACATGATGAGTGACTCAGGCGCCCGTGGTAACGCGTCCAACTTCACACAGCTCGCGGGAATGAGGGGACTGATGGCCAACCCGGCAGGCCGGATCATCGAGTTGCCAATCAAGTCATCGTTCCGTGAAGGATTGACAGTACTCGAGTACTTCATTTCTACACATGGTGCCCGTAAAGGTCTTGCGGATACAGCGTTGAAAACTGCCGACTCAGGTTACTTGACACGACGTCTCGTTGACGTTGCGCAAGATGTCATCGTACGTGAAGACGATTGTGGAACGGACAGAGGTCTGCAAATCAGTGCGCTTACTGAAGGAACAGAAATTATCGAAACGTTGGAAGAGCGTATTGAAGGCCGTCATACGAAGAAAACGATCCGTCATCCGGAAACGGGCGAAGTGATTGTTCCTAAAGATGGTCTTGTCACTGCCGATCTTGCGAATGAAATCATCAGCGCAGGCATCGAAACAGTTACAATCCGCTCCGCGTTCACGTGTAATACAAAACACGGTATTTGTAAAAAATGTTACGGCATCAACCTTGCAACAGGGGAAGCGGTCGAAGTTGGCGAAGCGGTCGGTATTATCGCTGCGCAATCGATCGGTGAGCCTGGTACACAGCTTACGATGCGTACATTCCATACAGGTGGAGTTGCCGGGGATGACATTACGTCCGGTCTTCCGCGTATCCAAGAGATTTTCGAATCCCGGAACCCGAAAGGGCAAGCGGTCATCTCTGAGATCAAAGGTGAAGTCACTGAGATTGACGAAATTCGGGAAGGGCAGAAGGAAATCACAATTCAAGGGGAAGTCGAGACGCGCAAGTATCTCGCTCCATATAATGCCCGCTTGAAAGTGCAAGTCGGCGATTCGATCGATCGTGGGGATAGCATCACTGAAGGTTCCATCGATCCGAAAGAATTGATCATCGTCAAAGACGTCGCGACTGTACAAGAATACCTTCTTAAAGAAGTTCAGAAAGTATACCGTATGCAAGGTGTTGAAATCGGAGATAAGCACGTTGAGGTGATGGTTCGCCAAATGCTTCGAAAAGTTCGTGTCATCGAAGCTGGAGACACGGATCTACTTCCGGGCTCGTTGCTCGATATCCACCAATTCGCCGAAGCGAACGCAAAAGTACTGAAAAGCGGGAAAGTGCCGGCTACATCACGTCCGGTAATTCTCGGTATTACGAAAGCTTCGCTTGAAACGGAATCCTTCTTGTCAGCGGCATCCTTCCAAGAAACGACTCGTGTCCTAACAGATGCAGCGATCAAAGGAAAAACGGATGAATTGCTCGGTCTGAAGGAAAACGTCATTATCGGTAAACTCGTTCCAGCTGGAACAGGCATGCAACGCTATCGTCAAATTCAGATGGAACAAGATGAAGAGGCGACAGCAGCGGTTGTCGAATAAATGATTATTGAAATGGGGAGAGAAAAAATCCTCTCCCTATTTTTTATTAATTGTTGACATGCTTCTTTACAGATGATAATATACAAAAGGTTGATAGTTGAATGTCTGTACTTTGGAGGATGTGTGAATGTCTTATGAAAAAGTCGAGCAGGCAAAGAAGACAATCATCGGTACAAAGCAAACAGTGAAAGCGATAAAGTCTGGCGTGGTGAAGGAAGTCGTCATTGCGAAAGATGCCGAACAGAAGCTGATTGACCCGGTAATCTGGGAAGCGGCCCAGCATGGCATTCAAGTAAGTTATGTCGATTCGAGGGAAAAACTCGGTCTGGCATGCGGCATTCAAGTCGGTGCGTCCGTCGTCGCCATTACTGTATGATAGTTTTTGTGTGAAGAAACACACAAAGACTTTGTTTTTACCCCAAAAATGAACCACCTGGATGTGTGGTCTTACAAAAAGCACAGTGAAAGGAGGAAATCCGATGCCTACAATTAACCAATTGGTCCGTAAACCTCGTAAATCGAAATCGGACACTTCCAAGGCACCAGCACTCGGAAAAAGCTATAATAGCTTCAAAAAGTCGATGACAAATGTCAACTCGCCACAAAAAAGAGGTGTTTGTACTCGTGTGGGTACAATGACTCCGAAGAAACCGAACTCGGCTCTTCGTAAATATGCGCGTGTTCGTTTAACTAACACTTTGGAAGTGAACGCATATATCCCTGGTGAAGGCCACAACCTTCAAGAGCACAGCGTTGTTCTTATCCGCGGAGGACGTGTAAAAGACTTACCGGGTGTTCGTTACCACATCGTACGTGGAGCGCTTGATACTGCTGGAGTTACTGGCCGTATGCAAAGCCGTTCGCAATATGGTGCTAAAAAACCAAAAGAAAAGAAATAATAACTAAATGATCATTTCGAAAGGAGGAAAACAATATGCCTCGAAAAGGTCCTGTTGCAAAACGTGACGTATTACCGGATCCGATTTACAATTCGAAGCTAGTCACTCGTCTTATCAACAAAATGATGGTAGACGGTAAAAAAGGTACATCTCAAAATATCCTCTATGGTGCGTTTGAACTTGTGAAAGAACGCTCAGGTAAAGACGCTTTAGAAGTATTTGAAGCAGCATTGAACAATGTTATGCCAGTGCTTGAAGTACGTGCTCGCCGTGTCGGTGGTGCGAACTACCAAGTTCCGGTCGAAGTTCGTCCAGAGCGCCGTACAACTCTCGGATTGCGTTACCTAGTTAACTACTCCCGCTCACGTGGCGAGAAAACGATGGAAGAGCGTCTTGCGAATGAAATCCTTGATGCGTCCAACAATACAGGTGCATCCGTGAAACGTCGTGAAGAAATGCATAAAATGGCTGAAGCCAACAAAGCATTCGCTCACTATCGCTGGTAAGATCGGACGGTTTATCTTTATTCACGCTTATGCGTGATTGATTGACACCTTAATCCGAAACGGAAGGAGTTATACAAAATGGCTAGAGAGTTCTCCTTAGAGAATACTCGTAACATTGGTATCATGGCTCACATCGACGCCGGTAAGACGACGACAACTGAGCGGATCCTTTTTTACACAGGTAAGATCCATAAAATTGGTGAAACGCACGAAGGGGCTTCCCAAATGGACTGGATGGAGCAGGAGCAAGAGCGTGGAATCACGATCACATCTGCTGCGACAACAGCTGCATGGAAAGGCCATCGTGTAAACATCATCGATACTCCAGGACACGTAGACTTCACAGTTGAAGTTGAACGTTCACTTCGCGTATTGGATGGTGCTGTAACAGTTCTTGACGCTCAATCGGGCGTTGAACCACAAACAGAAACAGTTTGGCGCCAAGCGACAAACTACAAAGTTCCTCGTCTTGTTTTCGTTAACAAGATGGACAAAACAGGTGCAGACTTCCTTTACTCTGTAGGCACTCTTCATGATCGTCTACAAGCAAACGCTGTTCCTATCCAACTCCCGATCGGTGCTGAAGATAATTTCAGCGGCATCATCGACCTCGTTGAAATGAAAGCGACTCTATACGGTAATGACCTCGGAACAGACACAACTGTCGAAGACATTCCGGAAGAGTATCGTGAGCAAGCTGATGAGTACCGCGAGAAATTGATCGAAGCGATCGTAGACTTTGATGAAGATCTCATGGAAAAATACCTCGGCGGCGAAGAGCTTACAGTCGAAGAAATCAAAACTGCAATCCGTAAAGCGACACTTGCGGTACAATTCTACCCTGTTGTTTGCGGTACTGCTTTCAAAAACAAAGGTGTTCAATTAGTTCTCGATGCTGTCGTTGACTATTTGCCATCACCACTTGATATCGAAGCAATGACGGGTGTCAACCCGGATACAGAACAAGAAGAAGAGCGTCATTCCAGCGACGAAGAGCCATTCTCTGCTCTAGCGTTCAAAGTTATGACAGACCCATATGTTGGTAAGCTTACATTCTTCCGTGTTTATTCCGGAGTCCTTCAATCAGGTTCATATGTACAGAACTCTACAAAAGGTAAGCGTGAGCGTGTAGGACGTATCCTGCAAATGCACGCAAACAGCCGTGAAGAGATTTCTGAAGTGCATTCTGGTGAAATCGCAGCAGCAGTCGGTTTGAAAGATACTGGAACAGGTGACACGCTTTGTGACGACAAAGCACCAATCATCCTTGAGTCCATGGAGTTCCCAGAACCGGTTATCTCTGTAGCAATCGAACCGAAGACAAAAGGCGACCAGGACAAGATGGGTACAGCTCTTGCGAAACTTCAAGAGGAAGACCCGACTTTCCGTGCGCATACTGACCAAGAAACAGGCGAAGTCATCATCGCTGGTATGGGTGAACTTCACCTTGATATCATCGTCGACCGTCTACGCCGCGAGTTCAAGGTTGAAGCAAACGTAGGTGCACCACAAGTATCTTATCGTGAAACATTCCGTACTGCAGCGGAAGTTGAAGGTAAGTTCGTCCGCCAATCCGGTGGTCGTGGTCAATACGGACACGTTTGGATCGAGTTCTCGCCAAACGAAGAAGGAAAAGGTTTCGAATTCGTTAACAATATCGTTGGTGGTGTTGTTCCTCGTGAATACATCGCTTCCGTTGAAGCGGGTGTTCGTGACTCCCTTAACAATGGTGTTCTTGCTGGTTATCCGTTGATCGACGTAAAAGCGCGTCTATTCGATGGTTCTTACCATGACGTCGACTCCAACGAGATGGCGTTCAAGATCGCTGCTTCCATGGCACTTAAAAATGCCGCTGCAAAATGTAACCCAGTTCTTCTTGAGCCGATGATGAAAGTTGAAGTAATCATCCCTGAAGAATACATGGGCGACATCATGGGTGATATCACATCACGCCGTGGTCGCGTGGAAGGTATGGACGCTCGCGGTAACGCACAAGTTGTCCGTGCAATGGTTCCACTTGCAGAGATGTTCGGTTACGCAACTTCACTTCGTTCGAATACACAAGGCCGTGGAGTATTCTCTATGACATTCGATCACTACGAAGACGTTCCGAAATCAGTTGCAGAGGAAGTTATCAAGAAAAATAAAGGTGAATAATTAAAATTCATCCTTGTTTCCAACAATGATTACTTGTAAGATATGGATAGTTGGAGGGAGTATTTTCTCCAGCATCCATGCTTATAAAAAATAAAACATTCATATTTTTAAGGAGGAATTCCACAATGGGTAAAGAGAAATTCGATCGCTCCAAGGAGCATGCTAACGTTGGTACAATCGGTCACGTTGACCATGGTAAAACAACTTTGACTGCTGCAATCGCAACAGTTCTTTCGAAACAAATGGGTGGAGAAGCGAAATCTTACGCTGACGTAGATAACGCTCCAGAAGAAAAAGAGCGTGGAATCACGATCAATACTTCACACATCGAGTATGAAACTGACAAACGTCACTATGCACACGTTGACTGCCCAGGTCACGCTGACTACGTTAAAAACATGATCACTGGTGCAGCTCAAATGGACGGCGGAATCCTAGTTGTATCTGCAGCTGACGGCCCAATGCCACAAACTCGTGAGCACATCCTTCTTTCCCGTCAAGTAGGTGTTCCTTACCTAGTTGTATTCATGAACAAATGTGACATGGTTGACGACGAAGAGCTTCTTGAGCTAGTCGAAATGGAAATCCGTGACCTTCTTTCTGAGTATGAGTTCCCTGGCGACGACATTCCTGTCATCAAAGGTTCTGCTCTTAAAGCACTTGAAGGTGAGGCACAATGGGAAGAGAAAATCATCGAGCTTATGAACGCTGTTGATGAGTACATCCCAACACCACCACGTGACACTGACAAGCCATTCATGATGCCGGTTGAGGATGTATTCTCAATTACAGGCCGTGGTACAGTTGCTACAGGACGTGTTGAGCGTGGACAAGTTAAAGTCGGTGACGTTGTTGACATCATCGGTTTGACTGACGAGCCAAAATCAACTACTGTAACAGGTGTTGAAATGTTCCGTAAGCTTCTTGACTATGCAGAAGCTGGCGACAACATCGGTGCACTTCTTCGTGGGGTTGCTCGTGAAGACATCGAACGTGGTCAAGTACTTGCGAAACCAGGTACAATCACACCACACACTAAATTCAAATCAGAAGTTTATGTTCTTTCAAAAGAAGAGGGTGGACGTCATACTCCATTCTTCTCTAACTACCGCCCACAGTTCTACTTCCGTACAACTGACGTAACTGGCATCATCCAACTTCCAGAAGGCGTGGAAATGGTTATGCCTGGCGACAACGTTGAAATGACAGTTGAACTTATCGCTCCAATCGCGATTGAAGAAGGTACTAAATTCTCAATCCGTGAAGGTGGACGTACAGTAGGCGCTGGCGTTGTAGCAACTATCGAAAAGTAATAAACTTTTAAATCCCGCACTCGTGCGGGATTTTTTAATTGGAAAGCCATTTTGCTAGTCAATGACATTTGGTGCGAGTGGTAATGCGGCTGGATCTATGGATTGCTGACGCGGTAATGGGAACAATCATTTAGGATCCATTCATTCCCGTTCAAGGTCCATTCTTTTAAACAAGGTCTCCATTATTCCATTAAGGTCTCAATTAATCACGCGTAGTACCATCGCTGTGCCCGGTTACCAAATAGCGGAATGCTTCGCTAAAAACCTCACTAGTTTTCATGTAAAATCCCACAAAATAGTTGAATAATAAGCAACATCCTATTATAATAAAAAAGCTGATAAAAGAATTTCGCCAAAAGGGTTGCGGGATTCTTTTTCATTGTGTATAATGTTGAATGTTGGTCTTTGACTGCGATGAAGCGAGAGGTTGCCGACACACCCGGCCGCTTTGCCATGGCATGTGTGTGGGAAATTTTCGTGGAGAATGTCTAGAAAATAGGCGAGAAGGAGGGAAAGTAATGGCAAAACAGAAGATTCGTATCCGTTTAAAAGCATATGATCACAGAATCCTTGATCAGTCAGCTGAAAAAATTGTAGAAACAGCAAAACGTTCAGGTGCAAGCGTATCAGGTCCGATACCACTTCCAACTGAAAGATCTGTTTATACAGTACTTCGTGCGGTACATAAGTACAAAGATTCGCGCGAGCAGTTCGAAATGCGTACGCACAAACGTCTTATCGATATCGTCAACCCGACACCACAAACTGTCGATGCATTGATGAAGCTCGATTTACCATCTGGCGTTGACATTGAAATCAAACTTTAATCGATAAAAATAAAACTTATTAAATTCAGGAGGTGTGACAAATGACCAAAGGAATCTTAGGGAGAAAAGTCGGCATGACGCAAATCTTTGCTGAAAACGGCGATCTCATTCCAGTGACTGTGATTGAAGCTGCTCCAAACGTTGTTCTTCAAAAGAAGACAAACGAAACAGACGGCTATGAAGCAATCCAGCTTGGATTCGACGACAAACGTGAAAAGCTTGCGAACAAACCTGAAAAGGGACACGTTGCAAAAGCTGAAACGGCACCTAAGCGCTTCATTCGCGAATTCCGCGGACTTGACGTAGCTGGGTATGAAGTTGGTCAGGAAGTCAAAGTCGATACATTCGCAGAAGGCGATATCGTCGACATTACAGGAGTATCAAAAGGTAAAGGGTTCCAAGGTGTTATCAAACGCCACGGATACTCACGCGGACCAATGAGTCACGGTTCCCGTTTCCACCGTGCACCAGGTTCACTAGGTGCGGTTGACGGACAACGCGTATTCAAAGGTAAAAAATTGCCTGGACGTACTGGTGGAGACACTATCACGATCCAAAACCTTGAAATCGTACGAGTTGACGCTGAGCGTAACTTGTTGCTTGTTAAAGGTAATGTTCCTGGAGCACGCAAATCACTAATCACAGTGAAAAGCGCAATCAAAGGGAACTAATTCTTAAAGGAAGGAGGAAACAATAATGCCTAAAGTATCCGTACTAAGTCAGACAGGTTCTTCAGTTGGCGACATCGAATTGAACGAAGCGATCTTCGGTATCGAGCCAAACGAAGCTGTCCTATTTGAAGCATTGGTTCAACAACGCGCATCATTGCGCCAAGGTAACCATAAAGTAAAAACTCGCGCGGAAGTTGCTGGCGGTGGCCGTAAACCATGGCGCCAAAAAGGAACTGGACGTGCTCGTCAAGGGTCGATCCGTTCACCACAATGGCGTGGAGGCGGTATCGTATTCGGTCCGACTCAAAGAAGCTACAGCTACAAGCTTCCTAAGAAAGTTCGTCGTTTGGCACTCCTTTCAGCTCTTTCAACGAAAGTGCGCGATGAGGAAATCATCGTATTGGACGCTCTAACATTCGACGCACCAAAAACAAAAGAATTCACGAAGGTCCTTACAGATCTTTCAATCGATAAAAAAGCATTGTTCGTAACAGCTGATCTTGACGAAGCGGTGGCATTGTCCGCTCGCAACATCCCTGGAATCAGTGTTGTTACAGCAAACGGCATCAACGTTCTTGACCTTGTCGCTCATGACAAGCTTGTCATCACTAAAGATGCAGTTCAAAAAATTGAGGAGGTGCTTGGTTAATGGAAGCACGTGATGTCCTAAAACGTCCGGTCATTACCGAGCGTTCTTCAGAACAAATGGAATACAAAAAGTACACTTTCGAAATCGATACACGCGCTAACAAAACACATGTGAAGCAAGCGATCGAAGAAATCTTCGGAGTGAAAGTGGAAAAAGTCAACGTACAGAACTACAAAGGTAAGTTCAAGCGTATGGGCAAACATGCAGGTTACACAAACAAGCGCCGTAAAGCGATCGTAACTTTGACTGCTGATTCAAAAGACATCGAACTATTCGAAATGTAATTGACTCGTAAATAAACGAAGGAGGGAACACCAATGGCGATTAAGAAATACAAACCTACCTCCAACGGACGTCGTAACATGACTTCTTCAGACTTCTCTGCTATTACAACAGATAAGCCGGAAAAATCATTGCTTGAACCACTAAAGCGTAAAGGCGGACGTAACAACCAAGGTAGGATGACTGTTCGTCACCAAGGTGGAGGCCATAAGCGCCAATACCGTGTCATCGACTTCCAACGTCGGAAAGATGGCATTCCAGGACGCGTTGCTACGATCGAATACGATCCAAACCGTTCTGCAAACATCGCCCTAATCAACTATGCTGATGGGGAGAAACGTTACATCCTTGCACCAAAAGGATTGGAAGTGGGCATGACTGTTATGTCAGGACCTGAAGCGGACATCCGCGTAGGGAACTCTCTTCCACTTGAAAACATTCCAATGGGTTCTACAATCCATAACATCGAATTGAAACCTGGTAAAGGTGGACAATTGGTGCGTTCTGCTGGTACATCCGCACAATTGCTTGGACGTGAAGGCAAATACGTAATCATCCGTCTACAATCAGGCGAAGTTCGTATGATCCTATCAACTTGCCGCGCAACAATCGGTCAAGTAGGTAACGAGCAACACGAATTGATCAATATCGGTAAAGCAGGTCGTTCACGCTGGATGGGCAAACGTCCAACTGTTCGTGGATCTGTCATGAACCCTAACGATCACCCGCATGGTGGTGGTGAAGGACGTACTCCAATCGGCCGTCCGAGCCCAGTTACACCTTGGGGCAAACCAGCTCTTGGTTACAAAACTCGTAAGAAAAACAACAAATCCGACAAACTTATCGTTCGTCGCCGTAAAAAATAATGTGATGACACTGCGGTTCGGTAAATGGACCGTAGTCCAATCATCACGGAAGGAGGTTTTTCCATGGGCCGCAGCTTGAAAAAAGGACCTTTTGCAGATGATCATTTGATGAAAAAGGTCGACGCTCAAAAAGATGCACAAAAGAAACAGGTCATTAAAACTTGGTCACGCCGTTCCACAATTTTTCCATCCTTCATCGGATTGACGATTGCTGTATATGACGGACGCAAGCACGTACCTGTCTATGTGACTGAAGATATGGTTGGTCACAAACTCGGTGAATTCGTACCTACGCGCACATACAAAGGTCATGGCGCTGACGATAAGAAAACAAGACGTTAATTGAGAGGAGGTTAATCTGATGCAACAAGCAAAAGCTACTGCCCGCACAGTCCGTATTGCTCCTCGCAAAGTCCGTTTGGTCGTTGATCTTATCCGGGGCAAGAAAATCGGTGAAGCTGTCGCGATTCTACGCCTGACGCCGAAAGCGGCATCGCCGGTTGTAGAAAAAGTATTGAAATCAGCAATCGCTAACGCTGAACACAACTATGAGATGGATGTTGAGAACATGATCGTCAGCGAAGTATTCGTTGATGAAGGTCCAACAATGAAACGTTTCCGTCCACGCGCACAAGGTCGTGCAAGTGCGATCAATAAACGTACTAGCCACATTACAGTAGTGGTATCCGAAAAGAAGGAGGGGTAATTCGTGGGTCAAAAAGTACATCCTAATGGTTTGCGGGTTGGCATCATTCGTGATTGGGATTCGAAATGGTATGCAGAAAAAGACTATGCGAATCTTCTACATGAAGACTTGAAAATCCGTGAGTACATCGAAAAACGCCTTGTCGATGCAGCAGTTTCCAAAGTGGAAATTGAACGTGCCGCAAAGCGTGTCAATATTACAATCCACACTGCGAAGCCGGGCATGGTGATCGGTAAAGGCGGTTCCGAAGTCGAAGCACTTCGTAAATCGTTGAACGATATCACTGGCAAGCGTGTACACATCAACATCGTAGAAATCAAACGTGCTGACCTTGACGCGAAATTGGTTGCAGAATCAATCGCACGTCAATTAGAAGGCCGTGTATCATTCCGTCGTGCTCAAAAACAAGCAATCCAACGCACAATTCGTTCTGGTGCAAAAGGAATCAAAACTCAAGTATCCGGACGTCTTGGCGGTGCTGACATCGCTCGTGCGGAACACTACAGTGAAGGTACTGTTCCTCTTCATACATTACGTGCAGACATTGACTATGCACACGCAGAAGCTGACACTACATATGGTAAGCTTGGCGTAAAAGTATGGATTTACCGGGGAGAAGTCCTTCCAGTGAAGAAGAACTCTGAGGAAGGAGGCAACTAATTATGTTAATGCCTAAACGCGTTAAATATCGTCGTGTATTCCGTGGTAAAATGCGCGGAACTACAAAAGGCGGAGCATCTGTGCAATTTGGTGAGTTCGGCCTACAAGCAACTGAATCAGGTTGGATCACGAACCGTCAAATCGAATCTGCCCGTATCGCAATGACACGTTACATGAAACGTGGCGGTAAAGTTTGGATCAACATCTTCCCACACAAGCCATATACGAAAAAGCCTCTTGAAGTCCGGATGGGTTCCGGTAAAGGTGCTGTAGAAGGCTGGGTAGCAGTAGTAAAACCAGGTCGTGTAATGTTTGAAATCGCAGGTGTGTCAGAAGAGGTTGCCCGTGAAGCACTTCGTCTCGCATCTCACAAACTGCCTGTCAAGAGCAAGTTTGTAAAACGTGAAGAAATTGGTGGTGAATCTAATGAAAGCTAAAGAAATCCGTGACTTAACAACTGCAGAAATCGAGCAAAAAGTGAAATCACTGAAAGAAGAGCTTTTCAACCTTCGCTTCCAATTAGCGACAGGACAATTAGAAAACACTGCACGCATCCGTGAAGTTCGCAAATCGATTGCGCGCATGAAAACTGTAATACGTCAAAGAGAGATCAGTGCAAATAACTGATGAAGGAGGTTGCAGCCATGACTGAGCGTAACCAGCGCAAAGTATATACAGGCCGTGTAGTATCCGACAAAATGGATAAAACGGTTACCGTAATGGTAGAGACACATAAAAAGCACACTTTATACGGCAAACGTGTAAAGTATTCTAAGAAATTCAAGGCCCATGACGAACTGAATGAAGCGAAGATCGGCGACGTAGTTCGCATTATGGAAACACGTCCACTTTCAGCTACAAAGCGTTTCCGCCTCATCGAAGTAGTCGAAAAAGCGGTCATCATCTAATATCGTTCGGAAAGTAAATTCCGAGAGGAGGTAGCCTCAATGATTCAACAAGAAAGCCGTATGAAAGTTGCCGATAACTCAGGTGCACGTGAAGTTCTAACAATTAAAGTTCTTGGTGGAACAGGCCGTAAAACTGCAAATATCGGTGACATCGTTGTTGTAACAGTGAAAAAAGCAACACCAGGTGGCGTTGTCAAGAAAGGCGACGTTGTCAAAGCTGTTATCGTCCGCACGAAAAGCGGAGTACGTCGTAAAGATGGCTCCTACATTACGTTCGACGAAAACGCATGTGTTATCATCCGCGATGACAAGAGCCCACGTGGAACTCGTATTTTCGGACCAGTTGCACGCGAATTGCGCGACAGCAACTTCATGAAAATCATTTCACTAGCTCCAGAAGTTCTTTAATTACATGACAGTGCCAATCAAGGAGGTGCGATGAAATGCACGTTAAAAAAGGCGATAAAGTTATGGTCATCACCGGAAAAGACAAAGGTAAGACCGGAGTCATCTTAGCTGCTTTCCCTAAAAAGGATCGTGTGCTTGTAGAAGGCGTAAATATCGTAAAGAAACATACAAAGCCGAACCAAGCGAATCCTCAAGGCGGAATCGTCAGCCAAGAGGCAGCTATCCATGTATCCAACGTCATGCCAATCGATCCTAAAACAGGTGAACCTACTCGTGTAGGTTATAAATTCGAAGATGGCAAAAAGATTCGTATTGCTAAAAAATCCGGTGAAGCACTGGACAAATGAGTAATGGATGAAAGGAGGTCCAACTGATGAGCCGATTAAAAGAGAAATTTTCGAAAGAAATCACACCTGCTCTCATGGGCAAGTTTGAATATACTTCAGTAATGCAAGTACCAAAAGTAGAGAAGATCGTCATCAATATGGGTGTTGGTGATGCTGTTCAAAACTCTAAAGCGCTTGACGCGGCAGTAGAAGATCTAACTATTATTTCCGGTCAAAAGCCAGTTGTAACAAAAGCGAAAAAGTCAATCGCCGGATTCCGTCTTCGTGAAGGAATGCCGATCGGTGCGAAAGTTACATTACGCGGTGAACGTATGTATGAATTCCTGGACAAGCTGATCTCAGTTTCACTTCCACGTGTTCGTGACTTCCGAGGTGTTTCGAAGAAATCATTCGACGGTCGCGGAAACTACACACTTGGTGTGAAAGAACAGCTTATTTTCCCTGAAATCGACTACGATAAAGTATCTAAAGTACGAGGAATGGATATCGTCATCGTTACGACTGCTAACTCCGATGAAGAAGCACGCGAGTTGTTAACGCAGTTCGGCATGCCGTTCCAAAAGTAAACTAAAGGGAGGCGAAAACGTGGCTAAGAAATCAATGATCGTTAAACAGAAACGTACGCCAAAGTTCAAGGTTCAAGAATATACACGTTGCGAGCGCTGTGGTCGTCCGCACTCCGTATATCGTAAATTTAAACTTTGCCGTATTTGTTTCCGAGAACTCGCATATAAGGGACAAATTCCTGGCGTTAAAAAAGCTAGTTGGTAATCCCCTAACTTGGGAAGGAGGTTAATGGAATGACAATGAGTGATCCGATCGCAGATATGCTTACACGCATCCGTAACGCGAACATGGTTCGTCACGAGAAGCTTGAGGTACCTGCTTCAAACATGAAAAGAGAAATCGCTGAAATCTTGAAACGTGAAGGTTTCGTCCGCGATGTTGAATATGTGGAAGATAGCAAACAAGGCATTATCCGCATTTTCCTTAAATATGGTCAAAACAACGAGCGTGTTATCACTGGTCTTAAACGTATCTCAAAACCTGGTCTTCGTGTTTATGCAAAAACAAATGAAGTTCCTAAAGTTTTGAATGGCCTTGGTATCGCCCTTGTGTCCACGTCAAACGGTCTCCTTACTGATAAGGAAGCTCGCGCGAAACAAGTAGGCGGAGAAGTCGTAGCTTACGTTTGGTAATCCGTAACAATTGAATGGAGGTGCAATAGGATGTCCCGAATTGGTAAACGTCCAATCGAGGTTCCTGAAAACGTGACAGTTACTATCGCTGATGATAACGTTGTTACTGTTAAAGGCCCGAAAGGCGAACTTACAAATACATTTAATGCTGATATTAAAATCGAGCAAGAAGGCAATGTCATCACTTTGACTCGTCCTTCTGACTCTAAAGAACACCGTTCAATCCACGGAACAACTCGTTCCCTTTTGGATAACATGGTAACTGGTGTATCTAAAGGTTTTGAACGTACACTTGAACTTGTTGGGGTTGGGTATCGTGCTCAGCTTCAAGGCAAGAAACTCGTATTGAACGTAGGATACTCTCACCCGGTTGAGTTCACACCGGAAGATGGAGTCGAAGTTGAAGTTCCTGCGAATACGAAAATTATCGTTCGCGGTATCAATAAAGAACGCGTCGGTGCTTTAGCGTCGAACATTCGTCAAGTACGCCCACCTGAGCCGTACAAAGGAAAAGGTATTAAGTACGAAGGCGAACAAATTCGTCGTAAAGAAGGAAAAACAGGTAAATAATGCCGCGTAAAGGCATTCGGAAGGAGTGACCACGATGATCACGAAACAAGATAAGAACGCTGTCCGCAGAAAACGTCACGCACGTGTTCGTACGAAAATCAGCGGAACTCCAGCGCGTCCACGCTTGAATGTTTATCGTTCAAACAAACATATCTATGCACAACTAATCGACGATATGAATGGCGTTACGATTGCTAGTGCTTCCACAATGGATAAAGGGTTCGATTTGGACTCTAAAGCGGATGCCCAAGCAGCAGCTAAAGTCGGCGAGATGATCGCGAAGAAAGCCGTTGAAAAGGACGTCAAATCGGTTGTTTTCGACCGTGGCGGATACCTATTCCACGGCCGTGTGAAAGCTCTTGCAGACGCAGCACGCGAAAATGGACTGGAATTTTAATTAAGAAGGAGGGACATATTTCATGCGTCGTAATGATCAGAATAGAAGTGAATTCGAAGAACGCGTAGTAACGATCAACCGCGTAGCGAAAGTGGTAAAGGGTGGACGTCGTTTCCGCTTTACAGCACTTGTCGTTGTCGGAGATAAAAACGGCCGCGTCGGTTTTGGAACAGGGAAAGCGCAAGAGGTTCCTGATGCAATCCGTAAAGCAATCGAAGATGCGAAGAAGAACTTGATCGAAGTGCCTATGGTTAAAGGAACGACTCCACACGAAATTATTGGACGTTTTGGTGCAGGCCAAATCCTTATCAAACCAGCAGCACCTGGTACAGGAGTAATCGCCGGAGGACCTGTCCGTGCGGTACTTGAACTTGCAGGAATCACGGATATCCTTTCAAAATCCTTGGGATCAAGCACACCGATCAACATGGTACGTGCAACAATTGAAGGGTTGAAGAATTTGAAACGCGCTGAAGAGGTTGCTAAATTGCGCGGCAAATCCGTAGAAGAACTGTTAGGTTAAGGGGGGAAACACTATGGCAAACAAACTTGAAATCACCCTTACGAAAAGTGTAATCGGCGCGAAGCCAGCACAACGTAAAACAGTTGAAGCTCTCGGTCTGCGTAAGTTGAACCAGACAGTTGAACATCAAGACAACGTAGCAATTCGTGGCATGATCAACAAGGTTAGCCACTTAGTCACTGTTAAAGAACAATAATGCACATTTTCGAAATAAGGAGGTGCCGATAAGATGAAATTACACGATATGAAGCCAGCTGAAGGCGCACGTAAAGCACGTAAACGCATTGGTCGTGGAATCGGTTCCGGTACAGGTAAAACTTCCGGTAAAGGTCATAAAGGTCAAAACGCTCGTTCCGGCGGCGGTGTTCGCCTTGGATTCGAGGGTGGTCAAATTCCACTATTCCAACGACTTCCGAAGCGTGGTTTTACGAACATCAATCGTAAAGAATACGCAATTGTGAACTTGGACGTACTGAACCGTTTTGACGAAGGTACTGAAGTTACACCTGAATTGCTAATTGAAACTGGAATCGTGAGCAATGAAAAATCAGGAATTAAGATTCTTGGAAATGGGACTCTTGAAAAAAAGATTACTGTCAAAGCTCATAAATTCTCAGCTTCTGCTAAAGAGGCTATCGAGAAAGCGGGCGGGCAAGCAGAGGTGATTTAATGTTTCAGACAATCTCCAACTTTATGCGCGTTAGAGATATCAGGTCTAAAATCATTTTCACACTAGTAGTGCTCATCGTATTCAGACTTGGGGCGTTTGTCCCGGTCCCGAACGTTGATGCAACAGCTTTGCAAGAATCAAATAACCAATTCATTGGATTTCTAAACATATTCGGCGGTGGCGCACTAGCGCAATTCTCCATTTTCGCAATGGGAATCATGCCGTACATCACTGCTTCCATCATTGTGCAATTATTGCAGATGGATGTTGTTCCGAAATTCACTGAGTGGGCAAAGCAAGGGGACGTCGGAAGACGGAAGCTTGCGCAATTTACAAGATATTTCACAGTCGTCCTCGCCTTTATTCAAGCGATTGCCATGTCATTCGGCTTTAACCAAATGTTTGGCGGTACGCTCATCATGGACGAAGGAATCTCCACTTATGTGATGATTGCGATTGTCTTGACTGCCGGTACATCATTCCTGCTTTGGCTTGGTGAGCAGATCACTGCAAAAGGAGTAGGTAATGGTATTTCCATTATCATCTTTGCGGGTATCGTTGCAGCTATTCCGAATGCAGTGAACCAACTGTATGCAACACAAATTCAAGATGCGGGAGACGCTTTGTTCATTCGTCTTGCTACGATGGCATTATTGTTGATCGTCATCATTGCGATCATCGTCGGAGTCGTTTATGTACAGGAAGCACTTCGTAAAATTCCAATTCAGTACGCAAAACGTATGACAGGCCGCGGACAGACTACGGCCGGACAACAAACGCATTTACCGTTGAAATTGAATGCTGCAGGGGTTATCCCGGTAATCTTTGCTGTGGCATTTTTCATCACACCTCAGCAATTAAGTGCATTTTTTGGCGATAATAGTGTAACGAAATTCATCACACGAACGTTTGACTACAATCAACCGGTCGGTATGATCATTTATGTAGCACTGATCCTCGCTTTCACATATTTCTACGCGTTCATTCAGGTGAATCCGGAAAATATGGCAGATAACCTGAAAAAGCAAGGTGCGTATATCCCGGGCATTCGTCCAGGGCAAAACACGCAAAACTATTTAACGAGCACTTTGTACAGATTGACATTCGTCGGTTCGATTTTCCTTGCCGTCGTAGCAATCATGCCGATTTTCTTCATCAATTTGGCGAACCTTCCACAGTCTGCTCAAATTGGAGGAACGAGCTTGCTCATCGTCGTCGGGGTTGCACTTGAAACGATGAAACAGCTTGAATCACAACTCGTGAAAAGGCATTACAAAGGGTTCATGAAATAATATTCCAGATAGGCGGGAAACCCCTATTTTGAATAATGATGGAGGGCACGACGTATGAATATCGTATTAATGGGTCTGCCGGGTGCCGGAAAAGGTACACAAGCAGATAAAATTGTCGAAAAGTACGAAATCCCTCATATTTCTACAGGCGATATGTTCCGTGCTGCTATCCAGGAAGGCACGGAACTTGGAGTCAAAGCGAAATCGTTCATGGATCAAGGTGCGCTTGTTCCTGATGAAGTGACAATCGGTATCGTTCGTGAACGACTGAGCAAATCGGATTGTGATAACGGATTCCTACTGGATGGTTTTCCGCGTACAGTTCCTCAAGCAGAAGCACTAGATGCACTGCTATCGGATATGGGCCGGAAGATTGAGCATGTTCTTAACATCAAAGTGGAAAAAGATGAACTTATCGCAAGATTGACCGGTCGCAGAATTTGCAAAGTATGCGGCACATCCTACCATTTGCAATTCAACCCGCCAAAGGTTGAAGGCAAATGCGATAAGGATGGCGGAGAACTTTATCAGCGAGCGGATGACAATCCGGAAACTGTCACGAACCGTCTGGAAGTAAATATGAACCAAACAGCACCGCTATTGGCGTATTATAACGACAAAGGCGTGCTGACAAACATAGATGGACAAAAAGACATCAATGATGTTTTCAAAGATCTGGACGCTATCTTACAAGAGAGTGGCCAGTGATCCTTTCCGGACGCAATTCATGCACGCCATATTGCGGGCAGCATCACACTGTTGCACGGAAAGAGCGTATGATTAACGAGCTGCAAAAGCATATGGTGCCCGGTATAGGAACTGGTGATAATCCATTGGCGGCACTGTTTTGGGACGTCGTAAATGCAATTGCCCACCAAGGTGGGTATAATGTAAAGGATGTCCGGAACTATGTGGCAAGTATGGAACACACCAACGGCAATCCTGTCGTTTGTGTCTTTTCCGATGCGATTTTCCACAACAAAAGTCGGGGACTGACTTACGGGAAACGAAGTGTGACAGACGTCTTTCGAACATCACTCATGCAATCCGGACATATGTTGAAGGAAGCTTTAACTTGACTCAGCTAGGTCAGTCATTACATTTAGTGTCAAGATTAATGCCGGTTTATAACTAAATCAGAGGTATTCCAAATGCACGCTGATCCAAGTTAAGCCTCCGGCGGATGTCATGGATTTTGAAAGGAGTCAATTGCGCAAGCGCAATTCAAAATCCAGACACAATTACGCCAAGGCGTAATTGATTTGGGACTGTTGCCGCTCGATGGTTAAGACCTTTATTGGATATAGAAGGGAGACAGGATTGATGGCGAAGGACGACGTAATTGAAGTTGAAGGAACCGTAGTCGAAACGTTGCCGAACGCGATGTTCAAGGTGGAATTGGAAAACGGTCATACGATTCTTGCACATGTTTCAGGCAAGATCCGCATGCACTTTATCCGTATCCTGCCTGGCGACAAAGTGACGATGGAACTCTCACCTTATGATTTGACACGCGGTCGTATCACATACCGTTTTAAATAAAACTTTTGCAACTCCGGAATATTGAAGGAGGTTGGGTAAGATGAAAGTAAGGCCATCTGTAAAACCGATCTGCGAAAAATGTAAAGTTATTCGCAGACGCGGCCGAGTAATGGTAATCTGTGAAAATCCAAAACATAAACAAAGACAAGGCTAATACAAAGGGAGGTGCACAATCTATATGGCACGTATTGCTGGTGTAGACGTACCGCGCGATAAGCGCGTAGTCATTTCATTGACATACATTTTCGGAATTGGTAAAACTACTGCACAAAAAGTTTTGGCTGGTGCAGGTGTTTCTGAGGAAACTCGCGTCCGTGATCTTACTGATGCAGAGCTTGATAAAATCCGTGAGCAAATCGACAGCTTGAAAGTTGAAGGGGATCTTCGTCGTGAAACTTCCCTCAACATCAAACGTTTGATGGAAATCGGAAGCTTCCGTGGAATCCGTCATCGTCGTGGATTACCTGTTCGTGGACAAAACACGAAAAACAACGCACGTACACGTAAAGGTCCTAAACGGACAGTCGCTAACAAGAAGAAATAATAGGTAAAGGAGGTTTTTCGTAGACATGGCACGTAAACAACAAACTCGTAAACGTCGTGTGAAAAAGAATATTGAAACTGGTATTGCACATATCCGTTCGACGTTCAACAATACAATCGTAACGATCACTGATAGTCATGGAAATGCCCTTTCTTGGTCCAGTGCTGGTGCATTAGGATTCAGAGGTTCCCGTAAATCGACTCCGTTTGCTGCACAAATGGCTGCTGAAACTGCTGCCAAAACTGCTATGGAGCACGGCTTGAAGTCTTTGGAGGTTACTGTTAAAGGACCGGGTGCTGGACGTGAAGCTGCAATCCGTTCACTACAAGCTGCAGGTCTAGAAGTAACTGCAATCAGAGACGTAACTCCGGTTCCACATAACGGATGCCGCCCACCAAAACGTCGTCGTGTATAATGGTTTGTTCTCCAATTGATTGAAAAGCACAATTTTTGGTAAAACTGAGTTGTGTGATTGCATTTTGATTTCTTGTGATAATCGATTTCAATATGGAACGGCCTATATACTAGACGTTTTAAAGGAGGGTAAATGAATGATCGAGATTGAAAAACCGAAGATTGAAACAGTTATGATCAGCGAAGATTCCAAGTTCGGTAAATTTATTATTGAACCATTGGAGCGTGGATACGGAAACACTTTAGGGAATTCCTTGCGCCGCGTGCTTCTTTCCTCATTGCCAGGAGCTGCCGTGACATCTATCCAGATCGACGGAGTTCTTCATGAATTCTCTACAATTGAAGGTGTCGTTGAAGACGTTGCAACAATTATTTTGAATGTGAAGCAACTTGCTCTCAAAATCTACTCAGATGATGAGAAAGTGATTGAAATAGATGTAAAAGGCGAAGGGACGGTCACTGCTGCGGATATCACTCATGACAGTGATGTCGAAGTGCTGAACCCGGATCTGCAAATCGCTACACTAGGCAAGAACGGTCATTTGCGTATGCGCATGTATGCTGTTCGCGGCCGTGGGTATGCACCTTCCGATCAAAACAAACGTGAGGATCTTGCGATTGGTGTAATTCCGATCGACTCTATTTACACTCCAGTTTCACGCGTCAATTTCCAAGTAGAGAATACTCGTGTAGGTCAAAGTACAAACTTCGATAAGTTGACGTTTGACATTTGGACAGATGGTAGCATCGGTCCGAAAGAAGCTGTTTCGCTCGGAGCAAAAATCCTGACGGAGCATCTGAATATTTTCGTTGGCATGACTGACGAAGCACAAACTGCTGAAATCATGGTGGAAAAAGAAGAAGATCAGAAAGAGAAAGTGCTTGAGATGACTATCGAAGAGCTCGATCTATCTGTACGTTCTTACAACTGCCTGAAACGCGCAGGCATCAATACTGTACTTGAACTTGCAAACAAGTCCGAGGATGAGATGATGAAAGTGCGCAACCTTGGCCGTAAATCACTTGAAGAAGTGAAGGCGAAATTGGACGAGTTGAACCTCGGGTTACGCTCGGAAGATTAATCAACTAGATTGAAGGAGGGAAACTTCTATGGGTTACAGAAAACTTGGACGTACAAGTTCACAACGTAAAGCAATGCTTCGCGACTTGGCGACAGACCTAATCGTGCATGAGCGCATCCAAACAACAGAAGCGCGTGCGAAAGAATTACGTTCAGTCGTTGAAAAGATGATTACGCTTGGTAAACGCGGTGACTTGCATGCACGTCGTCAAGCAGCACAATTTATTCGTCGTGAGTTGGTTACAACTGCGGATGAAGAAGGCAACGAGAAAGAAATCTTTGCACTTCAAAAATTGTTCGATAACGTGGCACCACGCTACGCAGATCGCCAAGGCGGCTACACTCGTATTATGAAAATGGGACCTCGTCGCGGAGACGGAGCACCTGTTGTAGTAATTGAACTTGTGTAATAAATAATTGTAAAACCAAGGGTGTGTCTGGCATACGCACAGCCACGCCCTTTTCTTATCTAAACGATTTATACGACAATATTAAAAGCTGAGTGTTATGATTGACGGTTCAGCCGATCGGTCTAGCTCTACGCATCTCATCCGCTGATCTGGATTGAGCACCCGGCATCAGAATAGAATGGAGCGCATTTCTTCGGATGAGGTGCGCGCTTTTTTTATTTATACGGAGAAAAAATTGAAGAATTCAGTTGTTTTATACATAATCAGAAAAACCCGGAGGTGAAAGATGTGAAGGAAATTTTGTCGTTGGATCATGTGTCTTTTTCTTACGAGGCAGAAGATGGTGGAACACGTAGAGCAGTTGACGATGTCAGCTTCACCGTGAATGACGGTGAATGGATTGCTATCGTCGGTCATAATGGGTCAGGTAAATCAACATTGGCCAAGCTAATGATCGGTCTTTTATTTCCAGAGGAGGGCAAGGTGAAGGTCTTCTTGGAGGAGCTGAACGTAGACAACCTATGGGAAATTCGTTCGGACATCGGAATCGTCTTTCAAAATCCGGATAATCAGTTCGTCGGCTCGACTGTACAGGACGATGTGGCATTCGCCTTGGAGAACAACGGCATTCCTTTCGAGGAAATGGTCCCACGTGTCCATGAATCACTTGCCCAAGTGAATATGGAAGGGTTTCTGGATCATGAGCCTCATCACCTATCCGGCGGACAGAAACAGCGTGTGGCAATTGCAGGGGCGCTCGCAATGCGCCCGAAGCTGCTTATTTTGGATGAGGCGACTTCGATGCTTGATCCGCAAGGACGCGATGAAGTGATCCAAGTTGTCGATGAATTGAAGCAGACGACGGGGCTGACGGTGATTTCCATTACACATGATCTGGAAGAAGTGCTGTTGGCAGATAAAGTTGTTGTGATGAATAGTGGAAAAATGATGTTGACCGGCAAGCCGGAGGAGATTTTTGCACATGGAGATGAGTTGGAGTCAATCGGGCTCGATTTGCCTTTTGCGGCAAGATTGTCCCGCTCCCTTCGCCAGGCAGGAATCGCGATACAAGGGGAACATATGACGGAAGAAGAGTTGGTGAATGAATTATGGACATCACACTTCAGCAAGTAGGCTATTCATACGCAAAAGGCACGCCCTTTGAAAAACGGGCCCTTTATGAAGCGAATGCTTCAATCCGATCCGGGTCGTATACAGCAATTATCGGGCATACAGGCTCAGGCAAATCTACATTGCTTCTTCATCTGAACGGTCTCCTGAAACCGACTGAAGGGGCAGTGCGAATTGGGGATGTCAGCATCACTGCCGCCACGAAGGCGAAAGAGCTGAAACAGATCCGCAGGAACGTCGGCATCGTATTCCAATTTCCCGAGCATCAGCTCTTTGAAGAGACTGTTGAAAAGGATATCATGTTCGGTCCTCTGAACTTTGGGATTCCCGAAGAGGAAGCGAGACAGCGCGCCCATGAATTGATCCGACTGCTGGGATTGCCGGAAGATATCGCGCAGAAGTCCCCGTTCGATTTATCCGGAGGACAAATGCGCAGGGTCGCAATTGCGGGAGTCCTTGCATTCAAACCGTCAGTCCTCATATTGGATGAACCGACGGCAGGCCTGGATCCACGCGGACGGAAAGAAATTATGGAGCTTTTCAATAAATTGCATAAAGAGGAAGGCTTGACGACCATTCTCGTCACGCACAGCATGGAAGATGCGGCCAGATATGCGGATCAGATTCTCGTCATGCATGAAGGGCGTTCTGTCATGTCAGGAACGCCTGAAGAAGTGTTTGGGGATGCTGAGCAACTGAAGTCATTCCGACTCGGCTTGCCGCGTTCTGTGGCGTTTCAACGGGATGTGGAGAAGCTGTTCGGCAAGCCGCTTGGGAAGTTGACACTGACGGAAGAGCAGCTTGCTAGTGCTATTGCTGCCGCTCTGAAGGAAGGTGAGCAATAATGCTAGAGAAAATGATCTTCGGCCGCTATGTGCCAGGGGATTCATTCGTCCATCGGCTGGATCCAAGATCGAAGCTGCTGTTCGTCTTCCTGTTCATTGTGGCAGTGTTTTTAGCGAATAATACAGCGACGTACGCTTTACTATTGGCGTTCACATTGCTTGTCATATTCATTGCACGAATCCGTCTTTATTTCTTGTTCAATGGATTGAAACCAATCCTCTTCCTCATTATTTTCACTTTGCTCATGCACTTCATTTTCACGAAGGAAGGCGCACTGCTGATCGACTGGAAGTTCATCAAGATTTACGAAGAAGGGGTCAGGCAAGGGATTTATATTTCCATCCGGTTCCTCGTACTTGTCCTCATGACGACCATATTGACATTGACGACGTCACCAATTTCCATCACGGACGGAATGGAGACGCTATTGAATCCATTGAAGCGAATTAAATTGCCTGTTCACGAGCTGGCTTTGATGATGTCGATTTCACTTCGTTTCATACCGACGTTGATGGATGAAACGGATAAGATATTGAAAGCGCAGCTCGCCCGGGGATCCGACTTGACAAGTGGAACGATTAAAGAAAGGATCCGGGCCGTCGTGCCACTACTTGTCCCTCTTTTCGTCAGCGCGTTCAAACGGGCAGAGGATCTTGCCATCGCAATGGAAGTGAGAGGGTACCGCGGCGGAGAGGGCAGGACAAGGTACCGTCAATTAGATTGGCAGTGGCGTGATACATTGATCATCATCATTTTCATTATTTTAGTCGCCGCTCTCATTTGGCTGAGAGGGGGGCGGTGATATGAGACGGGTCAAGGCTACCGTCGCTTACGACGGCACGGATTATGCAGGCTACCAGTCCCAGCCGAATATGCGGACGGTGCAGTCTGTCATCGATAAGGCGCTTGTAAAGCTCCACAAAGACAGTTCCATCTACTCGGTCGCGAGCGGCAGGACGGACGCAGGCGTACATGCATGGGGTCAAGTCATCCACTTTGACACGCCTCTTAAGCTGCCGCTTGATCGTTGGCAAATGGCGCTGAATGTTTTATTGCCGAAGGACGTAAGAATCGTCAAAACGGAATTTGTGGATGACGAATTCCATGCGCGTTATTCCGCGACCGGGAAAACGTATATGTTCAAATGGTCATCGAGTGAGGTGCAAAGCCCTTTCGAACGTAATTATGCCGTCCATCTGGGGAAGTGGCGTCCTGACATCGAAAGGATGCGCGAGGCTGCCAAGTACATTGTCGGCACGCACGATTTCACGAGTTTCTGTTCATCCAAGACTGCAACTTCGAATAAAGTGCGGACGGTCCGTGAATTAATGGTTGTGGAACAGGGCGAAGAGCTGATCATGACGATTGAAGGCGATGGATTTTTGTACAATATGGTCCGGACGATTGCGGGCATGCTTTTCGCTGTCGGCATCGGTTGGAACGAGCCGCGCGACATGAAGGAAATTCTTGAGGAGAAAGACCGCAAAAAGGCCGGAAAAACCGCACCGGCACACGGTTTGTACTTGATGAATGTCACGTACTAGACTTGAGTCAACTTTTCCAGGCGTTTTCTAATAAAACGCTTGACTTATTGTCGCTTTCAATATAAGATGATAAATGGTATTTCAATAACCCCACAATAAGCCCCGGAAAGTTTATTTGTGTTTAGGGATAGAGAAAACAACGGAACAGATTGATATTTTTAGGAGGAAACAATACATGCGTACAACATTCATGGCTAAAGGTCACGAAGTAGAGCGTAAATGGCTCGTTGTCGACGCTGAAGGACAGACGCTTGGTCGTCTAGCTTCTGAAGTTGCAGCAATTTTGCGCGGCAAAAACAAACCTACGTTCACACCACACGTTGACACTGGCGATCACGTCATCATCATCAACGCTGAGAAAATCCAATTGTCTGGGAATAAATTAAAAGATAAAATCTACTATCGCCACTCTGGCTATACTGGTAATATCAAGCAACGTACAGCGCTTGAAATGCGTACAAACTACCCAACTAAAATGTTGGAGCTTGCGATTAAAGGGATGCTTCCAAAAGGCCCTCTAGGTCGTCAAACAATCAAGAAACTTCATGTCTATGCTGGACCGGAACATCCACATACGGCACAAAAACCAGAAGCATACGAGCTTCGCGGATAATTAAGAGGAGGAAACACTTTTGGCACAAGTACAATATATCGGCACTGGCCGTCGTAAAAGTTCAGTAGCTCGTGTACGTCTCGTACCTGGCGAAGGCAAAATCGTCGTCAATAACCGTGACGTAGAAGACTACGTACCATTCGAAACACTTCGTGAAGTGATCAAACAACCACTTGTAGCTACTGAAACACTTGGCAGCTATGATATCCATGTAAACGTCCATGGCGGCGGATACACAGGTCAAGCAGGCGCAATCCGCCACGGCGTTGCACGCGCTCTATTGACTGTAGATCCTGACTTCCGCGGTACATTGAAAGCTGCAGGCTTGCTTACACGTGACTCACGCATGAAAGAACGTAAAAAATACGGTCTTAAAGGCGCTCGTCGTGCACCTCAGTTCTCAAAACGTTAATTACGATTATGTACAGCCCTTTCTCGAGTTTATCGGGAAAGGGTTTTTTTATGTTATATAATCCGGAATTTAGTAATGTGCTAACTTGGTTTAACAAATTTTCTTTACTTTGAAAGCGTAAACACGAAAGATGATTTGTCAAAATAAAATAACATTCGTGTTTTTGTTGACTGTATTAAAGTTTTTATGCTATAAATGTAAAGTGAAAAACAGCTTTATAACCTGTGCAACAATTTCATTTAAATAATAAATGTATATGCTTGGGAATATGGCCCGAGCGTTTCTACCTGGTAACCGTAAACTACCGGACTACATGAAAAACTGACTGGAAATATTACTTTTCCGTTATTTTTCGTGAATCGGTAAACCGGGTAGAATCTATCCGGTTTTTTTGTACTTCATTCAGAAAAGGAATTGCCGGTAGAAGCATATGAATATCTTCTCGCTAATATCGGGAGACTAACCGATATCCATTCAAACAACTATACAGAAAAGGAAGATGTAACATGACAAAGAAACCTATTTACTTTAACCATGATGGCGGAGTCGATGATCTCGTATCATTATTCTTATTGCTTCGTATGGATAATGTTGAAGTGACGGGTGTATCCGTCATTCCAGCAGATTGTTATTTAGAGCCGGCTGTATATGCGAGCCGAAAAATCATTGATCGTTTTGGAGATGGCGTCAGCCTCGACGTAGCTGAATCCAACTCACGAGGAAAGAATCCATTTCCGAAAGACTGGAGAATGCATGCGTTTCTTGTAGACGCACTGCCGATTTTAAACGAATCCGGGAAAGTGGTTACGCCAGTAGCAGAAAAACCGGCCCATCTTCATATGATCGATGCGATTCGAAATACTTCAGAAAAGACAACTCTATTATTCACCGGTCCACTTACCGACCTAGCACGCGCATTGGACGAGGCACCGGATATTGAAGAGAAGATCGAAAGGCTCGTTTGGATGGGCGGCACTTTCCGTGAAGACGGAAATGTTCATGAGCCTGAACATGATGGAACAGCGGAATGGAACGTGTTTTGGGATCCGGAAGCAGCGGCACGCGTATGGGAAACAAGCATCGAAATTGATTTAGTCGCGCTTGAAAGCACAAATCAAGTACCTCTAACGTTGGACGTTCGTGAACGTTGGGCGAAGGATCGTACGTTTATCGGGGTTGATTTTCTCGGTCAATGTTATGCGATGGTGCCTCCGCTCGTCCACTTTAAAACAAATTCCACGTACTATTTATGGGACGTGTTAACGACTGCATTTATTGGCAACACAGATCTTGTGAAAGTGCAAACGGTCAATAGTGTTGTCATCCCCGATGGACCAAGCCAAGGACGCACAGTGGAAACGCCTGAAGGACGACCTGTAAATGTTGTTTATGATGTGGATCGCGATGCATTCTTCGATTACATTACGGAATTGGCGAGACTTGTGAGCGGAGAAAACTCTAAGTAAAAAACGAATTATCAATTTAACTTCAACATGACGGGAGAGATACTATGCAATACATCTGGGGAATTTGCGGCATCATCGGTATTTTAGTGATTGCATGGGCCCTATCGACAGCACGTAAATCCATCAATCTGAGAACTGTTTTTGGCGCTTTAGCGATTCAGCTTATTTTTGGTTTTGCCGTTTTGAAATGGGAATTCGGAAGAAAGATTTTAGAAAAGATTTCAGGAATTGTCCAAAAAGTGATTGATTCGTCAAATGAAGGAATTCAATTTTTGTTTGGCGGAGTACTAGGTGCAGAGGGTGTAGGTTTCACCTTTGCATTTCAAGTGTTGCCGATTATCATTTTCTTTGCTTCCTTAATATCGGTCCTTTATTATCTAGGAATTATGCAGTTTTTGACGAAAATCGTCGGTGGACTCTTAGCAAAAGCCCTTAAGACAAGCGAGACTGAATCGATGTCAGCAGCAGCTAATATCTTTCTTGGTCCTACAGAGGCTCCATTAGTGGTAAAACCTTATATCGAAAAAATGACTAGATCGGAACTGTTTGCAGTCATGGTAGGCGGAATGGCTTGTGTATCGGGTGCTGTTTTAGGCGGGTACGCGATGCTTGGTGTTCCTATCGAATATTTGTTGGCTGCAGCTTTCATGGGGGCTCCGGCGGGATTGTTATTTGCGAAAATCCTCGTTCCTCAAACAGAAAAATTGAACACAACTGAAAATGTTCAAATGGTGAAAGACACGGAATCCAGAAACGTAATCGATGCGGCATCTCGCGGCGCGATGGATGGATTGAAAATAGCGGTTGGTGTCGGTGCGATGCTGATTGCGTTTATCTCCCTTATTTATTTAGTAAATCTGATTACTGGAGCGATTGGTGGAGTTTTCGGATTTGAATCGCTCACTCTAGAAAAAATATTAGGTTTTCTTTTATCTCCACTCGCCTTCCTTATTGGGGTTCCGTGGGATGAAGCATTACAAGCAGGTTCATTTATTGGACAAAAATTTGTATTAAACGAATTTGTCGCCTATACTTCTTTTGCAAATGAAATAGCCAATCTATCACCTAAAACTGTTGCCATTATTAGTTTCGCATTATGTGGCTTTGCCAATCTTGCAGCGCTAGCCATGCTAATTGGCGGTTTAGGTGGAATGGCTCCTTCGAGAAGAAAAGATATTGCTGACATGGGAATGCGGGCAATCATCGGGGGAACACTTGCCAATCTGATGAGTGCGGCCATTGCCGGGATGTTAATATAACCCATAGTCTATTGGAATTGTTTCCAAACCCTTTCTACTTTGGTGGAAAGGGTTTTTTGAATGGAATGTTATTGATTTCAGAAAAAGATGAAAAACAGATTGACAATGGTATTGAGAACCATTATCATCTTTAATGAGATTGAAAATCATTATCAATTGGATAGGGGAGAAAGTACAAGATGGCTTTAGAGGGAAAGAGTTTGAAAAAGGTTTATGCATTTTTACTTGCTGCTGTGCTCGCATTGTTGACAGCATGTTCCTCGAACTCAACGGAGGATGCAAGTAAAGACGAAACGGATAAAGAAGTGAATGAGAATAAGACAGTCGCGCATGAGTCGGTTGAGAAGCAGGAAGTGGGGTTGACGTTAGAGAATGACGGCACTGATGAGGAAAAATTCAATGAGGCGCTTAGTCAATTTTCAGAAGCAGTTCCTGAACGGATCATTACAACCTCGGTTCCTTTAACAGAGATGCTACATCTTCTTGACATAACGCCAGTAGGGGTTCCAACGTCCACGAATCCTCTCCCGCAAGACTTTGAGTCAATCGACAAAATAGGTTCGCCAATGGCGCCGGATCTTGAAGTCGTCACGAACTTAAAACCGGATTTGATCCTTGGAGCTGAATCGCTTCGCAGCACATTGGAAAAAAATCTTGAAGGTATGAATATGTCAACAGCCTATTTACGTACCGATTCATTTGATGATTTAAAACGGAGCTTCAAAGTATTAGGCACTTATTTCAATAAAACAGATAAGATGAACGAAAAAATGCAAATGATTTTGGATAAGGAAAATGAATTGACGAAATTGGCGGAAGGCAAAAAACTGCCGACAGTTATGCTTATGATCGGAACTTCGGATTCATTTATGGTGATGAACGAAAAATCTTATCTTGGAAGCTTAGTAGAGCGTCTAGGTGCTGATAATATTGCAACGACAGTATTAAAAGCGACAGATACATATTCTCCTATGAATATGGAGGAAATTGTCGTCGCGGATCCGGATATTATTCTTGTTCTTGCGTCTGGTGATCATGGTGCATCGGAAGAAATGTTCCAAAAAGAAGTGGAAAGCAATGACACATGGACAAAACTATCTGCGTATCAGAACGACAAGATTCACATTTTGGATTATGACGTCTTTGGTGTAACGTCCATAAGCAACGTGGAGAAAGCATTAACAGAGATTGCTAGTTATTTCTTTGAATAAACGAGGTTTGCGAAATGACTAGAAAGATGACGAGCGGGACAATCATTATCATTACATTTGCACTTACAATTGTCATGGCGATTGTTGCCATTGGATTAGGCAGTGTCAGGATTCCTATTCCTGAAATACTGCAAACTATTTTTGGGACGACATCAGAGGATGTACACAATACGATCATTTTTGATATTCGGATGCCGCGTGTGCTGCTTGCGATGATTATCGGTGCAAATATAGCAATCTCAGGGGCTTTGTTGCAGGCGGTCATGGGAAACCCCCTTGCAGATCCAGGATTGACAGGCGTGACGAGTGGGGCAGCTGTGTTTGTACTCGTCATTATGCTAGCAATGCCGGAATATACGAATTTCATTCCGATTGCAGCGTTTATTGGTGGACTCCTCGCCGCATTGATTGTATATTCGCTGGCATGGAAAAGAAATGGAATATCTCCAATTACAATAATTTTGTCTGGGGTTGCTGTAAATGCATTGGCGGGCGGTGCAATGGGCTATTTATCGATTATGTATAGTGACCGGCTGCCGGCTGCCGTTCAATGGATGAATGGGAGTTTAGCTGCAAAAGGAAATAACTCATTATATATGATCTTACCGTATGCCATTGTCGGTTGGATTGCGTCCATCTTTGCAATTCGAAAAGCGAATATCATTCGAATGGGCGATCAAGTTGCTTCGAATCTTGGAGAAAAGGTGAACCGCATTCGGATTTTGCTGTCATTGATAGCGGTGTTCTTAGCTGCAATTTCCGTTGCAACAATCGGCATGATCGGATTTGTAGGGTTGATCGTGCCACATATGGCTCGATTTTTAGTGGGGTCAAACTATAAGTATTTATTGCCGATGAGCATGGCGCTAGGGGCACTCGTATTACTCGTGGCAGATACGGGCGGACGAACATTATTTGCCCCGATGGATATCCCGGCAGGTATTTTGATGGCTGTCATCGGCGGCCCTTATTTTCTATATTTAATGAGAAGGAGAGGCTTTTAAATGTTTACGGTTGACTCCATATCGGTTCGGTATGATCAAAAGACGACAATTCAAGACTTCTCGTTCTCTGTAGAAAAAGGAGAGGTATTGTCTATCATCGGTCCCAATGGCTCGGGGAAATCAACGCTGTTAAAGGCAATTTCAGGTTTTACGCCTTATTACAAAGGAACAGTCATGCTTGAAGGAACGAATATTAAGTCGATGAAATCCAAACAAATTGCACAGAAAATGTGCATGCTAAGCCAAAAAAATCAGGCGCCAAATGATATGAGTGTAAAGGATCTTGTATCGTATGGAAGGTTTCCGCATAAACGTTGGTTTGAAAAATTGAATGATGAAGATATGGAAATCATCGATTGGGCCCTTAGCAAAACATATTTAACAGAGTATCAGGATCGCCCAGTCTCATCCTTATCCGGGGGCGAATCGCAACGGGCATGGATTGCTATGGCATTGGCTCAAAGCCCAAAAATTTTATTGCTTGACGAGCCGACTACTTATTTAGATATTTCCCATCAACATGAAGTGCTAGAGCTTGTCAGGGAGCTGAATAGTGAAATGGATATGACGGTTCTTATGGTACTCCATGACCTCAACCAGGCTTCTCAATATAGTGATCGGATCGTCGTCGTGCAATCAGGTGAAAAAGCAATGCAGGGCACGCCAAAAGAAGTGATGACACAAGAAATGATTCGAAGCGTGTATTGTATGGACTGCGAGATACAGTACGTGCAAACGGAAAGAAAACCGCGTATTCATTTATTGAAAAAAGTAAAGTGACTAGGGGGATTGCAATGAGCAAGAAGATTGATGTGGAAAAGTATAAAAGCATGTATTTGGAGTTTGTTGACAACCGGAATACTACTGTTTTAAGCTTTGTCGATAAGGAAGGAAAACCGTTTAGCAGCATAGCTCCCTTTGTGAAGAAAGATAATAAACTTTACATTTATATAAGCAAAATCGCTGAGCATTACGAGTTGACTGAAAAGAGCGATGTCATTGATGTTTTGTTGCTAGCTGACGAGTCTGAAACGAAAAATCCTTTTGCAACGGAACGGGTCCGCTGGGAATGTTCATCTAGGAATCTGGGGAATGATGACCAGGACGCTATTTTTGAAATGTTCAATACTACATTCAATAAAAGCTTGATGGATGTATTGCGCGGATTGGACTTTTCACTTTTCGAATTAACACCTTTGGCAGGGCGTTATGTCGTCGGTTTCGGCTTAGCATTTGATGTAACAATCGACGGCTCGACTTTCGCGCATGTTGTTGTCGACAAAGCAAAAGAAGCAATGTCATAAATAAGACAGGGGGCAATTGAATGACATATGAAACAGTTCTACCGATGTGGAATGCTGTTCGTGACCGTTTTTTTGAAAAGGCAAATGCATTAACAGATGAAGATTTAACCCTTCAATTAGGCGATCAATCCATTGGAAGATTACTATTCCATACCGGAGAAGTGGAGTATATATTTGCCGATTGGTATTTCGATAAAAACATTGGGGAGGTCAAGAAGCCTTCCTTGCTGAGCAAAGAGGAACTCGTCGCCTTTTTAATGGAATCAAATGCTTTTTTAAAGGATGCGATGAAGGACTTGCCGGAAGAAGGGTGGCATGAAGTAAAGGAAACAAGGATGGGGAATTCTACACCTTTGGAAGTGATGGGAAGGTTAATGTATCACACTGGCATACATGCAGGGCAAATTACGGATATACAAAAGTTCGGTAAGCAATAGATCTGTCGAAATTGAAAAATGTATGTAATAATACGGTTCATATTTACTTAACACAGTAGAATGAAAGAATTAGAAGTTGCACCGTATAGTTGGCCCCTTTCTATTGAGGAAGGGGTTTTTTGTTAGTAGGTCCTTTTCTTTATTTATACATAAATGTTGGACGAGAAAATGGTGAAACTTTACAATGTTAATAGATTGAAAATTTAGGGAGGATGGCGTTCATGAGTGAAGAAGCAGTCACAACCGGCTGGGATGCGATTGATGAGGCGGTTGAGCAGATTTATGGGGAGCAGGAGCCGAAGCATTACGGAACGCTTATATCATATGCTTTAGGAGGAGCGGATCCGTTGGACGGCATTAGTGTGTATGAGGCGGATGAACCGCTGCCGCATTGGCATTTCGTTACGTACGGGTTTTCGGAGCTGTACGAAAAGGAGTCCGATTATGCGGAGGAAAGCGGGTATGGATTTGAATTGACGTTCCGACTCGTTAAGGAGGGGGATGAGGAAGAACCGCCTGCGTGGGCGTTGAATTTGCTTCAAAATATGGGCAGGTATGTATTCAATAGTGGCAATGTGTTTCGGGCAGGTGATTATTTGGATGCGAACGGACCGATTTGCCTTGGGGCGGATACGGAGCTGACAGCCCTTGCGTTTGTCGCCGATCCGGAGTTGCCAACGATTGATACTGCAAATGGGCAAGTGCAGTTTTTGCAAATGGTCGGCATTACAAATGATGAGCTAGAAGCGATGCAGACATGGAACACGTTAGGAGTTCTTTCTGTAGGGTTACCGCATATGCCATCTTACATAACGGATTTGAATCGGGGATCGCTTTTGGTGGACGAAGTTATAGTAACGGCAGTACAAATGGGAATGGAGCAGGAAGGTTCCAATACGGGCATTCTATTTGTCGATCAACTCGATTGGACAGCAGGAAAAAAAGGATGGTTGGGCAAATCCCCGTCCATTCTAACGATTGGAGCGAAACAAGCAGAAATCATTGGCAAGCTGCTTCGCGGGCGCCTTCTCAAAGATAAAGAGCTGACATTGGCAGGCCCTAACAACCGAATTATTTTGGAGCGAGGAGAACAGTCGAATTATACAGAAGAGGCGGATGCTGTCCGAATCGTGTTGCATGATCGGGCGGTTGAAGAGATGGGTAAAAGATTGCTTCCAAAGCAATGCGAGTTTGAAGTGCCGATAAAGGATGGCATGACGGTGCGAATTGTTCAAACGATGATTACCGATCAGGAAGGGCATGTTGTTAAAACGATCGGTTGAAGTGCTTGGATGAAGTACGATCTTTGAAGGAACAGGAACTGTCACTTTCTATGGTATTCAGTACATGTATATAAGCTTGAAAAGTCGATTCCCTTGAGGAGAATCGACTTTTTTGTTTCGAAAGTACACCATACGCATGTCAAACTTCTTTTTCAACTTCCAACATAATCTTCGTCACATACTCTGCTTCATTGTTTCGAATAAAAGCATCATATACATATTCCTCATACACATATTGGCCCAACCGATAGTGATGCTCATCCATATAAGAAAATAATCGTTTATAGGTTTGTTCAATTGAACTTGCAGTCCCTACGTGATATCCGATAATAACTTCTCCTTCAAGGGTTTTGAAATAGGAATGTCCTTTGCGCGGAAATGGCTGTTCCATATATAAGAAGGAATAATTATCGTAGTTGCCGGATAACACTTGCTCTCTCTTTGTGATGGCGCCAATCGGATAACCTGTGTCTAATTGGGAACGATACAATTCATCAATGAAATCGGAAACTGCCTCGACGAATTGTTCTTCTGAGGTGTCTTCAATGTTTTCGCTCAGATACAATATTTCTTCCGGAAAATGCTGAATGGTAATGCTATCAAAGTCGAGATGCAGTGCTTCCTCAGTTGACAGTATTTTCACGTCTATCATGTTTTCAATCATCCGTAGTTCTTGACGCTTTTTCTCCACAACCTCTTTTTGCTGCTGCATTAATTGTAAAAAGTTATCGGGGGATTTATCCGCCATGTACGTCTGAATTTCTTTCAGTGACATGCCAACCGCTTTTAATAATTCAATGACACTATAATAATCATATTGGGCAATCGAATAATAACGGTAGTCTTTATCGTCTTTCATAGCGGGCGATAGTAAACCGATTTGATCATAATAAATAAGTGTCTGTTTATTTACTTTGCATAGCTTAGCAAATTCACCTGTCGTAAAGTACTTAATTTTCCGATTTGACAATGTATATTCTCCCTCTTGACTATATAGTTACTATATACCTTAAATTATACCTATCCATAATATAAATAGAAAGGTTTTGACAACATGTTCTCCGAAATTCGGAAAGTTACTAATTTAAATAAGGAGGAAATTTTATCATTGCATATCGCAGACGAGCAAGAAGGTTTTATCGAAACGACATTGCAATGTCTGAAGGAGGCCAAAAACGATCGGCGTTTCGTCCCTGTTGGTTTATATAAGGGAGATATTGCAGTGGGATTTGCAATGTACGGCGCGTTTAAACAGGATCAAGGAGAACAGCGTGTATGGCTGGATCGGTATTTTATAGATGAGCGCTATCAGCATCGAGGCTTAGGAAAATACTTTCTGCAGCAGCTCATTTGTTATTTGCAAGCGACATTCCATTGCAACCGCATTTACTTAAGTGTTTTTGATGATAATGAGGTGGCCATTCAGCTTTATAAAAAGTTCGGGTTTGTTTTCA
Source organism: Sporosarcina koreensis (assembly GCF_001531445.1). Taxonomy (GTDB): domain Bacteria; phylum Bacillota; class Bacilli; order Bacillales_A; family Planococcaceae; genus Sporosarcina; species Sporosarcina koreensis_C. Next base: position 116,120 of record NZ_LQYA01000003.1, read on the forward strand.
ATGGGGAGATTGATGAGAATGGTGAAATGGTGATGGTCAAGGAGGTGGGAAATGATGACTACAATGAATCTGATTGAAACTAGACCACTGAAGCCATTGTTCCTATCTTATTTATTTCCCGCTATGATCGGTATGCTGCTCATGTCGGTCAATATTTTAGTGGATGGTATTTTTGTGAGTCATGGCGTTGGACCGACGGCGCTCGCAGGAGTAAATATTGCAGTTCCGATTTTCTCCATTTTGTTATCGATCTCCCTTTGGATTGGAATGGGTGGTGCTACGCTCTACTCCATAGCGCTCGGTCGACACAATAAAGAGCGGGCTCATAAGATTTTCACGTTGTCATTCGTAACGATGTTAATAGTGGTTGTCATTCTAATTATCACCTTGTTACTCAACCTGCAAGACATTGCTTATATTTTTGGGGCGAATGACAGCACCTATCCGTATGTAAAAGAGTATTTATTTATCATCTTGTTGTTTGGCGTCTTTTATACAATTGAAAACCTGCTTAGTATCTTCATTAGAAATGATGGAAATCCAAAACTTGCGATGGCGGGTTTGATCACCACATCCGTTTTGAATATCGTGTTGAATTATCTCTTTATCTTCGTGCTTGACTACGGGGTAACAGGTTGCGCATTGGCGACTGTGATTTCCACAATGATAGGAGCTGCTGTGCTTTGCTTTCATTTCTTCCGGAAGCAGTCTGAGCTGAAGTTTGTCCGGAAGTTTTTTAACTGGTCTGATGTTAAGAGTGTATTTGCAATCGGCCTGCCCAGCTTCATTGTTGAAGCTTCAGTAGCTGTTATAGTGATTCTGTATAATGTTACGTTTTTATACTATTTGGGAGATAACGGCGTAACAGCCTATGCGATGGTTAACTATATTCATACGGTGCTCTTAATGATGTTTTACGGAATCGGCATGGCGCTGCAGCCGATTGTCAGTTATCATTATGGCGCTCGGCTAATGAAGAGAGTGACAGCGCTGTTGAAAATTGGTATTGTTACCGCACTTGCGTTTGGATTTATCATCGCGGTGGCTGCTATATTATTTCCATCGCAGATGATGGCAGTGTTCGGTGACAGCACAATGGATGTTCGCCAAATGGCATCTCAAGGTTTTGTTTATTTCGCGATTGGATATATATTCTTGGGCATTAATATGGTATTTGCGGAGTTCTTTCAATCGATTGAAAAGACACGCCTTGCAACTTGGATCATGCTACTGCGCAGTATCGTATTATTTGTCCCTGCACTCATCGTGTTGCCGATCATATTCGGAGCGCAGGCGATTTGGTGGACATTCCCCGTCGCTGAAAGTATTACAGCGTTGCTTATTTTCTATTATGTAAAGAAAAACCCCAAAGTGATTTCTACTTGATGTAAAGAAGGAATCATAAGAATCTTATAGTGATCAGGAGACTGCCGCAGTTGAAATGAAAATCAAAGTGCTGGACGACAGGCTTCGCTCATAGATAAGATGGAAGAAATGTATGAGGAGGATTCGACATGAAAGAAATGACGACAGTAGAAGTTCAGCAGAAGCTTGATAATGGGGAAACCCTTCATATGATTGATGTAAGGGAAGATGACGAGGTCGCGGCAGGAATCATTCCAGGTGCGATTCATATTCCATTAGGGGAAGTTCCAGATCGCTTGGAAGAACTCGATAAAGCAACGCCATATGTACTTATTTGCAGGTCAGGCGGTCGTAGTGGGCGTGCGGCAGAATTTTTAGAGGCACAAGGTTATGACGTGACAAATATGGTCGGCGGCATGTTGGATTGGCAAGGCAATGTTGAATAAGCACAGTGAAAAAAGGAGCCGGTCTGGCTTCTTTTTTTTGTTTGCGTCTAGACTCCGGTCGCCAGAGGCTCGGGGTCA
>NZ_LQYA01000179.1 GCF_001531445.1 Sporosarcina koreensis
TTTGAGAAGAAGGTTGTTCGTAAAGAGACGCGGGCTTATGAGAAGAGGCTCCAGAAGGAGCTCAACATAGATCGGGAAAAGAATGGGAAGAAACCATTCCCGCCGGAAAAGTTTGAAAAGGAAGAGTACAAGGAGATTAAGGAGTCGACAACAGACCCGGAAAGTGGTTATTACGTTAAAGATGAACGGACAAAGCAGTTCGCTTATTCTTTTCACGCTGCCACGGACGAAAAGGGGTTTGTACTCGCAAACATCGTCACGCCAGGGAATGTCCACGACAGTAATTTGCTTGAACCATTAGTCCAGAAGGTCATCGAGCAAGTAGGACGTCCAGTCGTCGTTGCCGCTGATGCAGCTTACAAAACACCAGCCATTGCCAATTTCCTTTTAGAAAATCAGATGCTTCCTGCTCTTCCGTACAAACGACCAATGACAAAAGAAGGGTTCTTTAGAAAACATGAGTATGTCTATGACGAGCATTTCGACTGCTATCTCTGTCCGGAAGGACAGGTTCTTACATACCGAACAACCACGAAGGAAGGATACCGTCAATATGCTTCGACTCCTTCCATTTGTGCCTCGTGTCCTGTGATTAGCCAGTGTACAGAGAGTAAGAATCACCAAAAGATGATTCAACGTCATATTTGGCAAGGCTATTTGGACGTTGCTGAAGATTTGCGACACAATCATGAAATCAAAGAAATATATGGAAAACGCAAAGAGACGATCGAACGTGTCTTTGCCGATGCAAAAGAAAAGCATGGCATGCGATGGACAACCCTCAGGGGACTTAAAAAAATGTCCATGCAGGCGATGCTGACTTTTGCTGCTTTAAATCTGAAGAAGCTGGCCAGTTGGACATGGAGGACGTCGGCTGTAAGCATAGCTTGAATGATGCCGATGTCTCAAGGGAGGGACATCCAGTTGATTGAAGTGCAGAGCGGCGACTCCTGGGGGATCAGCGCAGCGTGAAGACCCCGCAGGAGCAAAGCGACGAGGAGGCTGAGGGCAAGCCCCCCGGAAAGCGTCCGCTCGGAACGGAAATCAACGTCGCGTCAGTCTAACGTTTTT
>NZ_LQYA01000180.1:0-8582 GCF_001531445.1 Sporosarcina koreensis
GCAAAGCGACGAGGAGGCTGAGGGCAAGCCCCCCGGAAAGCGTCCGCTCGGAACGGAAATCAACGTCGCGTCAGTCTAACGTTTTTGTGTCAATGCGCTAATATGACAAAAGGGATGAAAATCAATTCGATTTTCATCCCTTTTGTCTACAGTCTGCCAGACAGTAGTAAATACTGTCTGTTTTTGTTATGATAAAAGAGGTAAATATTGATTCAAACAAATAAATTCATCTCGACGATTCCGAGGAGGCTAATGCAATGGCACTTGTTTCAATGAAAGAAATGATGATCAAAGGAAAAAAAGAAGGATATGCAATCGGACAGTTCAATTTGAACAATCTTGAATATACACAGGCGATCCTGCAAGCGGCGCAAGAAGAGAATTCACCTGTTATCCTTGGTGTTTCAGAAGGAGCAGCACGCTATATGGGCGGGTTTACAACAGTCGTCAACATGGTGAAAGGGTTAATGCATGATTATAACATCACCGTACCCGTCGCTATCCATCTGGACCACGGATCCAGTTTCGAAAAATGCAAAGAGGCGATCGACGCAGGATTCACTTCCGTCATGATCGACGCATCATCCAAACCTCTAGCGGAAAACATTGAAATCACGAAAAAAGTAGTGGAATATGCACATGCAAAAGGTGTATCCGTTGAAGCCGAGCTCGGCGTCGTCGGCGGGCAGGAAGACGATGTCATCGCGGATGGCGTCATTTACGCAGATCCAGCAGAATGCAAAGAGCTTGTCGACCGCACGGATATCGACTGTTTGGCACCTGCCCTCGGATCGGTACACGGCCCATACAAAGGCGAACCGAACCTAGGATTCAAGGAAATGGAGGAAATCTCCAGCCAATCGGACCTTCCACTCGTACTTCACGGTGGAACAGGCATCCCGACTAAGGATATCCAACGCGCCATCTCACTCGGAACGGCTAAAATAAACGTTAATACCGAAAACCAGATCGAAGGCACGAAAGCGGTCCGCGAAAAATTAAACGCAGACGCAGACGTCTACGATCCACGTAAATACCTGACACCGATGCGCGAAGCCATCAAGAATACAGTTATCGGCAAAATGCGCGAGTTTGGATCTTCAGGTAAAGCTTAACTTGCAATGAAATTTGTCATATAAATAGGAGAAGCATCAAAACCAGATGCATTCTCCTTCTTTTCCATTCATCGAAGGAGGAACGATTCACATGAAATTTTTCATCGATACGGCAAACTTTGAAGAAATAAAAGAAGCACATAGCTGGGGAATTCTATCCGGCGTAACAACCAACCCATCACTTGTTGCAAAAGAAAATATCTCATTCCACGACAGACTTCGCGAGATCACAGCGCTCGTACCCGGTTCTGTCAGCGCTGAAGTCATTGCACTCGACGCAGAAGGAATGATCGAAGAAGGCCGCGAACTTGCGAAAATCGCGCCAAACATTACTGTCAAGCTTCCAATGACGCCGGAAGGACTGAAAGCGTGCTCCGTTTTCGCCCAAGAAGGCATCAAAACAAACGTGACCCTCATTTTCAGTGCCAACCAAGCATTGCTTGCAGCGCGCGCTGGAGCCACTTATGTATCCCCATTCCTCGGCAGACTCGATGACATCGGCCAAGAAGGAATTCATCTGATCAGCACAATCGCGGACATTTTCACAATCCACGATATAGATACGGAAATCATTGCAGCATCTATTCGCAGCCCGCAGCATATTACCGACTCTGCACTTGCAGGAGCGCATATCGCGACGACGCCATTCAACGTGCTTAAACAATTATTCAACCACCCATTGACAGACAAAGGCATCCAGCAATTCCTTGAAGATTGGGAAGCAAGAAAGAACAAGTGAAACGCCTAAAGGAGACTGAAATGGACGTTTATAAAATCAGAGGCGGCAAACCTCTACGTGGAACAATAAAAGTGAGCGGGGCAAAAAACAGTGCCGTAGCACTGATCCCGGCTTCCATCTTGGCGGATTCACCCGTAACGATTGACGGACTACCGGAAATCTCGGACGTTCTCACCCTCCAAGCGCTCCTTGAAGATATTGGCGGGAAAGTGGATTTCGAATCAGGCAAGATGACGATCGATCCATCGGAAATGATCGCCATGCCGCTGCCGAACGGCAATGTGAAAAAGCTGAGAGCCTCCTATTACATGATGGGGGCTATGCTTGGCCGATTTAAGCATGCGGCAATCGGACTTCCCGGGGGCTGCCATTTAGGACCCCGTCCGATCGATCAGCATATCAAGGGTTTTGAAGCTTTAGGCGCAAAAGTGACGAACGAGCATGGCGCCATTTATTTGCGTGCCGATGAATTGCGCGGCGCCAAAATCTATTTGGACGTCGTCTCTGTCGGCGCGACAATCAACATCATGCTTGCGGCGGTACGTGCCAAAGGACGGACGATCATCGAAAACGCAGCGAAAGAACCTGAAATCATCGATGTCGCCACGTTGCTTTCAAATATGGGTGCCAACATCAAAGGTGCGGGAACGAATGTCATCCGTATCGAAGGCGTCGAGCGACTGCATGGAACGAAGCATACGATTATTCCGGATAGGATCGAAGCAGGCACATTCATGATCATGGCGGCGGCAGTCGGAGATGGCATTACGATTGACAACGTCATCCCTTTCCACGTTGAAGCGCTGACCGCGAAACTACGCGAAATGGGCGTCAAAGTGGAAGAGAGGGAAGAACATGTCTTCATTCCGAAATCGGAGAATTTGCTTGCGGTCGACGTGAAAACGCTCGTCTATCCAGGATTCCCGACCGATTTGCAACAGCCGTTCTCCGTACTGTTGTCACAAGCGAACGGCTCGTCCGTCATAACAGATACGATCTATTCCGCACGGTTCAAGCAAATCGATGAACTGCGGCGGATGAATGCCGACGGAAAAGTGGAAGGGCAATCGGTTATACTTTCAGGACCGACTCCACTGCAAGCGGCGACAGTCCGGGCTTCCGATCTCCGCGCCGGGGCGGCACTCGTCATCGCAGGACTGCTCGCGGACGGTGAAACTGAAATCCAGGAAATTCAGCATATCGAACGGGGCTACAGCGACCTCATCGAGAAACTTCGCGGCATCGGGGCGGACATCCGGAAAGAGTCCGTTCCTGAAAAAGCGACTGTAAGCGAATGAAATTGCTTATGCTATACTAAAGACGAAACTAACAGCTAATGAAAAGCGTTTATTTATTATTCAATAATGAAATGCGCTAAACGGGAGGAACAATCATAATGGAACGCAGTTTATCGATGGAATTAGTACGTGTAACAGAGGCGGCGGCTGTATCGGCTTCCCGCTGGATGGGGCGCGGTTTGAAAAACGAAGCGGATGACGCCGCGACGGAAGCGATGCGTACTGTGTTCGATACGATTCCGATGCAAGGGGTCGTCGTTATCGGCGAAGGCGAAATGGATGAAGCACCGATGCTTTATATCGGCGAAGAGCTTGGAACAGGCCAAGGTCCGGAAGTGGACGTAGCCGTCGACCCGCTGGAAGGCACGAACATTGTCGCATCAGGAGGCTGGAATGCACTTGCGGTCATTGCAATTGCGGATAAAGGGAACCTCCTCAACGCGCCTGACATGTACATGAATAAAATCGCAGTCGGACCAGAAGCGGTTGGTAAAATCGACATTGACGCATCCGTCACGGATAACCTACACGCTGTCGCCAAAGCGAAAAACAAATCGATTGATGAAGTTGTGGCAACTGTCCTCAACCGTGAACGCCATTCGAAGATTATCGAAGAAATCAGAGCTGCGGGTGCGCGCATCAAACTCATCAATGACGGAGACGTGGCTGCCGCTATCAACACAGCTTTCGACGATACAGGCGTAGACATCCTGTTTGGCCTCGGCGGAGCACCTGAAGGCGTCATCGCCGCAGTCGGACTCAAATGCCTCGGCGGGGAAATCCAAGGGCGCCTCGTCCCTTCAAATGAAGAAGAGCGCCTTCGTTGCGAAAGAATGGGCATCGACGTCAACAAAGTCCTCTACATGGATGATCTCGTAAAAGGCGACGACGCCATCTTCGCAGCAACCGGCGTAACAGACGGAGAATTGCTCCGCGGAGTACAATTCAAAGGCGGCTACAGCGAAACCCACTCACTCGTCATGCGTTCCAAATCCGGAACGATCCGTTTCGTAGAAGGACGTCATAGCATGAAGAAAAAACCGAACCTAGTCATGCAGGATTAATTATTAATTCATGTAAGTGAAACATTGCAAGCCTCAACGCCCGGCTACATGCCGGGCATACTTCTAATTGATTCACCTACCCGAATAAACAACAAACACCCAAACAAACGAAAAACAAATAAAGAGTGGAGCTTACGATACTATGCCAATTCTAACAATCGCCAGCTTGGAAAATATGACCCTGAAAGAGTTATATGAGCTTGCAAGAGAATACAAAATCTCCTATTACAGCAAACTGACAAAAAAAGAACTGATCTTTGCCATCCTGAAAACAAGGGCTGAGCAGGAAGGGTTCTTCTTCATGGAAGGCGTACTCGAAATCATCCAATCGGAAGGATACGGATTCCTTCGTCCGATCAACTATTCGCCTAGCTCCGAAGATATCTACATTTCCGCTTCCCAAATTAGACGGTTCGATCTGCGAAACGGTGATAAAGTAACAGGGAAAGTGCGTCCGCCTAAAGAGAACGAACGATATTACGGCTTGCTGCAAGTGGAAGCCGTCAACGGGGAAGACCCGGAAGTCGCGAGGGAACGCGTCCATTTCCCGGCACTTACACCACTTTACCCGGATCGTCATATTAAACTTGAAACAACACCACATAAGCTGTCGACCCGAATTATGGATCTAGTATCACCGGTCGGATTCGGTCAGCGTGGACTCATCGTCGCTCCTCCGAAAGCGGGGAAGACGATGCTCTTGAAGGAAATCGCCAATGCGATCACAACAAATCATCCCGAGTCGGAACTGATCGTCCTTCTTATCGACGAGCGTCCTGAGGAAGTGACGGACATTGAACGTTCCGTTAATGCTGATGTCGTCAGCTCGACATTCGACGAAGTGCCGGAAAACCACGTGAAAGTCGCTGAACTTGTCCTCGAACGCGCCATGCGCCTCGTGGAACATAAACGCGACGTCGTCATCCTGATGGACTCCATCACGAGACTCGCACGCGCCTACAACCTCGTCATCCCGCCAAGCGGCCGTACGCTTTCCGGCGGTATCGACCCTGCGGCATTCCACCGTCCGAAAAGATTCTTCGGTGCGGCAAGGAACCTCGAGGAAGGCGGCAGCTTGACGATTCTCGCAACGGCTTTGATCGATACAGGCTCCCGCATGGATGAAGTCATCTACGAGGAATTTAAAGGGACCGGCAACATGGAGCTGCATCTCGACCGCAGCCTAGCAGAGCGTCGTATCTTCCCGGCTCTCGATATCCGCCGTTCCGGAACACGGAAAGAGGAATTGCTCATCCCAACGGAACAGCTCGAAAAACTGTGGGCAATCCGAAAGACGTTCTCCGACGCACCGGATTTCGCAGAGCGCTTCCTGAAAAAACTGCGTCAATCCAAATCCAACGAGGAATTCTTCGAAAAGCTAAATGAGGAAATGAAAGCCCATCGCAATGGAAAAGGACTGCTTTGATTTGAAATAAAATGCTTGAACATGCCCGTCCGATTTGTTATACTTTTTGAGTATGGTTTATAGCCATCTGCTGCATATGCGGTTGACATATTCGGACCGTGTAAGGCATCAGTCTTATGCAACACCCTACAATAATACTCTGTTCCAGATGGTTCAGGGCGAGAGGAGAGAGACCGATGAGAGCAGGAATTCATCCAAATTACAAAGTTGCGACTGTCACTTGTTCATGTGGAAACACATTTGAAACAGGTTCTGTAAAAGAGGACATTCGCGTAGAAGTTTGTTCAGAATGTCACCCATTCTACACTGGACGCCAAAAATTCGCTGCAGCGGACGGACGTATCGACCGCTTCAACAAGAAATATGGCTTCAAAGAAGAAGGACAAGAATAAGAACCTTCCAACCCGCCAACATTGTTTGGCGGGTTTTCAATTTGGGAATAAAACGAATAGAATTCCTTTTGAATCACCCCCCTAATTTGTCAAAACCAAATTGGCGCGAGCGACATCCTCCTAGCACGGCGCTTCCCGCGTCCTTTTATTACCGAAAAAGCATTAATGTACTAAGAAGTCCATAAATTGCTTCAAAAACGCATAAATTCAAAAATGTACGCATAAAACAATCCAGAAACGCATAAATAACTGCAACAACTCATAAATCGATCGATAAGCGCATAAATCAAAAATAAGACGCATAAATTCACAAGGTTGACATTCATTCTCCGCTCCATAACATATTCTGACGCGAAATAAAAGACGTCTTTTCCACAGTTTTTTAATGTATGATAGACATTCCGACAACTAACAGAACAACTTTACATAGAGCAAGAATTGAAAGGGGAACCAACATGTACGTAACAATGCAAGGCGGCTGGATAGAAGTGATTTGTGGAAGCATGTTTTCAGGAAAATCCGAGGAATTGATCCGACGTGTACGCCGTGCGCAATTTGCGAAACAGAAAATCGCGGTATTCAAGCCGGAAATCGACGATCGGTACAGCGAGGAAGCGGTCGTCAGCCATAACGGAACGACAGTAATTGCGACACCCGTTGCCGAATCAGCACAAATTGAACAATTCGTAAAAGATGATTACGATATTATCGCCATCGATGAAGCTCAATTTTTCGATGAAGGCATCGTCGATGTTGTCATGGAATTGGCAGATCGAGGATTCCGCGTTATCGTCGCAGGACTCGACCAAGATTTCCGTGGAGAACCGTTCGGCCCAATGCCGCAGCTTATGGCTGTCGCAGAAAACGTCACAAAACTGCAAGCCGTCTGTACCGTGTGTGGATCACCCGCGAGCCGTACACAACGACTTATCAACGGACAACCCGCAGGCTACGACGATCCGATTATCCTCGTAGGCGCTTCCGAAGCATACGAAGCAAGATGTCGCATGCACCACGAAGTCCCAAACGGTGTCACCGCGAACGTGGCGGTCAAATAAATATTGAAATGACAGCATGGATCAGCTCTATGCTGTTTTTTTATTGCCATTGAAACACACACTATCCACAACCCTTGAATACTATGGCTAATGGCAACCAGTAAAGGAAGGGAGATGGAAGAAAATGAAAAAATGGATTTCTGCATTTCTTTTTATCATGCTGATTGGATTGTTTGGCTGCCAACAGCAATCGGTGATTGAACAACATATAGAAAGTGAGGAAACGCCTGAACGGGTAGAACAACAGCAAACACCACAAACAGGATCGACTAAGCAACCGGTTGTCCAAACGGAAATCATTCCGGCGCCGGCCCCAGTTATCAACATCATTGACCCGGCTTCCAATAAACTGATCCACACATTATCCCCAATCGATCTAGGCTATGAAATGGACATCGCCGCGTACATAGCGAAAGTGGAACAACTTGCAAAAGAGCTAGCACGTGGAGTCGATGGAAAGCCTGGCTATGATCAAAGGATGATCCTCGACAGATTGGACGAACAGGGAAATCTTATCGAAGGCAACCCCCAGGTTTTATTACGGGAAAGCATATTAGTTGAGCGGATAATGGAAGCTTCTGCTGGCGGGGGCACTGTTGAACTGCCAATCGAAATAAGGGAAAGTGGTTATGATTCCGAGGATATCCCATACTTAGACGAGGTTGTAATCGCTTCGTATACGACCTATTTCAAGCCGGCAGATACAAACCGGAATAAAAATATCGAACTTTCCGCGAAAGCGATCAACAATACTATCGTCGGGAGCGGAGACCAATTCTCCTTCAACACCGTCGTTGGTCCACGTGATGAAACGAACGGTTACCAGCCAGCGCCGGAAATCATCAACAAAAAACTTGTCATGGGAATAGGCGGAGGCGTTTGCCAAACATCCTCCACTTTATTCAACGCAGTCGATTATTTTCCGGTAAAATACATCGAATGGCATCATCATTCAATAGACATCGGCTACGTCCCGAAAGGAAGGGATGCAACCGTCTCCTACGGCGGCCTCGACTTCAGATTCCAGAATACAGCCGACGCCCCGTTTCTGATTAAGACCATCTATGGGGATGATTTTCTGACGATTGAAATCAGGACAGCTGAGAAATATGTGGGAGTTTTCAAGTGAATCAGCATGCTGCGCTCAAAGTGATGTGTCCCGCGCCCAAAGAGGTGCATCCCGCGCCCAAAGTGATGTGTCCCGCGCCCAAAGAGGTGCATCCCGCGCCCAAAGTGATGCGTCCTGCGCTCAAAGAGGTGCATCCCGCGCCCAAAGAGGTGCATCCCGCGCTCAAAGAGGTGCGTCCCGCGCTCAAAGGGGTGCACCTCGCGCTCAAAGAGATGCGTCCCGCGCTCAAAGGGGTGCACCTCGCGCTCAAAGAGGTGCATCCCGCGCTCAAAGGGGTGCACCTCGCGCTCAAAGAGATGCGTCCCGCGCTCAAAGAGGTGCGTTCCCCGCTCAAAGAGGTGCGTTCCCCGCTCAAAGAGAT
>NZ_LQYA01000180.1:8626-10044 GCF_001531445.1 Sporosarcina koreensis
TGCGCTCAAAGTGTTGCGCCTCGCGCTCAAAGAAAGCCGCTCTCCACTCAAACAAGCCATCTAGCGCTCAAAGAGAGCCATCCCACGCCCGACGGAACCTAAAAAAATATTTTAAACCCACTTTCAGCACCAAAAATCAAAGGAAATCCCTGATTTTGAGGCAAATTTAAATTTTCGCCAATTTAAGAATATTTACTGTCTGGTACAATGCTGGTGAGGTGATGAAATGTTAATCAAGAAAAGGAGCGAACCCTTATCCTTACTAGGATTGCAGTCATTAATCAACCGGCTGCCTAACAACCACCCTAAATATACGATGATCGAGGAGGATCTCAGAAAAAGAAAAGCAGGATTCGGAGGTGAATTGAATTTTGATAAGCATATAAACGAATTCCGTCCGACCTATCCATTTGGCCTACTCCATGATATCTGCCTTCTCTACAACGGGATTTTCTTTCAAATGGATTCTGTGCTGATCCTGCCAGATAAGATAATCGTATTTGAAATTAAAAATCTTGGCGGGAAAATCACCGTCAAAGCCAATCCAACACAATTTATTCAAGAAATCAAAGGTGAACGAAAAATCATTCAGAGTCCAATCACAGAGCTAGACCGGAAAATGATATTTATGGACAGATGGTTAAAAGAGAGAGGAATTGATATAAAGATTAAAGGTATGATTGGACTTGCTTACACGAACGAATTATTCATCGAAGAGGAAACGAATACTGAAATTTTATTCACACATGAAATCCCCATACGGATGTAAAACATGGTGATTGCACAGGAGAAATTAAGCAGAAATAAAATCAGTGAAATTGCCCGCGACATGGTGGATTCACACAAGGATTATAATCCTTTTCCGCTGACGAAGACGTTGAATATAGCGAAAGAAGATATTATTCCAGGAGTTATGTGTCCGAAGTGCAGCCGCAAGGGAATGAAGTGGCACTTGAAGAAGTGGCATTGTTCAACCTGTTTTCACAGTGCTGTGGATTGTCACCTGCCCCTTCTTGACGATTGGTTCTATTTAATGGACAGAAGTATAACCAATCGCCATTTTCGTTCGTTTGCGGGTATCCAAAATCATCATGCTGCCAAAAGAATTTTGAAGAAAGCGGGTCTCATCCTGAAAGGAACTCGCAGGACAGCAGTTTATATAAGGTGATTGTATAAACGCTTTGCCAAAAGGCGTTTTTTTAATCGCGCCATGCCTTAACCTTCGCTTCGCGCTCAAAGCCGTCCCCCGCGCGCTCCAAGTCAGTCGCTCCGCGCTCAAAGGAGTCAGTCTCGCGCTCCAAGTCAGTCACTCCACGCTCAAAGCCGCCGCTCTTGCGCTCAAAGCCGCCGCTCTTGCGCTCAAAGTCAGTCGCTCCGCGCTCAAAGCCGCCGCTCCTGCGCTCAAAGTCAGTCACTCC
>NZ_LQYA01000180.1:10122-13673 GCF_001531445.1 Sporosarcina koreensis
GCCTCATTCCCGTACAATAAACATACAAAACAGACTGAGGACGAAGAGGTGCAATGATTATGTTTGATAGGCTTCAAGCCGTTGAGGATCGATATGAGCGATTGAATGAATTGCTGAGCGATCCGGATATTGTAAGTGATATGACTAAGTTGCGGACGTATTCGAAGGAACAATCCGACTTGCAGGATACGGTCGATGCGTACCGCGAATATAAAACTGCAACAAAGCAGTACGATAATGCGAAGGAAATGTTGGAAGAGCCATTGGACGATGAAATGAAAGAACTCGTCAAAATGGAGATCGCGGAGCTCGATGATCAGATCGAATCGCTTGAACAGAGGCTGAAACTGTTGCTCGTCCCGAAAGATCCGAACGATGACAAAAACGTCATCATGGAAATCCGCGGTGCGGCGGGCGGCGACGAGGCGGCGCTGTTCGCGGGCAACTTGTATAGAATGTATAGCCGGTTCGCAGAAACGAATCATTGGAAAGTGGAAGTGATGGATGCTTCGCCGACCGAGCTTGGCGGGTTCAAGGAAATCATTTTCATGATCAACGGAAGCGGCGCCTATTCCAAGCTGAAATATGAGAACGGTGCGCATCGCGTTCAGCGCGTGCCGGAAACGGAATCGGGCGGCCGCATCCATACGTCGACCGCGACCGTCGCCGTATTGCCGGAAGCGGAAGAAGTCGAAATCGACATCCACGAAAAAGATATCCGTACCGACACATTCGCATCATCCGGACCGGGTGGACAATCCGTCAACACGACGATGTCAGCCGTACGCCTGACACATTTGCCGACAGGCATCACCGTCTCATGCCAGGATGAAAAATCGCAGATCAAAAACAAAGAGAAGGCGATGAAAGTATTGCGCGCCCGCATTTACGATAAATTCATGCAGGAAGCGCAAGCTGAATACGACGAAAAGCGGAAATCCGCCGTCGGGACGGGCGATCGCTCCGAACGGATCCGGACGTACAACTTCCCGCAAAACCGCGTGACAGACCACCGGATCGGGCTCACCATCCAAAAACTCGACCAGATCATCGAAGGGAAGCTCGACGAAGTGATCGACGCTCTTATCGTCGAGGACCAGGCGAGACGGTTGGAAAGCTTGGATCAGCATGACTGAAAAAATCCATGAGGCGTTCAACAAAGCGAAATCCCTTCTTGAATCGAAAAATCTCGACACACACGCCGCACAGCTGCTCATGGAGCATGTCACACAAAAATCCGGCGCGGCATTGCTCGCGGACTTGCGTGAACCACTCACAACCAAACAGCAAACCGCTTTTTGGAATAAAACCGATGAACTGCTCACAGGCAAGCCCGTCCAGCATATTATCGGCACGGAGCAGTTTTACGGACTGTCCTTCGAGGTGAATGAGCATGTGCTCATCCCTCGGCCTGAAACGGAGGAGCTTGTTTTCGGCGCGCTTGAACGAAGCCGCAAAATCCCTGGGAAATGCCGCGTGGCGGATATCGGTACAGGGAGCGGGGCAATCGCGATTGCTTTCAAAAAAGAAATGCCTGACGCACTTGTCACGGCCACGGATATTAGTGAAGCGGCGCTGAAAGTAGCGAAGCGCAATGCCAAGCTCAATGGGGCTGAGGTCGATTTCCGGTTAGGCAATTTGGCGGAACCGATTGAGAAGGAGAAATGGGATGTCGTACTATCGAATCCCCCGTATATCGCGATGGAGGAATCGAAGCAGATGTCTCCAACAGTGCTCGATTTTGAGCCGCATAGCGCATTATTTGCGGATGATGACGGGCTGTTCTTCTATAAGCAGTTGGCGAAGAAATTGCCGAAGCTCATGAATAAGCCTTCGCTCATCGGCGTTGAGATCGGCTACTTGCAAGGGCAGGCAGTAAGTGGACTTTTCCAAAAAGCGTTTCCGAAAGCACGGGTTTCCGTTGTGAGAGATGTGAATGGAAAAGATCGAATGATATTTTGCGAGATTGATGAATAAAACCCTCCGGCCCTGTCCACAATGAGGTCAGGAGGGGATCGATATGTTGCAAGACTATGAAATTACTAAACTTGAATCCAATATATGGACGGATCGTTTGATGGCGATTGCGGAGTTCATCCTCGTGCTATTCCTCATCCAGTCCGCATTGCTATTATTTTCGGGACAGGCGGAAGAGGAAGAGGAAATCAGATTCCGGATCTTATCGCACTCGAATGCGCCTGCTGACCAGAAATTGAAAGAAGAAATCCAGCTTGTCATCGAGCCGATGATCAATCAAGCGATTTCGCAAGCAGAGTCGAAATCAGAAATTGTGGATAACTTAGCGGCGATTGAATCGACCATATTAGAGACTGCCAAATCGATGGCGGACGGACAAGACGTCAGCTTCGAACGGACGGCGGCTTTGTTTCCGCCGAAGCGGTCAGGCTTGGTCATCACGCCGCAAGCGCCGTATGACGCATATATTTTGACGATCGGAAGTGGGCGTGGCGACAATTGGTGGTGCTCTTTATTCCCGAGAGTCTGTTTTCCTGACAAGGAAGTGGAAAAAGAGGACGATGAAAAAGTCACTTTCTTCATTTGGGAGTGGATAAAGTCATTGTTCGACTGAACTTATCCACTTGAATTGTGGATAATTTGATGAAATTGTGTATAAATGGGGGTTTGAACCGTGGAAACTGAAATCGTTTCAGTGGATAACGATATGGATAACTCGATAAGTTATCAACGTGCTGTGGATATTTTAAAAGATGGAGGCGTTGTCGCGTTTCCGACCGAGACGGTGTACGGCCTTGGAGCACTTGCGACGGAAACGAGCGCCGTTCAGCGGATCTTCGAAGCGAAGGGGCGCCCGTCCGATAACCCGCTCATCGTACATATTGGCAATAAAGAAGATGTGGATAACTATGCGGTAAACGTGCCGGAAAACGCGGAGAAGCTGATGGAGGCATTTTGGCCAGGTCCGCTGACACTCGTCTTCCATAAGCGGCCCGGTGTCATTGCGGAAAATGTCACACCGGGCTTCGACACAGTCGGCATCCGGATGCCTGATCATCCTGTAGCGCTCAAGCTTCTGCGAACACTGGACGGACCGCTCGCTGCACCGAGCGCGAATCGCAGCGGCAAGCCGAGCCCGACGGAAGCTGCCCATGTGCTGACGGATTTGAAAGGGCGGATTCCGCTCATCGTCGACGGTGGCAAGACAGGGGTCGGCGTCGAATCGACCGTTCTCGACATGACGGTTCATCCGCCCGCAATTTTGCGTCCGGGCGGCGTGACGCGGGAGTTGATCGAAGAGGTGATCGGTCTCGTTCGCGCAGAAAACAAGTTGCCGGGTGTCACCGATGAGGAAACGCCGAAAGCCCCGGGCATGAAATACATGCATTATGCCCCGGAGTCGCCGCTTTTCGTCATTCAATCGGATGAATCGAAAATCCGGGAAGCGGTCAGGCAGCTCCACTCCGAAGGGAA
Source organism: Sporosarcina koreensis (assembly GCF_001531445.1). Taxonomy (GTDB): domain Bacteria; phylum Bacillota; class Bacilli; order Bacillales_A; family Planococcaceae; genus Sporosarcina; species Sporosarcina koreensis_C. The sequence continues at coordinate 13,573 of NZ_LQYA01000180.1, forward strand.
GCGGGTTGCGGTCATCGGTCCCGATGAGTATGACATCGCAGAGGCGGACTGGTATTTCCCAGTCGGTCCGCTCCGTGATAACGAGGCAATGGCGGTTAATC
>NZ_LQYA01000180.1:13735-34992 GCF_001531445.1 Sporosarcina koreensis
GAAGCCGATCTCATCCTCGCCGCTGCGACCGATTCTGAAGGAGTCGGGGCGGCTGTCATGAATCGACTATTGAAAGCGGCAGACGGAAAACGGTTCGATGGATAAGTCGATAGCGAATCATTTTCCAAGGTAAGCCTCACTATACAACAGCAAATCGGATATGAATGACCTCCTAAACATGCGCATAAGATGGATGGATGCGGAAGTTGGGAGGTCAATTCATTGTTGGAAATATTCGCTGCAAGCGTCACGACAATCGATGTCGTCGTTGTATTATCGTTGCTCCAATTGCGGAAGGGAAGACTCGTTCTCGCGCTATGGGTTGCATTTCTGAACATGGTGCTGCCTTTCGTAGGTTTCGTCATGGGGGATTGGTCCGCCGAGCTTTTTTCGGTATGGAGCCATCTGCTGTCGGGTGTCCTGCTTGCGTTGATCGGAATACACATGCTGCTGCACGACGATGATAACAACCTGCTGAAACGGCATCTCCATCCGGCAATCATTGCGCTCGCCGTCAGTTTGGATACCTTTTCCGTAAGTGTTTCTTTCGGCATGCTCCAGTTGAATAAAATGTTGTTCATCTTCGCCACGGGATTCCTTTCATTCCTATTTTCTTGCCTCGCTCTTTATTTCGGAAGATTTTTGAGCATCAAGAACGGTAGGCTGCTCCGCATTATTGCCGGCTCGGCTTTATTGATCATGGGGATATTGTCATGTTTTTGATGAATTTATCTATTTCTTTCTTCACGGCTATCAGGTATTCTAAAGGTAGGTGATCATGAATGAATATTTATTTTATTTGCACAGGGAATACATGCAGGAGTCCAATGGCGGAGGCGATTCTCCGTTCAAAGGCGATAGCGGGCGTTGCAGTCCGGTCAGCTGGAGTGAGTGCGGTTGATGGTTTGCCGATTTCAACGAACGCCAAGACGCTTATCGAAGAGGCGGGTTTGCCATATACGCCGGTGTCCAATGCGATTACAGTGGAGGAGCTGGAATGGGCGGATCTCGTGTTGACGATGACGATGTCGCATAAGGCGGTTCTGTTGCATTCATTCCCGGAAGTTGAAGCGAAGACATTTACACTGAAAGAGTACGCAACGTCCGGAGAATTCGGAGATGTGCATGATCCGTACGGAGGCAGCCTTGCTACCTACCGTACAACATTTGACGAACTGGGCACATTGATCGATCGATTGAAGATGAAGCTGACGGAGGATGGGGCATGAAGAAGAAATTTGGTTTGCGTAAAAAATTGGTTTTATTCGTTACGGTGCTTGCGATTGTCACGTATTCGACGAGCGCTTTGTTCATCAACTATATCCGGCCGGAGTTCTTTCCGAATATCCAACCGTTTGTATTTGAGATCAGTACATATGCATTAGGAATCATTTGGTCAGGTATTTTGGCGGCATTATTCAGCACGATTTTGACGAAGCCGCTACAAAATTTGGAGAAAGCTGCGATCGAAGTGGCAGACGGGAAAATCGGCACGGACATCGAGCTGCCGAAGTCGTCTGATGAAATCCGCTCCGTTGCAGAAGCGTTCCAGCAGCTCGTCGTTAATTTGCGGACGATCGTCGCGGAAATCGAGACGAACTTCGAGAAGACGGCGCAAACGGTCGACCGATTATCGGGTGAGACAAGCAGTGCGGCATCACAGGCGGACGCGGTCGCTTCGACGATCATGGAAATTTCTTCGGGTGCGGAAGCTTCAGCAGTCGCAATCCAGGAAACAGCCGAGGCGATCGAGGATGTGCGGATGCTTGCCGCAGAAGTGAGCAGCCGTGCGGAAGATTCGTCCGAACAATCGAAAGAGATGCTTGCGGAACTTGAGCGCACGACAGACGTGTTCCGGACGCTCGTCAAAGGGATCCGTGACATGTCCAATCAAAGTGAGCAGTCGCTTGGCACAATCCGTGAACTCGACCAAAATGCACAGAAGATCGGCGAAATCGTCCAACTCGTCGGCAGCATCGCCGGCCAGACGAATCTCCTTGCGTTGAATGCGTCCATTGAGGCAGCGCGTGCAGGCGAGCATGGAAAAGGATTTGCAGTCGTCGCAGAGGAAGTCCGTGTACTCGCGGATGAAAGTGCGAAAGCAGTATATAGCATCGACGAACTCGTGAAAATGATCCAGTCCGACGTATCGAAAGTCGTGAAGGAAATGGAAAAGCAAGTGAGCACAGCTGCAAACGAAGCGAACCGCGCCGATGCAACGAGCGGAAACGTCGAAGCGATGGCGGAAAAAGTGAACGGCATGGCCGATTCCGTCGTCAAAATTTCGGAGCTCGTGGAACACCAGTTATCGAATATCGAAACGACCGCCATGCAATCGCAGGAAGTCGCGGCAATCGCGGAAGAAACATCTGCAGGCGCTGAAGAAGTTCGTGCCGCAACCGAAGAGCAAGTGAAATCGATCGAGCAGACAGATCTGATGGCAAGCCAGTTGAAGAAGCAATCAGAAAATCTGTATAAAGTCATCAGCCAGTTTGATCGTTCCTAAACGTTATCGATTATTTCCCGGCGGATATCGTTCATTTGCGGCGGGATATCGATTATTTCCGACATATATCGATCATTTCCCAAGAGTTATTGTCATTTTGTGACCTTTGACCTATCAGGCGGCTATCCAAAACGCGGATCAATCCATAAATTGGTCGCCCCATAACGCGTCAAATGCTTTTGGCCAATAGAAGCCCTTCATAATTCATTTCACAGCCCGAAATAGTCATGCGGGGCTGTGTTTTTTTATGGAACAATGGTAAAATGACTTGTGAGTAAATTAAGAAAAGAGGGGACGCAATGAAAATCGCAATCTCTTCGGATCATGGCGGCAACCGTCTGCGCCATGAAATCATGGACTTGTTATCGGAACTCGGATTGGAGTATGAAGACTTCGGTCCGGACTCCGATGAATCGGTCGATTATCCGGATTACGCCAAACCTGTAGCGACCGGCGTCGCAAGCGGCAAGTTCGACAGGGGCATCCTCATTTGCGGAACAGGGATCGGTATGTCGATCGCTGCGAATAAAGTGAAAGGGATCCGTTGTGCACTCGTCCACGACGTTTTCAGCGCGAAGGCGACGAGAGGGCATAACGATTCGAATATCCTTGCCATGGGAGAGCGAGTCATCGGACCTGGCTTGGCACGGGAAGTGGCGACAGCATGGCTCGACACTTCATTTGAAGGCGGCCGCCATGAGCGCCGCGTCGCCAAATTGTCAGAGCTCGAAAATTAAGTGAGGTGAGCAAGACAATGGATGATGTACTGAATTTATGGAAGCTTCAGCTTGAACAGCTGCTATCGGAAATGGCGGAGCAGACAACATTCACGCCGGGGACATTCTTCGTCGTCGGCTGCTCGACTTCCGAAATCGCTGGCAAACGGATCGGAACGGGCGGCGCACTTGAAGTTGCGGAAGTCTTGTTCGGTCCTTTGCAAGCGTTCGCGAAAAAACATAATCTACAGTTGGCATTCCAAGGCTGCGAACACATTAACCGCGCCTTGACGATCGAACGCAAAGCCGCGGATAAAGCGGGTCTAGACACCGTATCCGTCATTCCGGCGGTACATGCCGGCGGATCGATGTCCACATACGCGTTTGAGCATTTGCAAGACGCTGTCGTCGTCGAATCCATCCGCGCGCATGCGGGAATCGACATCGGCCAGACGCTGATCGGTATGCATCTGAAGCCGGTCGCTGTCCCACTGCGCACGTCCATCAATAAAATCGGGGATGCAATCGTAACCGTTGCGACAACCCGGCCGAAATTGATCGGCGGCGAGCGGGCGATTTATCAACGACAGATGGAAGACTGATTTTCATTCTACAAAGACATAATTTCAGAAAAGGGGAAATGGAATCATGGATTTAAGCAATGTGAAACGTGAAGATACAGCTGTTTACGAAGCAATCATGGCGGAAAAGAATCGTCAGAACGCCAACATCGAATTGATCGCATCCGAAAACTTCGTGACAGAAGCGGTCATGGAAGCACAAGGCTCTTATTTAACAAACAAATACGCGGAAGGCTATCCGGGCAAGCGCTATTACGGCGGATGCGAACACGTCGATGTCGTTGAAAACATCGCGCGCGACCGTCTGAAAGAAATCTTCGGCGCAGCTTACGCAAACGTGCAAGCCCATTCCGGTGCGCAAGCGAATATGGCAGTCTATTTCACAATCCTTGAACCGGGCGACACTGTCCTCGGCATGAACCTTTCCCACGGCGGACACTTGACGCACGGCAGCCCGGTGAACTTCTCGGGCAAGCTGTACAATTTCGTCGAGTACGGCGTCAGCAAAGAGGACGAGCGTATCGATTACGAAGACGTCCGTCAAAAAGCGATTGAGCACAAGCCGAAATTGATCGTTGCCGGAGCAAGCGCATATCCACGCGAAATCGACTTCGCGAAATTCCGTGAAATCGCCGATGCAGTCGGCGCGTACTTGATGGTTGACATGGCGCATATCGCAGGCCTCGTAGCAGTAGGCGAGCATCCGAATCCGGTACCGCATGCGCACTTCGTCACATCAACGACGCATAAGACATTGCGCGGACCGCGTGGCGGCTTGATCCTCGTGAACGAAGAGTTCGCTGAAGAATTCGGACGCAAGATCGACAAGACGATCTTTCCTGGCATCCAAGGCGGTCCGCTCATGCACGTCATCGCTGCAAAAGCGGTTGCATTCGGCGAAGCTCAAAAGCCTGAGTTTAAATCGCATATCCAGCAAGTGAAGAAAAATGCTGTTGCACTTGCGGAATCCTTGATGACTGAAGGTGTCGACATCGTTTCAGGCGGAACAGACAACCACTTGCTGCTCATCAACTTGAAATCACTCGGCATCACAGGCAAGATCGCTGAACACGTCCTCGACGAAGTCGGCATCACTGTGAACAAGAACACAATTCCATTCGACACGGAAAGCCCATTCGTCACATCCGGCATCCGTATCGGAACACCGGCCGTCACAACACGCGGCTTCAAAGAGGAAGAGATGAAGGAGATCGGCTCCATCATTGCAAACCTCTTGAAAAACCACGAAGACGAATCGTCGAAAGCGGAAGCTGCAGAGCGCGTCAAAGCATTGACAGACCGTTTCCCGTTGTATGCGTAACTCATAAATTGGTATCCCCGCTCTCTGTGCGAGAGCGGGGATTTTCAATTCTAAACCAGCTCTCGCGCTCAAGAATCCTGCCCGCGCGCTCAACAATCTGCCTTAGCCGAAGTGCATGTAGTTTGTCAAAAGTATTTAGCGCAACGAAAAGTTTTCCTGTCATCTAAAGCTCACCGCGACCCCTTCCAAATCATTTCAATCACGCATAAATCGCAAAACCCACGCAAAACCGCCGCCAATCACGTATAAATCGCAATACCCACGCAAAACCGCTTCCAATCACGCATAAATCAGAATTCCCACGCATAAACCTCTGCAAATCCGCATAAATCACAAAATCCACGCATAACCGACATTATCCGTATTCCCAATGTAGAAATCGACATGTTTCTGTTATAATGTACAGGACATTCCGAAAAGGAGCGATTAGCAATGGCAAAAGTACATGTATTCGATCATCCGCTTATCCAGCATAAATTGACACATATCCGCGACGTGAACACGGGAACGAAGGAATTCCGCGAGCTCGTCGACGAAGTGGCGACATTGATGGCGTATGAAATTACCCGCGACCTTCCGTTAACGGAAGTGGAAGTGGAAACACCGGTCCAGACCGCAAAATCCAATGTGTTGGCAGGCAAGAAAATCGGGATCGTACCGATTCTGCGCGCAGGCATCGGCATGGTCGATGGCATCTTGAACTTGATTCCTGCAGCGAAAGTCGGACATATCGGCTTATTCCGCGACCCGGAAACACTGCAGCCGCATGAGTATTTCGTAAAACTTCCTTCCGACGTATCGGAGCGTGAATTCATTCTTGTCGACCCGATGCTGGCAACAGGCGGCACAGCGGTGGAGGCAGTGAATTCATTGAAAAAACGGGGAGCGAAAAACATCCGCTTCATGTGTTTGATTGCAGCTCCTGAAGGCGTAAAGGTGTTTACGGAAGCACATCCTGATATCGATGTGTACATCGCTGCATTGGATGAAAAATTGAACGAACATGGATATATCGTTCCAGGCCTCGGCGACGCAGGGGACCGCCTATTCGGTACAAAATAAGTACGCGATTAAACTAAGAACGAAATAATGGGGAAGGCGTGAATGGATTGAAACGGAAATGGAAAGTGATGACGATTTTCGGTACGCGGCCGGAAGCGATTAAAATGGCGCCGCTCGTACTCGAACTGCAAAAGCATCCCGAGGAGATCGAATCGATCGTCACGGTGACTGCACAGCATCGTCAAATGCTCGACCAAGTTTTGCATGCATTCAACATCACACCAACATATGATTTGAACATCATGAAAGATCGGCAGACGCTCATCGATGTCGCGACCCGCGGATTGGAAGGGCTTGACAAGATCATGAGGGAAGCGCAGCCTGATATCGTGCTCGTCCATGGCGATACATCGACGACATTCATCGGCAGCCTTGCCGCGTTTTACAATAAAATCGCGGTCGGCCACGTCGAGGCGGGACTCCGCACATGGGATAAATTCTCCCCATACCCGGAGGAAATGAACCGTCAGCTGACGGGCATCCTTGCCGACCTTCATTTCTCGCCGACCGAAAAGTCCGCGCAAAACCTATTGAATGAAGGAAAACAGGAAGACCGGATCTACATTACGGGGAACACGGCGATTGACGCGCTACAGACGACGGTGCGGGATGATTATCATCATCCGATCCTCGACCGAATCGGCGACGACCGGCTCATCCTTCTCACCGCGCATCGCCGCGAAAACTTGGGTGAACCGATGCGCAATATGTTCCGGGCCATCAATCGGATCCTCGAAAAGCATCCGGACACGCAAGTCATCTATCCGGTCCATATGAATCCGGCTGTGCGTGAAGTGGCTGATGAAATCCTTGGCTCGAACAAGCGGGTCCATCTGATTGAACCGCTCGAAGTCGTCGATTTCCACAACTTTGCGGCGCGTTCGCATATCATTCTGACCGACTCGGGAGGCATTCAGGAAGAAGCGCCGTCGCTCGGCAAACCGGTCATCGTCCTCCGCGACACGACGGAACGTCCGGAAGGCATCGAAGCAGGTACATTGAAGCTTGCCGGAACGGATGAAGATACGATCTTCAATCTGGCAGACACGCTTCTATCTGATGAAGCGGAATATAGCACAATGGCAAAGGCGTCCAATCCATACGGAGATGGCCATGCCTCCGAAAGAATTGTCAACGCATTGAAGGAATATCTTTCCATGGTAGACTAACATGAAGTGAAGCGTTTGTGCATTTTGCACAACGTATGCACATTTAACAAAAAAACACGTAAATGCACGCCAGTGAGGGGTTTTTCCATCGGTTCTAACTGAGGGAAATCCCTCATTTGATTATTGTGAAATATTAGTCTGTGCAAATATGTCTATTATTTGACAACATGAAGACTTTGTGAAGAATTTCACGGGAATCAATTGACATCAAAATGCCCCTATTGTATGCTAACAAAGGGTAAGAATGATAGGGATTCATACATATGATAAACGCCTAAGCGATAAGCTTCATGGCGATTCTATCATCCTTTACTGGACGTCGTTCCACGAAGCCCCATGAGCGTGCTCGATGGCAACGCCTCCTGGTGGTCAGTTGCTTGCGGCGATTCACATACTATACTAGGTTCCGACATTTTTCGGAGTCTCTATCGGTACAAGCCCTAATAAGGGAAACGGCTAAAACCGTTTGGCACGCCCATTGTACACCCGCCTCTTTTCGAAATCGCCAGACCCGGAAAATACGAATCAGGAGAATCACCCATCATGCATACATTGCGACACATTTATAATAGGCAGAAGAAAGCGCTCTTTTTTTTGCTCGCATTGTTTGTCATTGGATGGGCTTTTAGCGACTTCAGACCGTTTTTCGCGGGAATGATCTTAGGTTCCTTGTTCGGACTGTATAATTTTTGGATTCTTGTCCGTAGAATGGAAAGATTTGATCAGAACATTTCGGAGGGGAAAGCAACAAAGTCAATCGGAGGGACCGCATTGCGATTCGGATCCGGTGTGGCTGCGGCAGCCATTGCGCTGTCGATGCCGGAGAAATTCGATCTGATCGGTACAGTGGTTGGACTGATGATTCCATACGTTCTATTGCTGGTAGACAGAATCGTAGTCCACGTCAAGCATTTCTAAACTGACACGCATAAGGGAGGTGAACGAAACGTGAACCATGGAAATCCGGATAATATAGTTATACTCGGATTAAACTTTAACCCGTCAAACATACTCATGCTCTTTGTCACATGTCTAGTCGTATTCATCATTGCCGTCCTTTCGACGCGCAATTTGCAAATTAAACCGACAGGCATGCAGAACTTCATGGAATGGGTCATGGATTTCGTCAAAGGGATCATTAAGAACAATATGGACTGGAAAACAGGCGGACGATTCCACGTACTCGGAATCACCTTGATCATGTTCGTTTTCGTTGCAAACATGCTCGGTCTTCCGTTTTCAATCCAATGGAAAGGTGAGCTTTGGTGGAAATCACCGACAGCGGATCCCGTCATCACATTGACACTCGCTGCAATGGTTGTTATCTTAACCCATTACTATGGCGTAAAACAACTCGGAACGAAAGGTTACTTCAAAACGTACCTTCAACCGATGCCATTCCTAGCACCGCTTAAAATCATCGAAGAATTTGCAAACACATTGACACTCGGTCTGCGTCTTTACGGTAACATCTTTGCGGGAGAGATCCTAATCGGACTTCTTGCGACACTCGGGGCTGGAAGTGCATTCGGTCTTATCGGAGCAGTCATCCCGTCACTTGCTTGGCTAGGTTTCTCAGTCTTCATCGGAGCAATCCAAGCATTCATCTTCGTTATGTTAACGATGGTCTACATGGCGCATAAAGTCCAAACAGATCATTAAACATATATTGCCCCTTAATAGGGTTAGTAAACAAACAATAAAAAAACAAGAAATTTTAGGAGGAAAATACACTATGGGTCTTTTAGCAGCAGCACTTGCAGTAGGTTTAGGTGCACTTGGAGCAGGTATCGGTAACGGTTTGATCGTTTCTAAAACAGTAGAAGGTATCGCTCGTCAACCAGAAGCACGCGGTATGCTTCAAACAACAATGTTCATCGGGGTAGCGTTAGTTGAGGCCCTTCCGATCATCGCGACAGTTATCGCGTTCATCGTTATGAACAAATAATCGATACACAGTTTTAAATGGCGAAGAACGCGGCATACTGCCCTTCGCCATTCATTTATGTAACAACTGACGTTTGAAATCGTAATTTGAAGTTGAAAATTAAGAATGACGTTCTTTCTATACAATATCGAAAATTGACATGAGCTCTTGAAGGGAGTGAAACAATCGTGTTAGGAAACACCTTCATCCTATTGTCCGCAAGCGGCGGAGGATTTTTGTCATCATTGAATAATCCAAATGGCTTGAATCTAGGCGACATCATCGTCACAGTACTATTCTTCACGATCCTCATGGTTCTACTCAAAAAGTTCGCATGGGGCCCACTTATGGGCATAATGGATCAACGTGCAGAATTGATTGCAAATGAAATTGAAGCAGCTGAAAACAGCCGCTTGGAATCTCAAAAGCTTTTGGAAGAACAACGTGCTCTTTTGAAAGAGGCGCGTGACAGTGCACAATCGATTGTTGAAAATGCACGTAAGCAAGGTGAAACACAACGTGAAGAGCTGATGACAGCAGCGCGTGCAGAAGTGAACCGGATGAAAGAAGCCGCTACACTTGAAATCGCGACAGAGAAAGAAAAAGCAGTTGCAGCTGTCCGCGAAGAATTCGTTTCGCTTTCAATCTTGGCGGCATCTAAAGTACTTGGGAAGGAAATCTCCGAGGAAGACAACCGTGCTTTGATTGAAGAAACGATTGTGAAGGCAGGCGAAAGCCGATGAGTAACTCGGTCGTAGCAAAACGCTATGCAACAGCACTATTCGAACTAGCTCAACAACATGGACAAACCGGTTCAATTCAGGAAGAAATGAAAGAATTGAAGAAGGCGTTCCATGACAATAAAGACATTGGTGAACTAATGGCTTCTCCGAAGTTATCATCAGCGAAGAAGAAGGAAATAATTGCAAACATTTTCAAAGGTGTGAATCCGCTCGTATTGAATGCGTTATATGTATTGCTTGATGCGAAGCGCATGGATGAAGCGCAAAATGTTTTTGATGAGTTTCTCGGACTTGCGGATGATGCTGCGGGAATCGCGGAAGCGAAAGTGTACTCGACGCGTCCATTGACGGAGCAAGAGACGAATGCTCTTTCGGCAACTTTTGCACAAAAGGTCGGCAAACATTCTTTACGCATTGAAAATATCATCGATCCTAGCCTAATTGGGGGCGTTCGCCTTCAAATCGGCAATCAGATTTACGACAGCAGCTTGAGCGCGAAGCTCGACAAGTTGCAACGTAAATTGATTGGATCCTAATTTGAAATTGAGGGGTGACATACATGAGCATCAAAGCTGAAGAAATCAGCACGCTGATAAAGCAGCAGATTGAAAACTATCAGTCTGAGATGGAAGTAAGCGAAGTCGGTACGGTTATCAAAATCGGTGACGGTATCGCTCTTGCTCATGGCCTCGACAACGTCATGGCCGGAGAGCTTCTTGAGTTCTCTACAGGTGTCATGGGTATGGCGCAAAACTTGGAAGCGAACAACGTTGGTATCGTTATCCTAGGACCATACACAGACATTAAAGAAGGCGATGAAGTACGTCGGACTGGCCGTATTATGGAAGTTCCTGTCGGTGAGGAATTGATTGGACGCGTTGTGAATCCGCTTGGCTTGCCGGTAGATGGATTGGGTCCAATCGCAACGACAAAAACTCGTCCAATCGAAAGTCCTGCACAAGGCGTCATGGCACGTAAATCCGTTCATGAGCCACTACAAACAGGCATCAAGGCGATCGATGCACTTGTACCGATCGGCCGTGGACAGCGTGAATTGATCATCGGTGACCGCCAAACAGGTAAAACGACTGTCGCAATCGATACAATTCTTAACCAAGCTGACCAAGATATGATCTGTATCTATGTAGCAATCGGACAAAAAGAATCTACAGTGCGTGGGGTTGTTGAAACACTTCGTAAAAACGGCGCGCTTGACTACACAATCGTTGTAACGGCGTCTGCTTCACAACCGGCACCTCTTCTATACCTTGCACCATATACAGGAGTAACAATGGGTGAAGAATTCATGTTCCAAGGCAAGCACGTCCTTGTTGTCTATGATGATCTTTCAAAACAAGCGGCTGCTTACCGTGAACTTTCCTTGCTACTTCGCCGTCCTCCAGGCCGTGAAGCTTACCCTGGTGACGTTTTCTACTTGCACTCCCGTCTACTCGAGCGTGCTGCGAAGTTGAACGATACATTGGGCGCAGGTTCAATTACTGCCCTTCCATTCGTTGAAACACAAGCTGGGGACATCTCCGCTTACATTCCAACGAACGTTATTTCCATCACGGATGGACAGATCTTCTTGCAATCGGATCTATTCTTCTCGGGAGTACGTCCAGCGATCAACGCCGGTCTTTCCGTATCCCGTGTTGGTGGTTCCGCGCAAATTAAGGCGATGAAAAAGGTTGCGGGTACACTCCGTCTTGACCTTGCAGCATACCGTGAGCTTGAAGCGTTCGCGCAATTCGGCTCCGACCTTGACGCTGCAACAAAAGCGAAACTTGACCGCGGAGCGCGCACAGTTGAAGTTCTGAAACAAGACTTGAACAAGCCGTTGAAAGTCGAATACCAAGTAGTCATCCTTTATGCATTGACACGCGGACTTCTAGACGACGTCGCTGTACAAGATATCCTTCGTTTCGAAGCTGAGATTACAAGCTGGCTTGAGTCAAACCACACTGAAGTGTTTGATCATATCCGTACGACAAAAGACCTTCCGTCTGATGAAGTGATGAAAGATGCGATCAACGCATTCAAGAAGAACTTCGTACCGTCCGAATAACTTAATTCAGCAAAACCTTGCTGAATTAAGTTAAGCCTCCGGCGGATGTCACAGATTTTTAGAGGAAGTTTTCGAGCAAGCTCGAAAAAATCTGGACGCAATTACGCCGAGGCGTAATTGATTGGATTGGATTTTGATCTAACTAAACAATAAGGTGGTGAATTGCCAGTGGTATCATTACGCGATATTGAAAACCGTATTAAATCGACAAAGAAGACGAGTCAGATTACGAAAGCGATGCAGATGGTGTCGGCTTCCAAATTGAACCGTGCGGAGTTGAATGCGAAAGCGTTCGTCCCTTACATGGAAAAGATTCAGGAAGTGGTCGGCGCCATTGCAAGCGCGACGAGCGACTCCGGACATCCGATGCTCGTAAGCCGTCCAGTGAAGAAGACCGCATATATCATCGTATCTTCGGACCGCGGTCTCGTAGGGGGCTACAACGCGAACATTTTCCGTGCGGCCAGACGCTCGATCGAGCAGCGCCATGCATCGAAGGATGACGTGAAAATCGTCGCAATCGGACGCAAAGGCCTGGAGTTCTTCAACCGTCTCGGGTATAACGTCGTTGAAAGCCTCGTCGGCGTATCGGACCACCCTTCTTTCGAGGAAATAAAAACAATCGCGAATCGAGCTGTTGGCATGTTCACAGAAGGCGAATTCGATGAAGTGTACTTGTATTACAGTCACTACATCTCCGCCATCTCCAGTGAAGTGACGGAAAAGAAATTGCTTCCGCTCACGGACCTTTCATCAGCGTCAGCGCTTGTATCGTATGAGTTTGAGCCTTCCGCGGAAGCGATTCTTGAAACGCTTCTTCCGCAATACGCGGAAAGCCTCATCTACGGAGCAGTGCTTGATGGAAAAGCGAGCGAACATGCTTCCAGTATGACAGCGATGAAGACTGCTACAGATAATGCAGGAGAGTTGATCGATTCACTGAGTCTTCAATTCAACCGTGCACGCCAAGCAGCAATTACGCAAGAAATCACTGAAATCGTCGGCGGAGTTGCCGCACTCGAATAAGCATTTTGAACGGGAAAAGTAAGACAGGAGGGAAAAGCATGAGTAACGGACAAATACTTCAAGTTATGGGTCCAGTCGTTGACGTTAAATTCGAAAACGGTCAACTTCCAGAAATCTATAATGCTTTGAAGGTCCAAATCCAACGTCCGAACGCGGAAGCAGAAACGTTGACACTTGAAGTCGCACTCCACCTTGGGGACGACTCGGTGCGCACGATTGCAATGTCATCCACGGATGGCCTTCAACGTGGCGCTACAGTTACAGATACTGGCGCAGCGATTTCGGTTCCAGTCGGCGATGTGACACTTGGACGTGTATTCAACGTACTTGGAGAAATCATCGACCTTGGAGAGGAAGTTCCGGTAGCAGAACGCCGCGACCCGATTCACCGTCTGGCTCCAAAATTCGAAAACCTTTCAACGAAAGTTGAAATCCTTGAAACAGGTATTAAAGTTGTCGACTTGCTTGCACCATACATCAAAGGTGGTAAAATCGGCCTCTTCGGTGGTGCCGGTGTAGGTAAGACCGTTTTGATCCAGGAATTGATCAACAACATCGCACAAGAACACGGTGGTATTTCCGTATTCGCCGGTGTTGGTGAGCGTACGCGTGAAGGAAACGACTTGTTCTATGAAATGACGGATTCCGGCGTTATCAACAAAACGGCGATGGTATTCGGACAAATGAACGAGCCTCCTGGCGCACGTATGCGTGTTGCTTTGACTGGTTTGACAATGGCTGAATATTTCCGTGACGAACAAGGCGCGGACGTTCTATTGTTCATTGACAATATTTTCCGCTTCACTCAAGCAGGTTCTGAAGTATCCGCACTTCTTGGCCGTATGCCATCTGCCGTTGGTTACCAACCGACGCTTGCAACTGAGATGGGTCAGCTTCAAGAGCGTATCACTTCTACTAACGTAGGTTCTGTTACATCGATCCAAGCGATCTACGTACCGGCCGATGACTATACGGACCCGGCTCCGGCTACGACTTTCGCTCACTTGGACGCAACGACGAACCTTGAGCGTAAACTTTCTGAAATGGGTATTTACCCTGCGGTTGACCCGCTTGCTTCCACTTCACGCGCACTTAGCCCTGAAATCGTCGGCGAAGAGCATTACGAAGTGGCACGTCAAGTACAAACGACATTGCAACGTTACCGTGAGCTTCAAGATATCATCGCGATCCTCGGTATGGATGAGCTTAGCGAAGACGACAAACTAGTTGTAGGACGCGCACGCCGCATCCAATTCTTCCTATCACAAAACTTCCACGTTGCTGAGCAATTTACAGGGCAGCCAGGTTCTTACGTGCCGGTTGCTGAAACTGTTCAAGGCTTCAAGGAAATATTGGATGGCCGTTATGACCATCTTCCGGAAGATGCATTCCGTCTCGTCGGCCGCATCGAAGAAGTTATCGAAAAAGCGAAAAGCATGGGCGTAGAGGTCTAATACAGGATCAGGAGGGAAACAAATGAAGACAATTAAAGTCAATATCGTCACTCCCGACGGACCTGTTAGTGAAACTGAAGCGGATATGGTGATCGCCGCCACGGAAACTGGTGAAATCGGGATCCTTCCCGGCCATATCGCAATGGTTGCACCACTCGAAATCGGTGCCCTTCGCCTGAAAAAAGGAAACTCGACTGAAAATGTCGCCGTCCATGGCGGGTTCATCGAAGTTCGTCCGGATGTTGTCACCGTTTTAGCGCAACATGCAGAGCTTGCTTCCGAAATCGACATCGACCGCGCCAAACGCGCAGCGAAACGTGCGGAACAAGAACTACAAGCAAAAACTGACAAACTTGATGCTCAATTGGTGGAACTCGACCTCAAACGGGCCATCAACCGAATCAACGTTTACGAATCGAAATAATAGCTTTGACTGGTTGGCGGGCAGAGGGAGTCTTTCTTCTGCCCGCGTTTTTTATTAAATGGAAAATTGCGCTTATTTAGGTTCTACCATGAACAGAGTACTTTGCGGATTAATGAGAATGTAAAGCGCAAGAACGAGGACACTTCATTGTGTAATGAGAACTCTGCAAGGAGTAAAGAGAACCATGAGCGTAATAACGAGAACTCCTAACCAGCTATAAAAAGGAGGCAGGACTATGAATGACGTTTTTGCACATAACCCGATGCTTGCCATCATCTCGCATATTTTCTTCATCGGCCTGTCATTTTATGCACTGCAATCGATCATGCCGGAAAAAATCATCAAAAAGCACCACGTTTTTCAAGCGCAATTGCTCTTTATTTTATTGAGTTTTGCAATCGGTTCGACCGTATCAAATTTCTTTTTGGACATATCCTATTGGTCAGGAAGGATTCCCACAATGTTCAATTGACATTGTTTGGTCGAATGAAAATCGGGTACATAGTCATTAGGCTATCGGCTCAGTCATAACGGCTCACGTGCCACTGGATCCATGTCATCGCCGCGTTTACATACGGATGTGAATGGGGCGATGGCATGAAATGAAAAATGTTTACTTTCCGATAACTTTTGGGAATTAAACAAGTGACGAACGACAAATGCCTACCTAGGAAAGTACACAAATCGACAAATGGGTACATATTATAGACTATCTTGGAGATAGACGGGAAAATAGCTCTGTGGTTACTTGTTTAATAATGTAGAGCATTGTAGAATAGTATGTGTTTTTATGTTTAATTTATGACGAAAAAAATCAAAAGTAAAGAAAATATTATGGCAAACAGAAATATTATGGCAAACAGTATAAATTTTTGAGTCGGAGGGGCTTTTTGTGGACAAAATAATTATTAACGGTGGACGCGTTCTTCACGGCAACGTGCGTGTAGAAGGCGCTAAAAATGCGGTGTTGCCAATCTTGGCTGCTGCATTGCTTGCGTCGGACGGTCCCAACATCATACGCGATGTGCCTAATCTGTCGGACGTCTCCACGATCAACGAAGTAGTCAAGAGCCTGAACGCGAAGGTCGACTACGATTCCGGAAGCGGTCAAGTGATTATTGATTCGACTGAACAGCTTGCAAGCGAAGCACATTTTGAATATGTACGAAAAATGCGTGCGTCAATTTTGGTTATGGGGCCATTGCTCGCGCGCAACGGTTTTGCACGCGTAGCTTTACCTGGAGGATGTGCGATCGGCTCGAGGCCGATTGATCAGCATCTGAAAGGATTCGAAGCGATGGGCGCTGAGATTACATTTGGACATGGACATGTCGAAGCGAAAGCGGAGAACGGTCTAAAAGGCGCGAAGATCTATTTGGACTTCCCAAGCGTCGGTGCAACGGAAAATATCATGACAGCTGCAGCATTGGCAAAAGGGACGACAATTATCGAAAACGCGGCGAAAGAGCCGGAAATTGTCGATTTAGCAAACTTCATTAATGAAATGGGCGGAAGAGTGATCGGCGCGGGTACGGATGCAATCCGGATCGAAGGCGTTGAGAAGCTGCACGGGACGATCCACCATATTATCCCGGACCGCATTGAAGCAGGCACATTCATGGTTGCTGCGGCAATCACGGGCGGTGACGTTACAATTGAAAACGCCGTACCTGAACATAACGCGGCGTTAATTTCCAAGCTTGGCGAAATGGGCGTCATTATCACTGAATTGGACGAAGGCTTACGCATTCAGGCGAAGCATCCGTTGAAAGCGGTCGATCTGAAAACGATGCCGCACCCCGGATTCCCGACAGACATGCAATCACAAATGATGGCATTGATGCTGACGGCATCCGGAACGGGAGTGCTCACAGAAACGGTATTCGAAAACCGCTTCATGCACGTCGAAGAATTCCGCCGCATGAACGCGAGCGTTAAAATCGAAGGACGCTCCGTCATCATCTCAGGACCATCCGATTTGCAAGGTGCAGAAGTTGCGGCGACGGACTTGCGCGCAGCAGCTGCTCTTATCTTGGCAGGCCTCGTAGCGGAAGGCGTCACACGTGTAACGGAACTGGATCATTTGGACCGTGGCTATGTTGATTTCCATAAGAAATTAAAAGCGCTTGGTGCAGACATCGAACGCGTTTCCACCGAAGAAAAGAAAACAGAGAAGCAACTCGTGTAATCGTACTTATCATACTTTTAACAGAAGCTTCCATACCAGACACTGCTCCTTGTCATATCGACGAGGGGCAGTTTTTTTGAATGAAATGGGAGGCTGCAACATACAATCGAATATGGACAAACTACTAGCCGTTTTATTCATCGTACTACTATTTTTCATCCCCATCCTTATGAAGACGACACCGGTCGAACCCGAGAAAAACGTTGCAATGGAAGATCCTTGCGCAATCTATATTACGGTGGAAGGAGTGGACAAGCCTTTGCCGCTTGAGGAATATGTCATTGGGGTCGTCGCCGGCGAAATGCCGATAGACTTCCACGACGAAGCCTTAAGGGCACAAGCGATTGCGGCTCGGACCTATGTACTGCGGAACACGGATGGCGGCAAGAAGCCGATCGAGGCGACCGTCTCCGCCCAAGTGTACAAAACCGCAGCGGAACGGAAAGAACGCTGGGGAAAGAAGTTCAAGCAAAATGAGAAGAAGCTTCGTGAAATAGTCGAGACAACTGCGGGAGACACGATCGTGTATGGTGATGAAATGATTACCGCGATGTTTTTTTCGACATCAAATGGGAAGACTGAAACTGCACAAAACTATAGCGGGAACCCGATTCCGTATTTGCAGAGCGTCGAAAGTCCAGGGGAGGAAGTCGTCGCTGCAGAGGTGGAGCGGCGCATCGAAATGCCGATCATGAAGTGGAATGAAGCGCTAGAATCCGATTGGAAAGCAGATCGATTCAAAAGCCTTAAGCTCGTCCGCAATCAAACGGGCCGTGTACAAAAAGCCGTCTCCACAGAGTTCGTAATGAACGGACGCGAAATGCGGGAAGCACTTGGACTAGCTTCCACGGACTTCAATATCGCCTACGACGTCACTAACGAGATCGTTATCATTACGACAAAGGGATACGGTCATGGGGTCGGCATGAGCCAATACGGCGCTGAAGCCTTCGCCCAGAAAGGATGGACTGCTGAAAACATACTGACCTACTATTATTCCGGCACGGCAATAAAAAAGTTTGAAGTAGATGAATCTGAATGTTTAAAAACACCAACACTTGCAAACAATAGCAAGTGAGGTGATGATAATGCGAGAAGAAAAACCGAAATCCCCTTCTCAGAAGAATAAGAGTCAGAAGAATAGATGGTTCTGGCCTTCCATCTATGCAGGTATTGCGATCGTCTTCGTCGGCATGATTTGGGGCTATAATGCCTTCATCCAAAAAGGTCCGAACGAAACGGCTGATGTCGCAACAGATCCGAATGCTCCACCGCTCGTCGAAACAAACGCTTCATCAGAAGTACTCAAATTCCCTTTCAACGAGGACCAACTTGACAACGTGGCCATTATACAAGAGTACTATGATACAGAAGCCGATGAAGAATCACGTGAAAACGCACTGCTTGTCTTCAATCAAACGTACAAGACCAACACAGGCATCTCGATCTCAATGGATGGCCAACCATTTGAAGTCGTCGCAGCTCTTAGCGGAACAGTGAAAGAAGTTGTTTTAGATCAATTCCAAGGCGGCGAAGTCACAATCGAACACGCCAACGGAATGACAACACTCTACGGCTCCTTGACCGGCATCCTCGTCAAAGAAGGCGATGAAGTCGTCCAAGGCC
Source organism: Sporosarcina koreensis (assembly GCF_001531445.1). Lineage (GTDB taxonomy): Bacteria > Bacillota > Bacilli > Bacillales_A > Planococcaceae > Sporosarcina > Sporosarcina koreensis_C. The sequence goes on from NZ_LQYA01000180.1 coordinate 32,547, forward strand.
AATCACTCGCCACCGCCACAAGCAACGAATGGAATGCCACAGCCGGCACACATCTGCATTTCGAAGTGCACAAAGACGGCAACCCAATCAACCCACGCTCAATGCTAGGATTCTAATCAACCCAGCCACTCTTCGTTACGAGAGTGGCTTTTTTTATTGAGCGCAACCGCGGAAATTTCTAGTTACGTTGCCACGCTTGATCGCGCTACGTGGTTTTTGCAAATAGAGGGGTTTGAGTAAAGGTCCATTCTTTGCTCCTGAGGGTCCAATCTAATCGTTCCAAGGTCCATTCTTTTCCGCAAGGGTCCATTCCTCGCGTTCCAAGGTCCATTCTTTTTCATCTCGGGTCCATTTAATCGAAAATCGTACACCGCGTCATGCATCTGAGCAATAACCATGTCAACATTTCCAACAAGTTACGTCAGACTATTCCAAATTCCGAAAGTACAAGCTACAATGGATGCGAGGTGATGAAGTGTTAATGAAACAACGGAAAAAGAATTTGGAAATTGACGGTCTACTCGCTCTGGACAAACGGTTGAGAAAGGGGGATAAAGATAGATTAAAGATTGAAGAACGGCTTTATAACCTACAAGCCGGCTTCGGTGATGCGATATTGCACGACGTCACACTTTGTTAAGATAATATATTCTTTCAAATGGATTTAGTATTGATCACACCCGCATTTATTGTCATATCAGAAGTGAAAAACCTGGCAGAAAAAATAGTAGTCAACTCCAATCCATTTCAATTTATCAAAGAATATCCTGACGGAAAGCGCCAGCCCTTAAAAAATCCGATTGTTGAATTGGAACGCAAAATCTATCTTTTTGAAAACTGGTTAAAAAAACGAAAAATAGAAATACCTATAAAAGGAATTGTCGCATTCGCATATAATAACGAATTAAACATAGAGGAAACTCCAAGTATGGACATCATGTTTACCTACGAAGTTGCCGCACACTTTAGATCGTTGCCGGTTACCAAAGAAATTCTGAACAAGCCGGAAATCCACTCAATCGCAAGAAAAATTGCGAATAGCCACCAAGAATACAATCCGTTTCCTTTAATTAAGAGATTTGATATTCAGCCAGCGCATATATTACCAGGCGTTATTTGTCCGACATGCAATCATTTGCCTATGATATGGATGCAAAAAAAGTGGATTTGCCACCCTTGCGGATACGCAGGAAAGAATGATCATGAGAGTGCTTTGAAAGACTGGTCAATGTTAATAAAGAACAGTATTACAAACAGGGAGTTTCGCTATTTCACGCAGCTGGAAAATCGCAATACCGCTAAAAAATTGCTCGCGAGATCACCTATCGAGCTACAAGGACTAGGTCGATCTTCTAAATATGCAATTATCTTGGAACACTTTAACCAAATAGAAGGAAGGCAAAAGAGTCTCTATTAACAATGGTACGCTTATTTAACCAAAGCGTTTAAATGTCAAAGGCATTTGGCGCGATTCGTCTCTGGTCGGGGAAGCTAAAGAATACCGCGGGAATTCCATGAACCTCACCCTTAAATAGAATAACCAGACCACTCCCATCACCCTTAGACATAACTGCCGCCGTTGCCGCATAGAATAAAGGAAGAAACGGAGCTGACAGGAAAGGAAGAGGGCGTGCACGAGCAAATTCGGAGGCGATGCGTGCGCCTCGGCAAAATGTTGCTGGACACTGGACTTACCGTACGGGCGCTGGCGAAATCGACGGGCTATTCGAAAAGCACGGTTCACAAGGATTTGACGGAGCGGCTGCCGAATGTTGACGTAGAGCTGTCTGAAGAAGTCGCCAAAATACTTGCCTATCATAAGTCTGTCAGACATTTAAGAGGCGGTGAAGCAACACGGATGAAATGGAAAAATGAAAATAAGAAAGCCCGCAACACGTGACGGGAATAGACGGGGACGCTACCATCCTTGCAGGAAGGCGGACACCCTGTCTTTTCGCATGCAAAAAAACCAGTCAGACAGCCGAAAAAAAACGAATAATTGAGAGCTAAATGTTTTATGAATATACATATGCCTTTTAGAGTGGAATGAAAAAGAACTAGGTAAAAAAGGTTGCCGAAGAAGAGACTTCCTAAAAAGGTCTGTAAAAAAACTCCATTCGACACCGTTTTGCAAACCATGATTTTCTGCATGAAAAAATGCAAAATACCTGTCAATATTTGTGTTCTTTAAAGAGTCATTATGGTACAATCTATAGTTAGGAGAATAGACGATCGAACTGAAGTTGGAAGGGGAAAACGGGATTGATGTTTGCAAAGGATATCGGAATCGACCTAGGGACTGCGAATGTGTTGATTCACGTAAAAGGGAAAGGCATCGTTCTAGACGAGCCGGCAGTCGTTGCAATCGACAAACATACAAACAAAGTATTGGCGGTTGGCGAAGAAGCGAGTAAAATGGTAGGAAGGACGCCGGGCAACATCATTG
>NZ_LQYA01000180.1:35018-39761 GCF_001531445.1 Sporosarcina koreensis
TAACGGAAATGATGCTGCGCCATTTCATAAATAAATTGAATGTCAAAGGATTCTTATCGAAACCGCGGATCCTCGTCTGCTGTCCGACGAACATTACGAATGTCGAACAGAAAGCGATCCAGGATGCGGCCGAGAAATCCGGCGGCAAAAAAGTGTATCTCGAAGAAGAACCGAAAGTCGCGGCGATCGGCGCCGGCATGGACATTTTCCAGCCGAGCGGCAATATGGTCATCGATATCGGCGGCGGGACGACGGACGTTGCAGTACTGTCGATGGGCGATATCGTCACCTCCGAATCGATCAAGGCCGCTGGTGACATGTTTGACAATGACATCATACAATCAATCAAGAAAAAATATAAATTGCTCATCGGGGAGAGGACGGCGGAAACGATTAAGAAAGAAATCGCGACCGTCTTTCCTGGTGGCCGCAAAGAACAAATGGACATCCGCGGCCGCGACATGGTCACCGGACTTCCACGCACCATTACAATCGGATCCGATGAAATCCGGGAAGCGCTCAGCGAATCGGTCGGCATGATCGTCCAATCAGCGAAGAACGTCTTGGAGAAAACTCCGCCCGAGCTGTCAGCGGACATCATCGATAGGGGAGTCTTCCTCACAGGAGGCGGCGCACTGTTGCACGGAATCGACCAGCTGCTCGCTGAGGAATTGAAAGTCCCGGTATTCGTTTCAGACAATCCGCTCAGCTGTGTGGCGATCGGGACGGGCATCCTCCTCGAAAACATCAGCAAAGCAGCACGATATTAATGTAAAAAATAGTTGGTCCGTAGGAATGAAAAAATGACGGATCCATCCGAAAACAATAGAAGAACGAATAAATGAAAGGAGGCGGGTCGCCTTATGTTCCGTGGATTTTACACAGTCGGCTCCGGTATGATCGCGCAGCAGCGCAGGACGGAAATGCTGGCAAACAACATTGCGAACGCCAATACACCAGGATTCAAAGCCGAACAGTCAAGCATCCGTTCATTTCCGGAAATGTTCATGTCGAGCCTCAATGCGCAGCGCATCCCGACTCAAAAAGGCATTCAACTGAACGGTTTATCGCCGGTCGGTGAGCTGTCGACCGGCGTCTACATGCAAGAAACGATGCCGCTATTCAAGCAAGGGACACTTCGGGAAACCGGCATGACGACGGATATTGCACTCCTCGACGGCAGCCTGCCGATCGATGCGGAAACCGGCGAACCGGGAGCTATCTTTTTCCGATTGGAAAGTGCAAACGGAAATGAGCTCTACACGAAAAATGGGAATTTCACAATGGATGCGGCCGGTTACTTGACGAATCCAATGGGTTATTACGTACTCGATACGAACGGTCAGCGCATCCAACTGCAAAATGACGACTTCAGCATTTCAGATGCTGGGAACATACTGCAAGATGGTGCTACAGTTGCAACTCTTGGTGTTTCATTTGCTGAACAGCCCGGCGCGCTCCTGAAGCAAGGGAACGGCCTGTTTGCAAGCCTAGACGGCAACTTACCTGAAGCGCAAAACGTAGCAGGAGTCGGATATTCATTCCAACAAGGCTTTTTGGAAGGCTCCAACGTTGATGCTGCAAAGACGATGACGGACATGCTTGCCGCATACCGCGCATTTGAAGCGAATCAAAAGATCCTTCAGGCGTATGACCGGAGCATGGAAAAAGCTGTGAACGAAATTGGGCGTGTCAACTGATGATGCGTTTTGAAAGGGGCCGAAACGAATGATACGATCAATGACGACGGCAGTGAACACGATGAACCAATTGCAAAATCAATTCGATATCATTGGAAATAACCTTGCAAATTCGGCGACAAACGGGTATAAATCAGGTGAAGCCAATTTCCACGAACTGCTTTACCAACAATTCAATAATGACAAGGCAGATACGGCGCAACGCCAATCTCCGGTGGGTATCCGATACGGCGTCGGTGCTGCTCTTGGCCCTGCGAAAATGAACTGGACAGTCGGCTCTTTGCAGATGACCGGCCGCGAACTCGATTTCGCACTGACTGAACCGAAGCAATACTTCAACGTTATCATGCCCGGAGAAGACGGAGAGCAAACCGCATACACCCGTGCTGGGAATTTTTACGTGTCGCCTGTTGAAGGCGGCAACCTGATGCTCGTCAATGGAGACGGTTATCCAGTCGCGAACAGCGCAGGGCAGCCAATCACATTTGCGGAAAACGTGAGCAATTACAACATGCTTCCAGGCGGTGTCCTTGAAGTGACGCATAGCGACGGAAACGTTCAACGAATCGAAATGGGTGTCACGACATTGGAACGCCCAAACTTGATGAGCCGGATTTCTTCGACTCTATTGTCGCTTCCTGAAAATGTAGCGGAACTTGGCGTCGCTGCCGGGGATATCCTGACGGAAATGAACGGCGTCAACCGGAACCGAATCGGCATGGAAAACCAGAAGCTCGAAGCATCCAACGTCAATTACGAAAAAGAGATGACAGACCTGATCAATGTCCAGCGTTCTTACCAATTCAACGCGAGGACGGTCACGCTCGCCGATCAAATGTTAGGCTTGATCAATAACATTCGATAAGCCGCGCTAGGGAGAATCCGATATGATAGATGACAAACAGAAACATCCTCAATGGGACCATATGAACCAAAATGATGCCACCGAGCAGCAAATCGTCGCATCTCGTGTGGCGCGCAATCAACAAAAGAAGCAGAAGTCCGTTAAAGAGGAAACGAGCGACAAGCGGCGCATCTGGGTCCAAATCCGTCTGCTACCGATCTGGTTGCGAATCGTGCTCGTCCTTCTGTTGCTAGTAGGCGCCGCAATTCTCGGAGCCGTCATCGGCTACGGATACGTCGGCGACGGCCAGCCTGGAGATGTGCTGAAAAAAGAGACGTGGACGCACATACTCGATATCATCAATGGGAAAGAGTCGTAACGGCTCTTTTCATTTTCATGTTGATTTTATCAATTACGCCTTGGCGTAATTGTGTCCGGATTTTTATCGAGCTTGGGGCCTGCAGGAAGCAGGTCATGCAGTCGTGGCGACAGGACGTCGCGCTTTTAGACTGCCTCGATAAATCCCCTAAAAAATCCGTGACATCCGCCGGAGCATTAACTAAATTCAGCTTAAGCTGAATTTAGTTAAATACATACATTGTCGGGAGGAGAAAGGAAATGCTAAACGCTGAACAGATTCAAAAAATCATTCCTCATCGCTATCCATTCCTTTTGGTCGATAGAATCACAGAAATCGAAGAAGGGAAACGAGTCGTCGGCCTAAAAAACGTTACCATCAACGAAGACTTTTTCAACGGCCATTTTCCGGGCTATCCAGTCATGCCGGGCGTCCTGATCGTCGAAGCGCTCGCCCAAGTCGGCGCTGTCGCCATCCTTCAAAAAGAGGAAAATCGAGGACGTCTTGCATTCTTCGCAGGCATCGACAACTGCCGGTTCAAACGCCAAGTTGTCCCAGGAGACCAATTGAAACTAGAAGTCGAAATTACAAGAATGCGTGGCTCCATTGGAAAAGGGAAGGCGGTTGCAACTGTTGACGGCGAAATCGCCTGCGAAACGGACATTACATTCGCACTAGGTCCGGTAGCAGAAGCTTCAAATTAATTTGCACACATGCACTATGTCAGCTACAATGGAAAGTGCAGTGTGTATATTGAAACGGACATCACACGCACGTTTACAGTGGGAGGTACCAACCAATTATGTACAATGATCTTTCTCCAAATATAAAGAGCAGCATCACACGCTCCATCACCCAAACGTTCGAGCAATACATGACGGACATTCAATGGGAAGAAGACCTATATGATATCGAAGACTTCATCGATTCATGGCGCGAATACATCACGACAAAAGCACTATGGTATTCAAAGATTCCGGATGACATGAAACGGGAGCCGAAATTCCACGAAGACCTTGCTCAGCGGATCAATGAAGTGATCCAGCGCGTCATCAGCGAGCCGCCATCCGAAGAGCAAATTGCCAATATCGAGATCATGCAGGAAAAACTCGACACGCATTTTACATATGACTGCAAGGCCGAAGCAGTTTATGTCGAAACGGTGCTCAAAGATCGACTCGAAAAAGAACAATAAAAAGTATGGATAGTTCCCTCCTTTTTAGCCAACCTACGAGTATCATACGAATTGTATGATAGAGGCTTGTGGAAAGGAGGGAATTTTCATGTTCAAAAAAGCGATACCGTTCGTACTCGTTTCCGGACTTGCCCTAACGGCATGCGCCAACAACAACGACAACGTTCCGAACAACAATGAAACGCCGATGGAGAACCTGGAACGGGACTTGACCCCTAATGTCAATAACGGCGCAGGACCGGACATGGATGGCATCGACAACGGACTCGATGGGAATAACAACGGTGGAAACAACGGAATCCTTAACGATGACCGTAACAACGGAATCATCAATGACAGAGACCGTAACAACGGAGACATGAACGGTGACAACACAACGGCACCGAACAATGACATCATAACTGATGACAACACAACAACTCCAAATGACACCGACACCAATCGTAACCGAAACAAGAACAATAACAACAACCGCTAACCGCAAGCCGAAAGAAAACCGCCACCCCCGGCGGTTTTTCTTGTTTTGGCCAATCGCGTCACGAAGAGCGCAATATCCATAACGCTTCCCACGTACATATCCGAGCTCATTAATTCGGCGGTGCGTTCGTAAATCCTAGTACGCGCTCGTAAAATTCATCCCGCGCTC
>NZ_LQYA01000181.1 GCF_001531445.1 Sporosarcina koreensis
GCCGTCCTCCATCCACTGGCAGGCGATCGTCGGCCCGATCGCGCAGGGCGCATAGACATGGGCGCGGACTTGGCGGAGCACCCGGTCGAGCAGGTCGGCGTCGGGCAGAATCAGGTAGCCGGTGCGCAGGCCGGGCGCGAGCGCCTTGGACGTGCCGTTGATGTAGAGGGTGCGCTCCGGCGCATAGCCGGCGAGGGGCGGGGGCGCGAAGCCGGCGGCGAAGGCCGAGTAGAGGTCGTCCTCGACGATCGACAGTCCGTGCTTGCGGGCCAGCGCGGCAATGTCGCGCCGCCGCGCGTCGCCCATCGTCCGCCCGGTCGGGTTCTGCAGCGTGGGCATGGTGTACAGCACGCGGGCGCCGCTCTGTGCGGCCCGCTCCAGCGCTTCCGGCATTATGCCCTGTTCGTCCATGTCGAGCCCGACCAGCTTCAGGTCGCAGGTCTGGGCGATCGATCGGATTCCGAAATAGGTGGCGGACTCGGTCAGCACGGTGTCGCCGGGCCGGCACAGCGCGCCGAGGGCGTAGAGCATCGCCTGTTGCGCGCCATCGGTGATCACCATGCGGTCGGCACGCG
>NZ_LQYA01000182.1:0-5361 GCF_001531445.1 Sporosarcina koreensis
CATTGGAATTCAAAAAACGGTGATACACCGCTATTCGGATCCGTTCAACCGCCAGTCTATGGCAGCGAAGTGCAGCGCAAACAGATTGCGCAGCTCGTCTATGATTTCATTTCTGAAATCAAATCGGATAATCCTGAAGCGAATATCGTCTCTCTTGGGGATTTCAATGACTTCCAATTTGCGGAGCCTTTGAAAATCCATGAAGGCAGCCTCATGACGAATATGATCAACCATGTCGATGCGGCTGACCGTTATTCGTACGTTTTCCAAGGAAACTCCCAAGTACTCGATCATATTTTAGTGTCGAATAACTTGGCGGATCAAACAGCCATCGACATTTTGCACATCAACGCAGATTTCACGGATATGGCTGGACGAGCTAGCGATCATGATCCTGTCATGGTGCAGATTGGATTCGAAGCACCGGTCATTTGGGAACCTGTTCCGATCAAGAAATTTTACAATCTCGTCAATGAACATAAAAAGCAATTGATGATTGCGGAACCGAGCGTTGCTGTCTATATGGACGCGCAATCGTCGTTGAAGGACGGCATGTACTTGAAAGGGGACTATGCCGAGCTGACTGGTGAAGGATTCAAGACGAATACGGTCATACTGCAGCCGAAGAAAAAAGGCTTGATCGTCCACATTAAGGATGCGGAAATGGGCCATATCATCATAGAAGGCTCGCATCCGCTCGAAATTAGAGGTGCAGAAAATATCAAGAGGATCGACTTTGTCAAAGGGGCAGACCCTTCCGGAGTCATCTTCTACAATTCGAAAGGGAAGCGGATCGGCGTGCCTGTAGTAAACAACGCACCTACCGTTTTGAAACCGATTCCGAACCAGGAAGTGAAACCTGGAGAGTCGATTTCAATCGCCCTCTCCGAACACTTCAGTGACCCGGATGGCGATAAGCTGACGTTTTCGGCAACGAAAGGAACAGTCGATCTCCTGACAAATGTCCTCACTTTGAATCTCGAAGAGGGCAGCCACATCGTAGGGGTCACTGCGAGGGATGGAGATAAATCTGTAACAACAAGCTTCTCTGTCATTGTTACAAACGAGGAAGTGCCGGCGGACAGCTACTACAAAAATGCAATCGGAAAGGAAGGGCAGGAATTGAAAGCGGCACTCCACGACATCATTTCTGACCATCGCCAGCTGTCGTATGCGGAAGTATGGGAAGCGTTGAAGGAGACAGATAAGGATCCGAACAATCCGAACAACGTCATTCTGCTCTATTCAGGGGATTCGCGCTCCAAAGATCGGAACGGCGGAAATGTCGGTGATTGGAACAGGGAGCACGTATGGGCAAAATCGCACGGCGACTTCGGTACGAGCAAAGGACCTGGAACAGATATCCACCATTTGCGTCCGACTGACGTCCAGGTGAATAGCGCTCGCGGCAACTTGGATTTCGACTATGGCGGAAATGCAGTAAAAGGCTGTGATGGCTGTTTCAAGTCCGCTAACTCATGGGAACCGCCCGATCGCGTGAAAGGTGACGTAGCAAGGATGCTGTTCTATATGGCTACCCGTTACGAACCGGGCGACCGCGTTGACTTGGAGTTGAATGAACGCCTGAACAATGGCAGCAATCCATACCATGGAAAGCTCTCCGTCCTATTGGAATGGCATGAAATGGACCCTGTCGATGCTTTTGAAAGAAACCGCAACAAAACAATCGAACAATGGCAAGGTAACCGAAACCCGTTCATTGATCATCCTGAATGGGTGCAATCGATCTGGCAAAGTGCCGGTTCAGAAGATCTGAAAAAGGCTTCATAATGAAAAAAAGACTAGAGGAGCCTCTAGTCTTTTTTATCGTTTGTAAGTACGTTGCATTTTTCAAAAACACACTTACAATGAGGCGACAATCCTATACAACAATAACAATTTTTATCCTCCAAATATACGGAAAAAGCAACTTAGCTAGCATTACCATAGTCTTGAAATCAAATATCTTCAATTCTAGGTTTTCAGAAAATGGAAAATGATTCATAAGTTGCGAATGACAAAAGAAAATATGATTTTTGACCTTGTTTTTCTCCATAGGCCCTCAAGCGAAATGATTTTGGAAAAACTTGCACAACCAATACTTCCCTTTAGTCCAATGTCTAATGTCTCAGCGAGTTTAGAGCCCGTCTGTCACGATTTTGACATACATTCGACACAATGATATTAATAATGAACATAGGAATCTACCAAACGAGAGATAGAGTGGGAGGTTTCCGGATTTCGTTAGGATGAAAGAGGGATTGGGATGTTAGAGGCAAAGAGGCGTGCGGCGATATTTTTAATACTGGCTTTCATATTAGCTGCTGTGACAGGATATCTCGTGCTGGAAAAGGTCAAAGAATTGAATGCGGACTTAGGTGGAATGACATCGATTTACATTGCTAAGGGATCGATCCCTTCCCGATCACCGATTGCAGCTTCACAAGTGACGAAAATGGATATCCCCAATAAGTTCGTAACGGATAGCCATATACTTTCCGCAGACGAATTCGAACATCAAGTATCAATCGTCCCATTGAATCCAGGGGACATCATTACGAAAAACATGATCAAGCCAGTTTCAAATCTGCAGGATGCCAACAATCGCCTCGTCACGATGTATCGGACGGATAAGATCCAGTTCGATCAGGTGCTGACGGCTTTGGACCGGGTCGACATCATCGTTTCGACAAATGACAATGGAAAGAAGAAGACACAGGTCTTCATGAAAGACGTGTTAGTCGCTTTCGCGCAAGGAACAAATGACAATTTCTCCGGAATCGCGGTGGAAGTGACGGCTGACGAGGCACCTAGCTTAATACATATGCAAAATTACGCCGAGCATATCCGTGTGTTGAAGGCGAACGTCGGGCAGGCATCTTCATTTGGAGACGCAGTAGAAACATCCGACAGTGAAACAGATTCAGTGGAAAAGGAAGAGCCAGTAGAGGAACCAGCCAGCGAACAGTCTGAAGGATCGGCTGCAAAAGACACTGAAAGTAAAGATGGCGGAGCAGATAAAACAGAAGAATCACCAGATTTAAAGTCGGAATATTCAGTAGAATAAAGGTGGACAGTCACTTATCGAAGGGTGAGGCAGTTGGAAAATAAGTTGAATATTATGATCGTCTCTGATGACGATGCGCTTATGTCGCAGTTGAAAACCATTGCCGAGACGAAATCGGAGCAGGTCATTGGTGTACGTTCGAATGAAGCAGTGAGGGAAATGAATCGCGAAATGGCGCACATCGTCGTCTTTGGTCAGACGGAAGCCGATACATCGGTCGAAGTCGTTCAAATGCTGAAAATCATCAATCCGAATGCACTCATCCTGTTCATTGCGAATGCATCCGACTTTGGTTTGCTACGCAATATGACGAGGGCGGGAGCAGATGAGTTTTTCGTCTTTCCGGAAGAGGCGGGCCTATTCTCAAGCAGATTCCCGAACATGGTCAAAGGCTACGAGGCTAAGAAGGCGAAAAACGAAGAGTCGGCTACGGCTAGTTTTGGACGCGGCCGAGGGAGGATCGTTTCATTCTATAGCGGGAAAGGGGGGAGTGGCTGTTCACTGCTCGCTGCATCTTTCGCACAAACAATGAAGCTCGAGTCATCAGCAGAAGTGATTCTCATCGATTTGAACGGGCAGTTCGGCGGCGTCGAAACATTGCTTTCCATCGAATCAAACCGATCGCTTGCCGACTTGCAGCCCGTCATTGAAGAGCTGAACGAAAGCCATATCCGGAACGTTTCCCAAACGCAGGAGCATTCCAAAATGGAAGTCCTAATCAGTCCATGTGATGCAGAAATACTTGAAACACTAGATGAGGAATTCATCGCTAAGTTGCTTCGGACATGCAGACGATCATTCGATTATGTCGTCGTAGATTTGCCGTCCTCAATTAACGGGCTCGTCGTTACGGCGATGGAGGAGTCGGATAAGATTTATTACGTCCTTACTCCGGACACCCCTTCATTAAAAATCATGAAACAGTACGAGGAGTTGTCGGAAAGGCTCGGGCTTGTCCTGACGAGCCGTATGGAAATCGCTCTGAATAAATTATCGAAGAACTATGAAGTGAAACAGAAGGATTTGAAAAATGTGCTGCGCCACCCGATCATCGCTTCGATTAGGCAAGACACGAAAGGTCTTCAATCATTCATCAATCAGGGGCAGCCGGTTCGGAAGCAAGCCAAGGAGAGGAAACTGATTCCGTTTGCCAAGGATATCCGGAAATTCGCCCGTCAAGTCGCAAAGCAGTAGGAGGTGGTGAAGGATGAGTTCTTTATTCGAACGGCGCAAAGAGAAATTGGCAAAACAGCAATCGTCCTCTTATAAGTATGAAAATCATCTTGTCGATGAATTGGTCGATCACTACAAAGCGAGATTGCTGAGGGATACGAATCTGGAGGCACTCACCCAATTATCATCTGGTGAAATGCGTCTACGGATCGAGCAGTATGTCTCTCATTTCATGTCCGAAGAGAAAGTGATCATCTCACGGAATGATAAAGATCTTTTGATCACAAGGATCCTTGACGAAGCAGTCGGCTATGGGCCGCTGGAGCCGCTTATCAAAGATCCCACGATTACTGAAATTCTCATCAATGGTTTCGATGAAGTGTATATCGAGAAGATGGGTCGTCTTGAAATGGTGGATGTCGCATTCAGGGATGATGAACATGTTCGGCATATCGTCGACCGGATTGTCGCACCTTTAGGAAGACGTGTCGATGAAAGCTCCCCCATGGTTGACGCCAGATTGCCCGATGGCAGCCGTGTCAACGCCGTCATTGCGCCTGTCAGCCTTTCAGGGACATTGGTATCCATTCGGAAATTCCGGGAAGAGCCTTTCCAAATGGAAGATCTGCTAGGTTTCGATTCATTGAATGAAACGATGGCAAGATTCCTGCAAGGCGTCGTGAAAGGGAAGATGAACACCCTTATTTCCGGTGGTACCGGCTCCGGGAAGACGACGATTTTGAACGTCGTCGCCGCTTCCATTCCACATGGCGAACGGGTCATTACGATTGAGGACTCTGCTGAGTTGCGTCTCGACCGACCGAATGTCGTGGGCATGGAAGCACGACCGGCAAACGTGGAAGGAAAGGGGGAAGTGACAATCCGCAATCTCGTGCGGAACGCGCTTCGGATGCGTCCGGACCGAATCATTGTCGGTGAGGTCCGAAGCGGGGAAGCGTTCGACATGCTTCAGGCGATGAATACGGGACATGAAGGGTCCTTGACGACAGTCCATGCCAACTCGCCTGCCGATGCGATGCGGCGTGTCGAATCGATGGTCATCATGGCGGGCATGGATCTGCCTTCGACTGTCATTCGGGAATATATCGTCGGTGCGCTCG
>NZ_LQYA01000182.1:5378-9629 GCF_001531445.1 Sporosarcina koreensis
AGGCGACTCGCTTGACGGACGGGACGCGAAAAATCATCTCCATTTCGGAAGTGCAGAAAAATGAAGATGATGGTACGTTCCGGATTGTTGAAATCTTCAAATTCAAGCGGACCGGCATGCTGGAAGACGGGACGGTCCTTGGACACTTTACGGCAACCGGCGAAATCCCTGCATGCCTTGAGCGCCTCAGAATTTTCGGCATCCATATGGAAGAGTCGGATTTCCGGGTGAAGGAGGAGGTCGCGACATGGTAGAAGCGTCCATTGCGGCAGCAACCGTCTTCGTCTTTCTGATCGCAATCTATTTCCTTCTCGATTACCGGAAGTCGAAAAGAGAGTGGCGGAAGGAAGTCGAGCAATTTTACTTGGACGGGGAAAAGCGGAAAAGTGTCATCGTCCTTGTCGGCACGAAATTTGATGAGACAGCGACGGCAAAAGAATTGGAGCCTAAGCTTGTGGATGCCAACATTCCATTCACCCCATCCGAATTTTTTGGCGCTCTGATTGTCGGGTATATGGGGATCGTCTTCATGCTCGTCAACTTCTTTCAGTTGTCACTACTTGCGGCATTGTTCATCGGGCTGTTGCTCATCGAAGGGGCGCGGAGGCTTTTATTCCTTCTCAGGAAGAATAAGAAAAAACAAATGCTCATCGACCAGTTGCCTGAAATCTGCCGGGTGCTCGCCAACTCGACAAGGTCCGGAATGACGTTGAATCAAGGGATCCAGCTCGTCACACAGGAAATCAATGAGCCTGCAAAAAGCGAATTTAAACGGATGGCACATGAGCTGTCGTTAGGCATCGAATTCCAGGCAGCGCTCAGGACGATGGAAAGACGTATCGACCATAAGGAATTTCAATTGTTCGCCGCGACGATGCTCATCCAGAAAAAGGCGGGGGGCAATTTGTCCGCCGTACTTGATGAGATGAGCCAGACGCTAGACGAACGGAAATTACTGAAGCAAGAAGTGAAGACGATGACTGCGGAACAACGATATGTCTCAACACTTGTTCCTGTCATACCAATCTTCTTGGTGCTCATGATGAACAATATTATCGACGGTTTCCTCGACCCTTTGTTTACTGGGATTGGATTGATTCTATTGACGTTCTTCCTTTTTGGAACCGTGCTGACATTTGTCGTCGTCAGGAAAATTACGAATATCAGGGTGTGAATGAATGGATGGCGTAATTGCATTATTTACCTTTTTAGTCGTCGCGACCATCGGAATCTCGTTACGAGCTTACTATGTTTATTTGAACGAAAAAAGGAATCTGCGTGAGGAAATTGATGAATCCGTCTATATCGAAACATGGGTACGCAAGAAGAAGTCAAGAAAAGAAAAAGTATTGGAAAGGCTTTTCAAGTTTGCCGATGATTTTTCCGATCTTGGACAGCGTGTCAACTTCTTCAGTGAAAACGTAGAAGTTAAAAAGCTCCTAATACAAGCGGGATATCCATACGAATTGACGGTCGCCCGTTTCCAAGGGTTGAAAATATTCATGCTGATTGCAGGTTTTTTCATGGGAGGCATTTTATTCATCCTTAGATTTCCGATGTCTCAATTCATGCTTATTCTTATGCCGATAGCGGGTTTTGGCGGAACTGTCCTTTGGCTCAGATCGAAGGCGAAAAAAAGGCAAGAGGAGATTTCGTACCAGCTACCTGACTTTCTTGACACAATGAGTGTCACATTGCAGGCGGGAGTAGGGATGGACCAGGCGCTTCGAGACATCGTGCATTATTTCGAGGGACCTGTCAAAGAGGAATTCGGCCGTTTCATTCAGGAGTTGAGCGTCGGAGTTCCACGGGCGGAAGCATATAAATCATTGCTCGATCGCAACGACAGCAAAGAGTTCCAAATTCTGATCAAATCACTATTGCAAGGGGAACGATTGGGAGTTCCGATTGCGGACACGTTTAAACAACAAGCTGAAGAGATGAGGAAGTTAAAGAAAGAATTGATCAAGGAGAAGGCTGCCAAAGCATCGCCGAAAGTGACACTTGTGACTACTTTCCTCGTGTTGCCTTCTGCCCTCGTCCTAATCGGAGGCTTGATGATTATAAATATATTCAACCAGAACAAAGGGATTTTCGAGTTATTCAACTAAAATACATTTATTTAAGGAGAGAATTGAAGATGAAAGAGAAATTGATGATGGCTTGGACGAAGATGACGGCACCTGTGAAAAACGAGACGGGAGCACAGTCGCTTGAGTGGCTAGGGATTGCAGCATTGCTCATTTTGGTACTTGGAATTGTCTCAACTGCTTTGAGTGGTCAAAGTGAATCGATTACGGAACTAGTTGGAAACATCATTACTAAAATCAGCGGCATGGTAGGCGAGTAATTCGAATCGGAATTGATAAGGAGTAGTCATGAATAGAAAAAGAGTTGTTGCATTCATCTTCATGCTCATGCTCCTTTTAGCGGTGACGGCATGCAGCGATAAGAAGAACGAAAATGAAAAAGTTGTCGCAGACGAACCAACTGTATCTGATGCAAGTGAAGACGAGGACAATGTCGATGGAAATTCCGAAGATGACGAGGAAGCTGAGGAAGGTGCAGTTGAAGAAGTGACTGCTGCCCCGCTTCCTCAATCCTTGGCTGAATTGGCTGAAAGGTTGCCGGGCCACACAACTTATTTGAATACTATGGATTCAGAAGATCAAAAGGAAATCGATGAATTAACAAAGGATTTGCCGGATATATCGGGCAATCCGACAGAAAATGAATTGGATCATTTCTATAATGAACTTTTGGCTACTTTTCAACAGGATTTCATGGGACCTGAGGAGTTAATTGCAAAATTGAAATTCCAAGGAATCGGGGAACCGGATATTGGGAACCCCCGAATGGAATTCAAAGAAAATCTAAATGTACTTGTCATTTTGGATGCTTCGGGAAGCATGGGGAAATACGTTGGCGGGCAGACCCAAATGGAAGCCGCTAAAAAGGCGATTCTCCAATTTTTAGAAAGTTTGCCGAAGGACGCGAATGTCGGTCTGCGCGTCTACGGACATAAAGGAACAGGCAGTTCCGCCGATAAGGCGATGTCTTGTTCAAGCAGTGATTTGATTTATCCGCTTCAGCCTTATGATAAAGCTGCTTTCCAGCAATCGCTTGATCCAATGAAGCCGGCGGGTTGGACACCGACTGAACTTGCACTGGCAGAGGCACAGAAGGATCTGGCGGAATTTGACGGTGAGAACAATACGAATATCGTCTACCTCGTAGGTGATGGCATCTCCACTTGTGACGACGATCCTGTTGCTGCTGCAAAAGCATTGTATGATTCGGAGATTACCCCGATCATCAACGTTATCGGCTTTAATGTGGACAATGAAGGGCAGAAACAGTTGAAGGCAGTTGCAAAAGCGGTAGACGGGACGTATCAGGACGTCCAGGATGCAGAGTCCCTTCAGGATGAACTGGATCAGGCCAAAGAAGTTGCAAAAAAATGGGCTGATTGGAAAAAGGATAAAGGCCAGAAGTTAAGCGGCCAACGTGTCTCTAACGGTCTGGAAATCTTCAAATACGATTCGAAAGAATATAAGAAAGTTGTGAATGAACGCCAGCGTGTCGGATTCACAATTCAGTACTTATATCAAAAGAAAAAAGTAATGTCGAAAGAAAGCCATGATTATTTACGTACGAAAAATACAGCTTACCATGATTGGATGCAAGCAGAATACGATGCACTGAGAGCCGATCTGAAAAGCATGAATGAGTTGCAATACACGGAAGCAATTCAAGCTTTGGAAGAAAAATATTTACAAAACACTCCTGACTAAGAAAGGAGGATGAATTTGAATAGTAGAAAGTTGAGAAGAACGTTTGCCATCTTCATGCTGACGGTCATCCTCTCCTGGACGATATTGCCGGGGATTGCAATGGCAGACTGGTTGAAAGCTGGAAAATCGATTGATATCACTGACCCGATTACCGGCGGCGAAGCGATCACGGGCGGTGAAGCAATTACCGGCGGGGAATTCATGGTCCCTGGAGAGGTCTACACGTATGGCAAGGCATTTGAAGGTAAATTCACTCTAACTTCGGGAACGGTCATCGTTCCCGTAACTGCTGAAAATAAAGGATTGTTTTTAATTCCAAGTACGTTGAATGGTACAGCTTATGGGGAATTCCTGAAGGCAGGAGACATCATTTCCGGAGGGAAGCCGCCGACCGATGGACAGTTTCCAGGATCAGTTGGAACCCCGCCTACATCCGGCGAAGCGGTTGGCAGTGGTG
>NZ_LQYA01000183.1 GCF_001531445.1 Sporosarcina koreensis
CCGGTTTGTCACCGGCAGTCACCTTAGAGTGCCCAACTGAATGCTGGCAACTAAGATCAAGGGTTGCGCTCGTTGCGGGACTTAACCCAACATCTCACGACACGAGCTGACGACAACCATGCACCACCTGTCACCGCTGTCCCCGAAGGGAAAGGCATATCTCTACACCGGTCAGCGGGATGTCAAGACCTGGTAAGGTTCTTCGCGTTGCTTCGAATTAAACCACATGCTCCACCGCTTGTG
>NZ_LQYA01000022.1:0-17719 GCF_001531445.1 Sporosarcina koreensis
TTTGTCGTATCGATTTGTAGGAATTCCTGGTGAGGATGCTTACGTCCGCCTTGTGGTGGAACGCTAGCGACAGTGCCTTCCAGAATCTTCAGGAGGGCTTGTTGCACCCCTTCTCCGGATACGTCACGTGTAATCGATGCGTTCTCTGATTTCCGGGCAACTTTATCGATTTCATCAATATAGATGATTCCTTTTTCAGCACGTTCGATATCAAAATCAGCTGCCTGAATCAGTTTCAATAAAATATTTTCTACATCTTCACCGACATAGCCAGCTTCGGTCAATGAAGTTGCATCCGCAATTGCGAACGGTACATCAAGAATACGCGCCAATGTTTGAGCCAATAACGTTTTACCGCTACCTGTAGGACCAATCAGAACGATATTCGACTTCGCGATTTCCACGTCGTCGACTTTGCTATTCGTATTGATCCGTTTGTAGTGGTTGTAAACTGCAACGGCCAATGATTTTTTAGCGCGATCCTGGCCGATAATATATTCATCTAATATGCTTTGGATTTCACGCGGTTTCGGAACATCCTTAAGCTCGAAGTGCTCATCAAGGCCAACTTCCTCCTCGACAATTTCCGCACAAAGTTCAACACACTCATCACAAATATAAACACCCTGACCGGCAACAAGCTTTCTCACCTGGTCTTGGGTTTTACCACAAAAAGAACAACTCAAATTATCTTTTTCGTCATTAAATTTGAACATCAAGCTCACCCCTATTCAAGTGACAATCTTACAAGATTCCCCCGGTTTTATCAACTATTTAGAACTTACCCTCTATAGTTGCCCAATAAATCCTTACCTATGAAAAACAAGGCACGGGAACCCGCACCTTGCATTTTTCATTACTTATTATTCAGCGACTTTTGCATTTTCAACTAGGAATTCAACTGTCTTGTTGAAACGCAAGTCGTTTTCAAGCACTTTTGTTCCACCCAATGTCTGTTTGATTTGGTCAACTTCCATACCGAATTGCCCAGACATTTTTTCAAGTTCTGCGTTGATTTCTTCTTCTGTTACTTTAATATCCTCAGCAGCTCCGATTGCCTCAAGTGTCAAGGAAACGCGGACGCGGCTAAGTGCATCGTCTCTCATTTGTGCACGTAATGCAGCTTCATCTTGACCAGAGAATTGGAAGTACAGGTCGAGGTTCATACCTTGCATTTGAAGGCGTTGACCGAATTCATCCATCATACGGTCCACTTCGGAATCGATCATCACTTCAGGGATATCGATTTCAGCGTTGCGTGCTGCTGCTTCTACAAGATCATCACGCATTGCTGTTTCAGATGCGGTCTTCTTCTCTTCGACCGTCTGTTCTTTCATTTTTGCGCGAAGCTCTTCAAGGCTCTCGACGTTCTCATCGATTTCCTTTGCAAGCTCATCATCAAGCTCAGGAACTTCCTTCGACTTGATTTCATGCACTTTCACTTTGAATACAGCTGGTTTGCCAGCCAATTCTGCTGCGTGATACTCTTCAGGGAAAGAAACTTCAACGTCTTTTTCTTCGCCTTGTTTCATACCCACGACTTGCTCTTCGAAACCAGGGATGAATGAACCCGATCCGATTTCAAGATCGTACCCTTCCGCTTTGCCGCCTTCGAAAGCTTCGCCATCAACGAATCCTTCGAAATCGAGGTTGACAGTATCACCGTTTTCAGCAGCGCCGTCTTCCTTTACAACCATTTCAGCTAATGCTGTTTGGCGATCTTTTAATTGCTCTTCGATTTCTTCGTCTGTCACTTCAGTTTCCTGACGTGTTACTTCAAGACCTTTATAGTCGCCAAGCTTCACTTCAGGCTTCAATGTAACATGTGCTTTGAATACGAGCGTTTTGCCTTTTTCCATTTCATCGATTTCGATTTCTGGTTGAGCAATCGGTTCTACACCCGCTTCATCAAGAGCATTTGAATAGGCTTCAGGCAGGATGATATCAAGCGCATCATTATATAGCGATTCTACGCCATACATTCTTTCAAACATTTTGCGAGGCATTTTCCCTTTACGGAATCCAGGCGCTTGGACTTTCTTTACAACTTTCTTGAATGCTTCGTCCAATGCGGCGTCTACTTTTTCAGCAGGAACTTCAACTGTGAGCGTTCCTTTATTGCCTTCTTCTTTTTCCCATTTAACAGACATTTAAATACCTCCGAATCATTATGACCAGTATATTTTCTCACGTTTATACGCTATTTACAACCATTACAGTATATCATAGTCTTTCGATCTTTCAACAGATTTCCTGCATATTACCTTTCTGTCTGTTGATCAACAGATCTGATCATGGAATTCAGCTCTGTTGCAATGACAGGCTCCCCAGTAAACATGCTCTCTATGTATTGTGTATACGCATCAGCAACGTCAGTAGTTGAAAATTCATCCCAACAAAATGGATAGGCAACGATGCCATACCGAAGACTTGCGTCGATCGCCATCTGCATGCGTGTTGGATCCTTCTCGAATAGGATGCCGATTTGATTGACCACATCGATGGAGCGCTCGTCCTGACTGGGAAGTTCGAGTTCTGCAGGGATGACCTGTTTTGATTGTCCAAATTTACGGACCGTCAATTCCCCTTCATAGCCGGAATCACGCAGAAGCACAAGCGCATACGTTATGACAATCGGATGAAGGCTTTCCTTTTCGACAATTTGTGACAACAGAATTTGGGTCGCCCTATCTAATTCACTGTTTTCAAATTCAGCAAGCATTTTTTGTTGCGTTTCAGTCGTTCCTTCCAAGAATTCCTCCATGGTGAACGTATCGAATTTTCGAGGTTCCAAGTCCTCCCGTAAATATCGATAGGAAAGTCTCTTATTTAACTCCCGTAAGTAGTTGAACTTATTCACCATGTCAGGCGGGACGATATCTTCATCAAGAAGGGCTTCAATCGTCATTTCCACTTCGTCATAATCTTGTAATTGGATGCTGATGGCCAAATACAATTCCATGGCGTCAAGATAATCCGTTGTGCCGCTATGTAGTAATTTTGTTGCCACTTCTTTCGCTAAAGGAAAATCTTTTGTTTCATATAAAGAAACCGCGTATGGCGCCAATATGCGGGTATTGTCGGAATCGAAGTGATACGCTTGCCCGAAGGCCTCTACAGCTTCTGCGTAGTCCGTATCTTCGACCGCATCGAGCCCTCTTTCGATCAGCCGTTCCAAGGCGCCAGGAAACACGACGACATTATCCTTTTTTACAAGCCTTCCATATCTATGTCTCACTGGATTCACCTTCTTTCATCCATCCACTATACCATATAGCATTTTCCAACCGGAAATGAATTATTCATTTCTTACTTGTATATATTCACTTTCAAACAAAAAAGCCAATACCGGCACTATACCGACGTTCGGCTTTTGTTTTGATTTCATAACAACTTTTCCAACTCTGATAGTAAAGCAATAACTTGATCGGACGCTCTTTGAAGGTGTTTAAAAGCATTTTCCGCTTCGGACAGATTGCCCTGTTCAAAGCTTTGGACAGCTTGTTTGGCAAAGTAATGAACAGCTTTATGAGGTTCTTCCAATTGCCGGAAAGTCGGCTGGTTTTTAAGTTCATGAGATAAGTCTCCATAATACCATAATCCAAGTCTACAAGTTTCATAGTTTGCAGCGTTTTGTGTATCAACATCGTCCAATCCTAACAGGACATTGTACACTCGCCATTTCCAAAGGAGATGATCAGTTTTTGCTACTTTGATAATATCTTTGGAATTTAACCTAATATTCGTTTCGAAGAAAGTCCGACGATACTCGTCCATCTGCATGCTCAGATCGTAGATTACATTTGCCGTTCCCCTCGCAACGTCTTGGGATATCAAGCCAAGATCATGCATCTCTGAATTGCGATGGGCAATATCCATTATTGCAGACGTCTGCTCTTCCGTCATTGTGGCAATTTGCGAAGTCGATTCGTTGATTGTTTGCATCGTCGAAACAATCCTTTCCAGCGCCTCGTCAGCATTTTGCGCTTCAGCAACACTACGATTGACCAAGTTTTCAGTATCTCGAATTTGTCGTGTTACTTGGTGGGAAACCCTTTGCAACGACTCCAGATTTCCAGTTATTTGTATCGTTTGGGTTTTTGTATGTTCCGCCAGTTTTCTTACTTCCTCTGCAACGACTGCAAAGCCTTTCCCATATTCTCCCGCTCTAGCCGCCTCAATACTTGCATTCAAAGCAAGAAGATTCGTTTGGTCAGTCACTTCACGGATAACTTTGATAACACTTTGTGTTTGTTCGATTTCATGATTCAGCTGATCGACTTGGCGAATCACGCCGGTGTAAACGTTACCCACTTCTTGAATGTCTTCCAACGCTTTGTTAATAATATCTTTACTTTCTGCGGCAGAATCTACGGCTTCCTCTGTATTTTCCGCCACTTTGATGGATTGGTCGGCTACTTCCATAACGGATGCGCTCATCTCTTCTGTAGCCGCTGTAATATTTTGACTTCCATTTACAACCTTATCCATTTCAGCAATCAACATCTTTGTCGTATCCAACTTCGTCAAATCATTCAAAACATCAGAAACGTCAAACAGAAACGATTTGAAAGTTTCCTCCATATACACTTCAACGATCAGTTGCTGATCGAAGGCAGCAAGTTTCCCAATTCCAAGGACGGAATTAATCATTTTAGTTGGCTGATGATGAAGTTTTTCCATCAGAATCGTCGTCATATTTTGAATGAGCAAGTGATGCGCGGCTATAAAGTGCTCAGCTGTCAAGTGAATACGGCTGTGCACTTGGCCGACAATGATTCTCGTCCGTATATAATCCATATCGACGTTTGCATGAAGAAGCTGATCTACATAGTTATCCATCGTATTTCGTAAACGATCAACCGTGGAATGCTTCGTAATCATTTGCTTAAAATGATCGACACTCATAATATGTCGATAAAATCTATCTACAATCTCTTCTTTATGCGGCAAAAGTATCGGCAACACTTCTTGAACATGAGCTATCGTCTCTTGAGTGACACCCATAAATAACAGTCTTTCAGATACCCTTTCACCCATTGAGGAAATCTCATTAGCTGAATTGATGTTGTCCAGAAATTCTGTCCAAGGCTTCGTTTTTCTTTTGAATAGCCTCATATTAATCCCCCTCATCCTTTTCTGCTATTCTTCACCTATTACCATTAAAAAAACCGATCTTTACGGATATAAAGAGTCGGTTGCACTAGTCGCCCACGTAAGAATGGCTGTTCGTCGCACACAATATCAGTGTTTTTTTAAGTATTAAGCACCATTATCCATATAGTAGACAATTTTCCCAATGCCGTCAACAAAAATCATATTTGCATTATTAGTATAAAATATCGGATAATGAGCAGTAAAAAACAGCCGTCTATTCGATGTAAATCAAAGAATAGACGACTGTTGTTGTCCTTATTATTCATTTATGCATTCGCCCCGGTAAGATGCGCATCGAACATATCGATAATCGTAAGGAAATGATCCGCTTCGCGATAAACGTGGTCTGCTAATAATGGATGGATAATGCTTTTTATTTTACATTCTTCAATCAATTCTCTCGCCGTCTTTTTGAAATCTCGAAGGGAAACTACAGACACCCGATTTTGATCTAGGAATTGGTCTAACAAGGGAACTGTTTGAGAGTATGGTCTCATCCCGTCTAAATCTCGTGCTTGGAACAACAATTCATCGAAATCATTGCTGAAATTCCTTGCGACATCGACTAGCTTTCTTTCCGAAGGATCGAGCAGATGCCCGATGAACTTTGCATGATCGGCCATAATTCGTAAAAAGAACACATTCTCTTTGATGATTGCATCAGCAAGCGGTTTCAATTTACCTTCGTTCAACTCAATGAGGCGCTTTCTGAAATAATTGGCTTCCCTACTAACATGGTCAACCAATAGAGGGAAATTGTTTCCGCCCGGCAACTGACATGAGAGGATCAACCCTAACACTTTTCGTTTAAAAGCGTAAATATTCGCCGCTGCCACCTGAACTTCCGAATTGAACCTTCTGATAGTCATAGGGTCTGTTTGATTCGTATAAGCATGCGACTGTTGTTCAATCCGTTCAAATATATGATAAAATTGATTTGCTTCTGCGATTAGTTGTGTATCTTCACATCTAAACCCTAACCTTAGAAATAAGGAATGTTCTTTCATGATCCTGGACCAAAACTGAATTTCTTCCAATGACCGTTCCACAAACTCCATAGGCGAAATGTTAGGACCATCGCTTTGATACTCTTCATTCCAATACATACGAATCTCCCCCTTGTATGCATACGTACTGAATCAATCTATTCCTAGCAAAGTTGTCCCTATTCCAAAGATTTTCAAGAGACTAACTTTTCGTATGTACACAAAGGAGTTTCCTCGTCAATAGCTCCTGATTCTCCAAGCGGCGAAGAAGCGGGTATAACGTACTTTGCTCAATGGCTACGCCTGCCTTTTCAAGACATCGGACTAATGAATAGCCGTATTGAGGCGTCTTTAATTGACTCAAGACAGCAAGAGTTCACGTTTCATTATTTTCCCTAAATTTCAATCCATCTTTCTTTTAAAGTCATCCTCTTAGCTTCCGATTAATATCCCATTTCTTTTAATATGCGTGACAGTGTACGCAAACGTTCTCCAATTAATTCACCATCATCACTAAGGGCTTGATTGAATAATTGAATATCCTCTTTGATTTGCTCATTATCAGTGCAAACTTCCACCGTCATCGCATCGCCTTGCAGGCCAACACGTTTAATGATCGGATTCTCCGGGTCATATAAATCGTTATAGCGATATGCATCCTTGAAATAAAGCTGGGACTCACATACCAATATTGCCAGGTCAAGAACACGGTGAAGCGGCATTTCTTCAGATTGACGTGACCACTTGCCTCCTGTATGTCTCCATACTTTTGCGGAAATATCCACTTTCCCACGATCATTCCACTGCGCCAACCCTAGTGACAGCCCTTGTGCATCTGTTTTATAGGCAGTACGTCCGTCGATATTGGCATAATTTTCAGCAACGATAACCGGCTTATGCTTTAGATGTGTTGGTATTTTCATTTGAAAACTCTCCTTTTACTAAATTACTAAATTACTGATTTAGTAAATATACACCTTCAGTTTCCCCATGTCAAGAGTTTGCCAAAACGCAAAAAAACGACCAAAAACGCTTATACAACAACGTTTTTGATCGTTTCTAGATAGTTTATATGTGGATTAATTAATTTCTTTCCAATTAGAATGTTTCACCAACCGGGTCAGCCGGCGTATGTTTGCTATGATTTTCTGTTCGGAAACGACCTTCCCATTTCGCCATAACAACCGTAGCCAATGCATTTCCAAGCACGTTCACGACCGTTCGGCCCATGTCGAGCAGTCGATCAACACCTGCGATAAACGCCAGCCCTTCCAAAGGAATACCGACTGTGCCTAGCGTTGCGAGCAATACAACAAAGGAAACGCCCGGCACACCTGCAATACCGTTAGAAGTAATCATCAGCACTAACACTAATGTGACCTGTTCCATAACGCTCAAATCAATTCCATACATTTGTGCGATGAAGATTGCTGCAAGTGCTTGGTATAATGTCGAGCCGTCCAGGTTGAAGGAATAGCCCGTCGGAATCACAAACGACACGATGTCTTTCGGCGAACCGAATTTCTGCATTTTCTCCATAAGCTTCGGCAAAACAGTTTCAGAACTGGATGTCGAATAAGCTAAGATCAGTTCATCTTTCAATAGTTTTATAATACTGAAAATGCTCGAACCAACAATCTTCGCAATTCCGCCCAATACAACGATGACGAAGAAAATCATTGTTACATACACAAGAATCATCAATTTACCGAGCGGCACTAATGATTCGAGTCCGAATTTCGATACCGTCACACCGATCAAACCGAATACACCAATCGGCGCGAATTTCATAATCAAGTTTGTCACCCAGAACATCGCGTCTGCAGTACCTTGGAAAAAGGCAAGTACAGGCTTTCCACGTTCACCGATAGAAGCTACCCCTAATCCGAACAACACGGAGAAGAAAATAACCGCGAGCATATCAGCTGACGCCATTGATTGAATAATATTGCTCGGCACGATGCCGACAAGAACGTCCATGAATCCTTCGTTTTGTACACTTTCAGTTGTTTGCACATACGAGTCGATATCGCCTTTAGCCAATTTCGACATATCAACGCCCACACCCGGCTTGAAAATATTCGCTGCGGATAATCCAACGATGATAGCAATAAACGAAACGACTTGGAAGTAGATCATTGTCTTTCCGCCTAGTTTGCCTAATTGTTTCAAATCGCCAGTGCCTGCGACGCCGACAATCAATGTTGAGACGATGATCGGCACGACAATCATTTTAATCATGTTAATAAAAATTGTACCAAGCGGCTGTAAATACGTTTCTATGCCGGGGTGGCCATAAAAGATCGCTCCGACGATAATTCCTGCTATTAGTCCGATCAGTATTTGATAAGCTAAAGGTATTCTAAATTTCTTTTTCATATAAGTGCCTCCCTCTTCTACCAATGAAAGCGTTTTCTCACTTTTCACTAGTGTAAGGAGGACTTACCCAATCCGACAAAATCCGACATGACACTTCATTATTTTTTTTGCAGGAAATACGCTCAATATTTCTTATATCTTTCCCCTGTTTCAATATAGAGCACTTGAAGGAACTTCTTAATATTGATTTTTACGCGGGAAGGTGTAGGAAGGTCTTCTTCGATTTGTTTCATGCGAAGGCGAATGTCCTGGAAGTCAAAATAGCGCGGTGCATAATATTCGAATTGAGGCGATGTATAATCGACGACTCCCCTTGAGGCGAGATTATTGACAGCCGCTACGATAGTTCTTCGGATCCGCTGCTCAATCGCTTTACTTTCTTTCGCTACATCGGCATTTTCCATTTTCCGAGCGGCCGCCTCATATAGATTCTTTAACGGCGGCAACTGAGGGAACCTGTCTTGTTGCTGCATCAGCATGTCCATGATGGCAACGATGTCATCGCTGCCCGCTTCCCCAATAATCCCCATATCATTTAAGATGAATCGAACAATATCACTCACACTTTGTCGTGCAGGTTGTTCAGCTGCCGTACCGATATTCGCAAGCGATTCTCGAATCAGTTGAAGCGACTGTTGTAGCTGATAGCTCTCCTTGGTCTTCGTGAGTACGCTCCGCACTTCCACGCGATTAATCGGCTTGTGGATAAAGAACTCCACCCCTTTTTCATACGCTTCGCCAACCATTTCTTTATTGACGATCTGGGATATCATGATGAATTGCCCGCGGAACCCCTGCTTTTTCAATTGCTCCATCGTTTCGATTCCATCAAGCTGCGGCATGAGAAAGTCGATCAGAACAATGTCCGGCTGCATAGAAAGTATGGGCGCCAGTGCCTTCACCCCATTTTCCGCCTCTCCAGCCACATATCCGAGTCCATATTCATTAATAACTTGTCCGAGCATTCTTCGGCATGCCAAATCATCATCTACGATAAAAAAACGCATGTTTAATCACCTCGTTTTCGAATAGTATGGAATGGAATCCGAATTTGAAAAACCGTCCCTTTTTCCGGCGTTTCAATATGGATCTCCCCTTGGAGCATCTGAACGATCTGTTGAACATGGGAAAGGCCTATTCCTGTTGCCGCCACTCCCTGTTCATTAAACTTTGTCGTGTACCCCGGTTCAAAAAGTATAGGGATATCTTCTTTTGGAATTCCTTTGCCTGTGTCCCGAACCATGATTACTAGATCCTCCGCTTCCTCAAACACTTCAATGGCAACAGCGCCTGTGTGAGTGATCGACTCAACAGCATTGGCCGTCACGTTGTTCATTAACGCCAACAAAGGGATATGCTGATTCGTTTCATAATCCACCTTCATCGTTAGTCGGAAGTCGACCTTGCGCTTCAACAAGTCACTATATTTCCTGTTCGAAGTGATTACGATATCGAACAGATCGGATAATAAAAAGCGGTCCGTGCTTGTTTCTTTCGTAATCGTAGACAATCCCGACAGTATGCGCTGGGAGTCTTTTTTCACTTCATGGATTTCTTGCGCAATGGCCAGCGCCTGCACACTCAAAGCTTGCAAGTCTTTTTGTTTTAATTTCCGGTACAAATCATGACTTGCAGCTGTCACTTGCTCAATATGATTCATCGACTTCTGTAAATAAAGCGACTCTGCATACAGATTCGAACCGATGCCAAGCATTTCCTGGACGCGTTTTTTCTGCTCAGACAATATGAAGGAGCTATATAAACCAACAACGAAGAAACTGCGCAGCATGGCCACACCGCCAAGCAATGCCCAGTCTTTCCACAAGAGGGCTTCACGGTTCAGCAACCAGATTCGAATAAGGTTTTCCATGCCGTTCCCGATGAACTCAAACAATGCCGCCCATGTACCTAACAAAAGTGGTGCCGCACGATAGTTGTCAAGACGAATAATATGAAAACCTAACGTAAATACAATGTAATACAACAAGACAGGCATATGATGCTGAAAGCTTTCCATGAATGAAACAGATGTCGCCGTCATTTCAACGCTGATTCGAAATACAACGACAGTCAAGCCGGTCACAACCCCCGTCAATGGTAGAGATCCGACTGGCCTGATGAGGAGGAGCAGAAAAAAAGTAATCGTTCCTAAACTAAAGCGGAACGCCTCTCCATAGAAAGGAATAAGTTTAAGTTCTCCCGCGACAGCCGTCAATAAAGCAGTCAACAGTAAAGCTGTCAAATCAATTTTATGTACTTTTTGAATCGAATGCTGCTTATTATACATATAATGTCTCCTGTTAGTTGAATCCATCCACTCAAGAATTATAGCATGAGAATCCATTATCAATCATCAGCCGGCGTATCGTTAAAAATAAAAAGCGATTCAAATGTAGAAAGTAACATTTGAATCGCTTTTCCATTAGCAGGAACCGTTAATTTATTGAACGATAATCTTCAATCAAATTTCGCACGTTGGATTCAATGATGTTCTCATCATAGTTTCCAATTTTATGATGGGGATGCGGCTGAAACCACTGAACTTCATTGTCGTGAAATAAACCTCGGTAATCATTTCCTTCAATAGTTAGTTTAAATTGAAGACGTTCGTTAGTTTGTCCTTCAAACAACGGTGTAATCACTTCAAAGTTTTGCAGCATAGTGAAATTCCCTCCCTAAATTGTTCTCTAATACCTTGTTTTCATTTTGATCATCTACTTATATTACATACCCCAATAATAAAAGTAATATGTAGAAAAAAAAGAGTTCAATGTACTCAAAAATAAAAAAATGACCATTAACGCTGTAATTTCAACGTCATGGTCATTTTCCCTACTATTTAACTGATTACGTCCCAGGAGGGATTCGAACCCCCGACCCACAGCTTAGAAGGCTGTTGCTCTATCCAACTGAGCTACTGAGACATGTTGTTTGGCAATTCGATTGCCTAACGACAAATTTTATTATAGGCAGGTTCAATGGAAAAGTCAATGCTAATTTGCGATATTTTTCATTTTCACTGTAATAACTGTTTCCATATCCATATTTTTAAAATAAATATGATAGCCGTCCTTCCATGCTATTTCAGCAAAAGTAGGCTGCTTACCGGCTCTCGGGAGCAGCGTGCTTCCCGGATTGACGAATAATATGCCTTCCTTCAACTCAGCTGCATACGAATGGGAATGGCCAAACAGGACAATGTCAGCTCCAAGTTCCCGCGCCCCGTAATACAACGGCAGCATTGTCCGTTTGACATCGTGCTCATGCCCATGTACCATCCAAATTTTCTTGCCGCCCACTTCAACGATGACCGAGTCTGGAAAACGTTGATCCTTGTCACAATTTCCTTTAACGATATGAATAGTATGCAAAATAGGATCTTCCCATGACAATTCGCTATCTCCACAATGAAATAGTGCATCCGCCTGCAATGCGGAAACGGTCCTCACCGTTTCCTTATCGCCATGCGAATCGCTCATGACAATGATCTTCATTGCCCTTCACCCAATAAATCCAACAGCTGCGGCAATTGCTCTTTCAACTGCCGAAGAGCCGCGCCCCGATGAGAAATCTGGCTTTTCTCCTCCGGTGTCAGTTCAGCCATCGCAAGCCCTTTTTCCGGAGCATAGAAGATTGGATCATAACCGAAGCCGTTCGAACCTCTTCTCTCTTCCAAAATCAATCCTTCACAACTTCCCGAAAATGTGGCAGTTTCCCTACCAGGACCCGCAACGGCAAGTACACAACGGAAACGGGCCGTACGCTCTCCTTCTGGCACTCCCTGAAGCTCCGACAGCACTTTGTCTATATTCGCTTCGTCATTCTTCGGCTCGCCCGCATAACGCGCGGAATAGACGCCTGGAGCCCCTTGGAGCTCATCGATTTCCAGTCCACTATCATCAGCGATGACCGTGATGCCCAACATTTGCGAAACCGTCTCCGCCTTCAAGATGGCATTTTCCTCAAATGTAACACCAGTCTCTTCCACATCTATATCCTGTTCGAGGTCATTCAATGTTTGCACATCAAAACCATATGGGACGAATAGCGTCTCAAAATCCTTCGCCTTCCCTTTATTATTTGTCGCAATCAATATTTTTTTCATCATACTTCGCCATCCTTTCCTCCAATAAGCGTAGCAATCTCGCCAAGCGCCTCCTTTTGGATGCCGATCAATCGTTGGATGCCTGATTCCGCAAGTTCAACAAGATCATTCATTTCCTGTCTTGTGAATGTCGCTTCCTCACCAGTTCCCTGTAATTCGACAAATTCTCCTGCGCCGGTCATGACAACATTCATATCGACAGCCGCCGCCGAGTCCTCAGGATAATCAAGATCCAATAGCAAGATACCTTCTTCCGTCTTTCCTACACTGATCGCCGCCAAATAGTCTTTGATTGGGAAGTGACTTAATTCCTTCTCCTTCACCACTTTGGAAACAGCGATACACATAGCGACAAAAGCACCTGTAATAGAGGCTGTCCGTGTGCCTCCATCCGCTTGAATAACATCACAATCAATCCAGATTGTTCGTTCGCCGAGCGAACCAAGGTCTATGACAGCGCGCATAGCTCGGCCAATCAAACGCTGGATTTCCATCGTTCTTCCCCCCACTTTGCCACGTGAGGATTCCCGATGAGTCCTCTGACCAGTCGCACGAGGGAGCATCGAGTATTCAGCTGTCACCCAGCCTTGTCCACTGCCTCTCAGAAAAGGAGGAACCCTTTCCTCAATGGATGCTGTGCAAATCACCTTTGTATTCCCGACTGAGATCAGCACCGACCCTTCAGGATGAATTAAATAATCCGGCTCAATCGTTACCGGCCGTCCCATACCTGCAGTTCTTCCATCATGTCTCATTTTGGATACCCTCCACAATTCGAATTCAGCATTCATCTTACCATACACATTTTCGTCATAGCAAAAACCCGGATGCCTAAATAGGCTTCCAGGCTTCACAGTACAATATGTCTGACATCGGGATTTTCGATGCCGAGCCAATCAATTGCAATCGATTTGAATCCATCCAAATTCCCTGTCGTGAAAAATATCGGCTCTTTCCGTCCACCGGAAATGTTGGCAACGCCAAATTCCGATAGCGTATTCTCCACGTCCCGTACTGTCTCATATGCCGACGATACGATATTCACGCCTATTGGCAGCTGTTCCTGAATTTGATCCTGTAGAAGTGGATAATGCGTGCAGCCCAAAATGGCCGTATCGAATTCCAAATGTACAATCGGCTCCAATGATCTTTTCATGATCGGCCGAATATCCATTTGCCTGTATTGCCCACTTTCAACAAGAGGAACAAACTCAGGACAAGCTAGCGGAATAATTTCCGCATTCGCCGAAATAGAGGTGATGGCATACTCATATGCCTTGCTTTTGATCGTTCCAACCGTGCCCAACACCGCGATACTTCCGGTAGATGAAACATGCACGGCCGCCCTGGCCCCAGGTTCAATAACTCCTAAAACAGGAAATGGATAACGTTCACGCAACATATCCAGCGTCACTGCAGTAGCCGTATTGCAAGCGACGACCAACATCTTGATACCCATGTCGGCAAGTGCGTCAGCCATCTCCAATGTAAATTCCTTAACTTCTTCAACTGAACGTGGCCCATATGGACAACGCGCATCATCGCCTATATAAATAATGGTTTCATCAGGTAAAAATTGGTGCATTTCCTTAACGACGGTCAATCCGCCGACACCGGAATCAATGACTCCGATTGGTGCTTCATTCGGAATCTTCAATCCTTGATCATCTCTTTGTGCAGTTTTGTCAACAATCGGGAAAACTCGTTTATTTCCACTTCTGAAAAATCCTCGAGAACTGCACTTAAATAATTCCGTCGTTTGTCGATCACTTCTTCGATGATGCGTTCACCCTCACCTAACAAATGAATGCGGACGACACGGCGATCCTGTTCATCACGCACCCTCTTGACGAGCTTGTTGTTTTCCATGCGATCGACGAGATCAGTCGTCGTGCTAAAAGCCAGATACATCTTATTCGACAAATCACCGATCGTCATGTCTCCATGCTCGAACAACCATTGCAAGGCAATGAATTGTGGAGGTGTAATCGTATAATTGCTTAAAATTTTTCGGCCTTGCTGTTTAATGATCCCAGATATATATCGAAGTTCCTTTTCCATCTGAGCAATGTTCTCAGTGCCTTCAAGACTCATTGCGTTTTGTTCCGTCACATATACCAGCTCCCTGAAAACGAATACTGTCTACTTATTGTCACCTTTTTCGTCATATAACGCAACAGTTTTAAAAAGGATTAGAAGCATATGATGTTTTTCAGGGAGCTGAGCATATTCATGTGTATGACGGTTCATAACGAGTCATGTATAAAGGAACAACAATAGATTTGCTTAATTCAGTTTCAGTTCCCCTAATCGCAACAATTCGACAATCGCTTGTGCCCTTCCGGATACTCCTAATTTCTGAATGGTATTAGAAATATGATTCCGGACGGTTTTTTCGCTAATGCCGAGCCGTCCTGCGATTTCTTTCGTCGTATGATCATCCACTAATAGATGAAAGATTTCTCGCTCCCTTGCTGTTAGCAAAGAACGGTTTTTCATTTCTCCTGTCAAGACGCGCCCCCTCCTATCCACGTTCACTTTACAATATGTGAGGAAGGTTTAGGCTGTGCCGGCTCGTTCATCATTTTACCGGGAAAATCCGGATTTTTGATCGTTTTTCCATGGAACGGATTTACCTGTTCTTCTATCGATTTGAACAATCGTTCCCCTGCCTGTAAATGCGATTTCACCCTTTGCGTTCTTCGCCATATAATGGATGTCGACAGAGCTGTTGCCGACAGATGCCGCTTTGACATAAATCGACAATTGTTCATCGAAAAATACTTGTTTCATATAGTCGCACTGGAGGTCGGCAACAACCGGTATTGTCGTTCCTTTCGGATCAAGCCATTCTTCCATATGGCCAACGTGCTTCAAATATTCAATCCTCGCATATTCAAAGTATGCGAATGTGACTGTATTGTTTAGATGTCCGTACATGTCCGTCTCAGAAAAACGGACGGATACCGGTACCGAAAATGTGAACTCTTCCGCCCACAATTCCATGTTTTCAATATATGCAATCCTCAACAATCCCACCCCTTTATCAATTACGCCTCGGCGTAATTGCGTCTGGATTTTGAATTGTGCTTGCACAATTAACGCCTTTCAAAATCCGTGACATCCGCCGGAGGCTTTATCTTTGTATCAGCATGCCTAAGTACATCCACTGGATAGGAGATAAAGCTTGTATTCATCATATAGATGGGTTATCTGCTGAACAAAGATAAAATGAATGAACATTCATTCTTTTATTATAGCAAATAGTTAGCAAACATCCAATAGAATAAGAGATTTATGCAGCATGCATGCTTTGGACGTGAAACGGCTTACGAGAGACGCGCGATGGACACCTGTGGACGCGGAGTCACTTGATGACAAAAAAAGGACTGTCACAGAAAGTCATTTTCGACTTTCTGGACAGTTCTTTTTAAAAGATTATAATCAGTCAACCATATGGTCGCTTCCGAAGAAGTTTTTGAACATTTGTACTGTTGTTGCTCGGTTCATAGCAGCGATGGAAGTTGTCAAAGGAATGCCTTTCGGACAAGCGACCACACAGTTTTGCGAGTTACCGCATTCGCCAATTCCTCCGTCGGACATAATTGTTTCCAACCGCTCGTCTTTGTTCATCGCACCAGTTGGATGCGAGTTGAAAAGGCGGACTTGGGACAATAGTGCAGGTCCAATGAAGTTTGATTTGTCGTTCACGTTCGGACATGCTTCAAGACATACGCCGCAAGTCATACATTTAGACAATTCATACGCCCATTGACGTTTACGCTCCGGCATACGAGGACCTTCGCCCAAATCGTATGTACCGTCAATCGGAATCCAAGCTTTGATACGCTTGAGTGAATCGAACATGAATTCACGGTCTACAACAAGGTCGCGTACAACCGGGAATGTTCTCATCGGCTCCAGGCGGATCGGCTGTGTAAGCTGATCGACCAAAGCCGTACATGATTGGCGAGGGCGTCCATTGATCACCATTGAACATGCGCCGCAAACTTCCTCTAGGCAGTTCATGTCCCAGTTGACTGGTGTCGTTTTCTTCCCTTCGGCATTCACCGGGTTACGACGGATTTCCATTAGAGCGGAAATTACGTTCATATTCGGTCGATATGGGATTTCAAAGCTTTCCATATACGGTTTTGAATCAGGTGTGTCTTGACGCTGAATTTCAAATTTGACCGTTTTTCCTGCAGTTTGCTGTTCAAGGACAGCAGTTGTTTGCTCAGTCACTTATGTCAATCTCCTTTCTTCGCTGAATAGTCACGTTTACGCGGCGGAATCAAGGATACATCCACTTCTTCATAAGAAAGGATCGGCGCAGATTTCCCGTCGAACTCTGCGATAGTCGTTTTCAAGAAGTTTTCATCGTCACGGTTCGGGAAATCCGGTTTGTAATGCGCACCGCGGCTCTCATTACGATTCAAAGCTCCCAACGTGATGACGCGTGCCAAGTAAAGCATGTTTTTCAACTGACGAGTGAATGTAGCACCTTGGTTGGACCATTGTTGTGTATCCGTAATGTTGATGTTTTCATAACGCTCAAGAAGTTCTTGGATCTTGTTGTCGGTTTCTTGCAATTTATCGTTGTAACGAACAACCGTTACGTTATCCGTCATGATTTCTCCAAGTTCTCTATGAAGCATGTATGCATTTTCTGTTCCATCCATCTTCAACGTTGCGTCCCATTTTTGCTGTTCGTCTTTCACAGCTGCATCGAACAATGTGGAAGGAAGCTCGTCCGCTGTACGTTTTACGCCGCGCATATACTTGACCGCTTCCGGACCAGCGACCATTCCGCCATAGATGGCAGAGAGAAGTGAGTTCGCTCCTAGGCGATTCGCACCGTGCTGGGAATAATCACATTCACCAGCTGCAAACAGGCCTGGAATGTTTGTGTGCTGCTCGTAATCAACCCATAAACCACCCATTGAATAGTGGACCGCAGGGAAGATTTTCATTGGCAATTTGCGTGGATCATCGCCAGTGAACTTCTCGTAAATTTCAATAATGCCGCCAAGTTTGATATCAAGCTCTTTCGGATCTTTATGGGAAAGGTCAAGATAGACCATGTTCTCCC
>NZ_LQYA01000022.1:17784-35514 GCF_001531445.1 Sporosarcina koreensis
ATACCCAATTTCTGATTAACGCAGACATCAAAAATTTCACGTGTCGCAATATCACGTGGCACCAAGTTTCCGTAATCCGGATATTTTTCTTCAAGGAAATACCATGGCTTACCGTCTTTATATGTCCAAATACGGCCGCCTTCACCACGAGCGGATTCACTCATGAGTCGTAGTTTGTCATCTCCAGGGATTGCAGTCGGATGAATTTGGATGAATTCACCATTCGCATATTTAGCCCCTTGTTGATACACTATCGAAGCTGCGGAACCTGTATTGATTACTGAGTTTGTAGATTTACCGAAGATGATTCCCGGTCCGCCAGTCGCCATGATGACTGCATCCCCAGGGAATGCTTTGATTTCCATGGATTGCATGTTCTGCGCTTTAATACCTCGGCAAATCCCTTCATCATCCATGATGACTCCGAGGAATTCCCAGTGCTCATACTTCTGTACAAGGCCCGCCACCTCATGACGGCGAACTTGTTCGTCTAACGCATATAGAAGTTGTTGGCCAGTAGTAGCGCCAGCAAAAGCTGTACGGTGGTGTAACGTACCGCCAAAACGGCGGAAATCCAATAACCCTTCAGGTGTGCGGTTAAACATGACGCCCATCCGGTCCATCAAGTGGATGATCCCTGGAGCCGCCTCAGCCATCGCTTTGACAGGAGGTTGGTTCGCAAGGAAGTCCCCGCCATATACAGTGTCATCGAAATGGATTGCTGGCGAGTCGCCCTCACCTTTTGTATTCACAGCGCCGTTAATGCCGCCTTGCGCACAAACGGAGTGGGAGCGTTTTACCGGAACGAGTGAGAACAGGTCTACCCCGACTCCTTCTTCCGCAGCTTTGATAGTTGCCATCAAGCCGGCAAGTCCGCCACCGACGACAATCAATCTGCCTTTTGCCATTATTGTTTCACTCCTCAAATTTTACATATACTTGTCATTCAATGAACGTGATTGTGTTAGGCAAATGCCAATAATGCTTGCACGCCTATTACGGAAAGTACTAAGAAAACTAGGATTGTGATATAGGAAACGATTTTTTGTGAACGTGGAGATTGTGCAATTCCCCATGTCACAGCGAAAGACCATAGGCCGTTTGCCAAGTGGAATGTCGCTGAAAGTACGCCTGCAATATAAAATGCAAGCATGAACGGGTTATCCAGAATGTTTGCCATCATGTTGTAGTCAACTTCTGCACCAAGTGCTTTCTGAATTCTCGTTTCATAAATATGCCAAGCTATGAAGATAACGAGGAAAACACCTGTTACACGTTGCAACATGAACATCCAGTTGCGGAATGTTCCGTAGCGCTGAACATTATTTTTTGCAGTGAAAGCTATGTACACACCATAAAACGCATGGAACATTAACGGAATGTAGATAATGAACCATTCCAAGAACAAGACGAACGGCAGGTTCCCCATGAAATTGGAAGCGTTATTGAATGCTTCTTCACCGCGCGTTGCAAAATGGTTTACGACCAAGTGTTGAGTGACAAATAACCCAACCGGAATAACTCCGAGCAATGAATGCAGTCGGCGCAAGTAAAAATCTGATTCTCTCGACAAGTCTTTTACCCTCCCTTTTTAAGAGATATGACCGAAAAGCGCCGTCACTGTTTGTACAAATGAAGGACGTTGACGACATGCCTCTTAATGGTACAATGTGATAACATGTTCATTGTACTCCTCACTTTTGAGGAGGTCAAGGTGATGGTGGCTTTTTGAAGATCATTATCAAAAAGTTCAATCCATGACCTGATTCCCCCGAAAGGACTGTATAATCGTTGGATAAACAAACAAATGACGCTCCGACACGATTAGGATATGAAATCATAAGAGACCATGTGCTTCCGAACATCTTGGGTAAACATGAAGATGAAATCCTGTACTGGTCTGGGAAAGACATCGCTAGGAAGTTCCCTATCTTTTCGATCGACGAGCTTCCGGATTTCTTTAGGGAAGCCGGTTGGGGTTCTCTCGTCGCCCACGAAGGCAAAACTGCAAAAGATGAAGCTGTGTTCATTCTGGAACAAAGCGACACAACATCGCTGAAAAACAGATCCTATAATCTGGAAGCCGGTTTCATCGCGGAACAATTCCAAAAACTGAATGGATTCCTCACCGAATGCTACGGAGAAAAACTCCCTAAAGAGAATCATGTGCGATTTCTTGTGAAATGGGACTTGAAAACAAAGATATGACTGTCCTGCTAGCTATCGTACTTCTCAGACGAAGAAGATTACATATGAAGACAAGGATGGGCTCGCATCGGAAATCGATGAGAGCCCTATTTCATTTCTCTTCTTTAAAATATTCCATCACCGTTTCGGCAACCCTCATAGGAAGTCCTGCATCGTTCAACTCCACAACAGACGCTTCCTTTATTTTTTTGATTGACCCAAAATGTTTCAATAGTTGCTGCTTCCGTTTCGGACCGACTCCAGGCAATCCATCCAAAACAGATGTCAAGGAATTAGAATCCCTCCGCTGCCTATGAAACGTAATGACGAACCGATGCACTTCATCTTGTATTCTCTGTAGCAAATAGAACGCTTCGCTCGTCCGTTTCATAGGGACGACCTCCACCGGCTTCCCATACAGCAACTGCGCTGTCTGATGCTTGTCGTCCTTGGCGAGTCCCGCAATCGGGATCGACAAACCGAGTTCATCCTCAATCACTTCGCGAGCGATCTCCATTTGCCCTTTTCCTCCATCGATAATGATCAGATCAGGCAATGGCAACTGGTCTCTCAATACCCGGACGTACCGCCTCCTGATAACCTCTCGCATCGCTCCATAATCGTCATGGGCTGCCGCTGTCCTTGTTTTATATTTCCTGTAATCTTTGCGGTTCGGTTTTCCGTCAATGAAAGAAACCATTGCGGATACCGGATCGACTCCTCCGGTATGGGAGTTGTCAAACGCTTCTATCCGCAAAGGAGTCGAGATCCTCATTGCCTCTCCTAGATCTTCACAAGCTCCGATTGTCCTTTGTTCCTGACGTTCAATGAGCTGGAATTTTTCACGCAATGAGATTGCAGCATTTTTACTCGACAACTTCACGAGATCCTTCTTCTTCCCACGTTGTGGAATAAACACATTTACATTCAATAGTTGCTGAACGATTTCCTGATCGATCCCTTCCGGCAATAATATCTCCTTTGGCAGTAGGTGACCAGTCTTTCCATAAAATTGACCGATGAACGTAAGCATCTCTTCCTCAGGATCTTGATATAAAGGAAAAATGGAAACATCCCTTTCTATCAATTTGCCTTGGCGGACAAAAAACACTTGGACGCACATCCATCCCTTTTCAACTGCGTAACCGAATACGTCACGGTCGGTGAAGTCATTCATCATCATCGTTTGTTTCTCCATGACCGCTTCGATATTGGCGATTTGGTCCCGGTATTCTTTAGCGCGCTCGAATTCGAGATTCTCTGCAGCGGAGGACATTTTTTCTGTCAGCTCTTTCTTCACACTCTTATAGCCGCCATTCAAGAAACGGCTTATGTCATCCACCATTTCCTTGTAGGTTTCCTGCTTGATTTCATTCACGCAAGGAGCGAGGCATTGGCCTAAATGATAATACAAACAGACCCGATCCGGCAGTTGATGGCATTTGCGGTATGGATATAACCGGTCCAGCAGCTTTTTCGTTTCATGTGCCGCTGTGGCATTCGGATAGGGGCCGAAATACTTACCCTTATCCTTTTTCAGTTGCCTTGTCACAATCAGTTTAGGATGCCGTTCTGAAGTTATTTTCAAATAGGGATACGTCTTGTCATCTTTCAGCATGATATTATATTTCGGGTCATGCTGTTTGATGAGGTTCAGCTCAAGGATGAGCGCCTCGATATCCGACGATGTGACGATATATTCAAAGTCCTCGATTTCCCCGACGAGGCGCTGCGTTTTTGCGTCATGGGAACCCGTGAAATAACTGCGGACCCTGTTTTTCAATATTTTCGCCTTGCCGACATAGATGATTGTGCCTTGGCGATCTTTCATCAAGTAGCAGCCAGGCAGATCCGGCAGCAAGGATAGTTTATGTTCTATTTGTTCATTCATCTTTCTCACCTACCAAAAAACCGGGTTCCTATGTAGGTCCCCGGTTTCGAGTAATTCATTACGCGTGTTTTTCGATCAGTTCGGCAAGTTGTTCTTTCGGTTGGAAACCGACAACTTTGTCTACGATTTCCCCGTCTTTGAAGAGGACGAGTGTCGGGATTGACATGATGCCGAATTCTCCCGCTGTTGCTTGGTTCTCATCGACGTCGACTTTGACGATTTTCGCTTTACCGTTCAGGTCTTGGTCGAGTTCTTCCAATACAGGAGCGATCATTTTACAAGGTCCGCACCAAGTTGCCCAGAAGTCAACAAGGACAAGGCCGTCTTTTGTTTGGTCTTTAAAGTCTTGGTCAGTTGCATGAAGAATAGCCATTTAATTATTTCCTCCTTTAGTAAATCCAACTATGATTGCATTATATCACGCAGGGTAGTAGCGGGCGAAGTATTTGCTTCACATATAAAAGGCTCCTGAAATAGTAGGAGCCTTTTAGTTAATTCGTTTTGATCTTTTTGATTTCTTCAATCATCATTGGGATGACTTCGAACAAGTCGCCTACGATGCCGTAGTCCGCAACTTTGAAGATGTTAGCTTCTGGGTCTTTGTTGATAGCGACGATCACTTTTGAATTGGACATTCCTGCCATATGTTGGATGGCGCCAGAAATACCTGCCGCGATGTATAGGTCAGGTGTTACAACCTTGCCAGTCTGACCGATTTGCAAGGAGTAATCGCAATAGTCCGCATCACACGCACCACGGGAAGCGCCTACAGCGCCGCCGAGCAAGTTTGCCAATTCTTCAAGAGGTGCGAAGCCTTCTGCGCTTTTTACACCGCGTCCGCCAGCAACGACAACTTTCGCTTCTGATAGATCGACGCCTTCAGTAGATTTGCGGACAACTTCGCTAATGACTGAACGAAGATTAGTAATATCGACAGAGACGGATGATACATCGCCTGAACGGCTATCGTCTTTTTCAAGAGGTGCAATATTATTCGGACGAACCGAGATGAAAAGAAGACCTTCTTTGTTTTTCACTTTTTCAAACGCTTTACCGGAATAGATTGGACGGATGTATACTGCATCGTCCCCTTCTCCTTCAATCGCCGTCACATCAGATACCAATCCTGAATCTAGCTTACTAGCAATCTTCGGTGATAAGTCTTTCCCTAATGCTGTATGGCCAAAGACGATCGCTTCAGGCTTTTCTTGTTCGTAAACAGCCATGAACGCCTGGCCGAAGCCGTCTGATGTATAATGTTTTAAATGCGGATGTTCCACAGTGATGACACGATCCGCACCGTATTTGATCATTTCTTCCCCTAGTGATTGAACTGCATCACCAAATAGCAATCCGACGATTTCCCCGCCGCCAGCTACCTTTTTAGCAGCTGCAATCGCTTCGAATGAAACGTTACGCAATGCTCCTTCACGAGCTTCACCAAGTACTACTACTTTTTTAGACATATAGAGTCCCTCCCATTACAATATGAAATCTACAATCAAAGCACTTTTGCTTCCTTATTCAGAAGATCTACTAGCTCTTTCACCTGATCGGACAAGTCGCCTTCCAGGACGCGTCCAGCCGCTTTTTGCGGTGGAAGATAAACTTCGATAGTTTCTGTCTTCGCTTCCACATCATCTTCATCAAGGTCCAAATCATCCAATTCCAGTTCTTCAAGCGGCTTTTTCTTCGCCTTCATGATTCCTGGTAAAGATGGGTAGCGAGGCTCATTTAATCCTTGTTGTGCAGTGACCAATAATGGCAAGGAAGTCTCAATCGTTTCGGAATCCCCTTCAACGTCACGGATGATTTTCACGGAAGTGCCGTCGATTTCAAGGTTTGTGATTGTCGTGACATAATTGATGGCTAATAGTTCCGCAACACGTGGTCCGACTTGTCCGGAGCCTCCATCGATTGCAACATTCCCCGCAAGGATCAAATCCGCATTTTTGTCTTTTAAGTATTCCGCAATGATCTTCGCTGCAGTGAACTCGTCCATCTCATCTAGGTCGTCTTCAGTATTGATCAGGACGGCTTTGTCTGCCCCCATCGCCAACGCGGTACGCAGCTGCTTTTCGGCTTCTTCGTCGCCAATCGTGATGACAGTCACTTCTCCGCCATGCTCGTCGCGTACTTGGATTGCTTCTTCAATTGCATATTCGTCGTAAGGGTTGATAATGAATTCAGCGCCGTCTTCAACGATTTTACCGTTTGATACAGCGATTCTCTCCTCCGTGTCAAATGTCCGTTTCACCAATGCATAAATATTCATATTGCAAACCTCCCTGGCTTTTTTAATTCCCTTTGAATAGTGGTTCCCTTTTTTCAATGAATGCTTGGATTCCCTCTTTTGCATCCTCCGAGACGAAAACTTCGCCGAACGAATCGGCCTCAGCCTTCACACCTTCGTAGAACGAATCTGTTTTCGTATATTGAAGCATGCGGAGAGCGGCCTTCATGGCAATCGGGCTCTTCTTTGCAATTTTCTTTGCGATTTCCATCGTTTTCGGAAGCAGTTCCTCATCCGGGAATGCGCGATTTGCGAGACCCCAGCTGACCGCTTCAACGCCTGTAATCGAGTCGCTCGTCAACAGCATTTCCGCTGCTTTTGCCATTCCGACATAACGAGGCAATCGCTGCGTGCCAGCAAAACCTGGAATCAGCCCTAATTGCAATTCCGGCAAGCCAAGCTTTGCGCCCTCTGTAACGAACCGAATATGGCATCCCATTGCCAACTCCAGACCACCGCCAAGCGCGGCGCCGTGAATCGCGGCAATGATCGGCTTTTTGAAGCTTTCCATCCGTTCGAAGACATCCTGGCCAGCGGAAGCAAGCCGCGAAAATTGTTCACCGGATGTCACGGTTGTGAATTCCTTTATATCGGCGCCTGCTGAAAAGAATTTACCTTCACCGTGAAGCACGATGACCCTGACGGAATCATCATTTTCCACTTTGTCCAACATTCGATCAATCTCTTGGATCAGACCGCTTGATAACGCATTGGCTGGCGGTCTGTTGATTGCAACGGATGCTACTCCATCTGCAACAGCGACTTTCAAAGATTCCATTCTCTCTCCACCCTTTCCGTAATGCCTGTTCCAACTTCACTCATTCTTCAAACGGATTCATGCTTTCATTCCGTATAAAAGTAAGCGATGGACTTCTGGTGCCAATTTCATCAAATCATACTTTTGATCATTCATCACCCACGAGGTGATTGTTTCGTCGATTGTTCCAAAAACCATTTGACGGGCCAAACGAATATCAATCCGCTCGTCAAACTCACCCTTTTCGATTCCTTCTTTTAAGATGGTATCGAGCAATGTCAAATACTCCTTCAATACTTCATTGATCCTATATCGAAGTTCTTTGTTTGATTGCCGTAGTTCCAACTGGGTTACAATGGCTAGGTGGCGGTCACCATTGAGCAAACTGAAATGGTTTTCAATCATCTTGGCGAGCATTTCTGTAGCAGAGATTTCTTTCTTCAAAATCTCCTTCACATTTTCTACAAAGACGCCCATCTTCTCACGAAAAACGGAAATAAGGATATCCTCTTTATTTTTGAAATAAAGATAGATCGTTCCGTCTGCAACGCCTGCTTCCTTGGCGATTTTCGAGACTTGTGC
This sequence comes from Sporosarcina koreensis, assembly GCF_001531445.1. Lineage (GTDB taxonomy): Bacteria > Bacillota > Bacilli > Bacillales_A > Planococcaceae > Sporosarcina > Sporosarcina koreensis_C. Next base: position 25,495 of record NZ_LQYA01000022.1, read on the forward strand.
CTGATGGTATCCGTTTTCAGCAATGACGATGACGGCAGCATCAATTATTTGTTTATATTTAGGTTTATCACGTTTCATTTTTTTCACCACCAAAAAGAAGAAAATATGAATGATGGTTCATTCATATTTTCATATTAATCGTTTATTTGATTGTCGTCAAGTCTTTCATCAGGAAGTTTGCAATTCCTGTTCCATCTTCTTTTTCTCCTCATCAACGAGGGAGCGCCGTAATATTTTTCCGACAGCTGTTTTCGGCAACTCTTTCCTGAATTCATATAGACGCGGTACTTTGAACGATGCCAAATGTTCACGGCAATACGTATTCAATTCTTTCTCCGTCACCGATTTCCCTTCTTTTAGAACAATATATGCCTTTACCGTCTCGCCGCGATATGGATCTGGAACACCAGCGACGACACACTCTTGGATCGCTTCATGCTCGTAAAGGATCTCCTCGATTTCACGCGGGTAAATATTGAAGCCGCTCGCAATGATCATATCCTTTTTTCTATCGACAACATAAAAATGACCTTCATCATCCATATAGCCTAAATCGCCGGTCAATAACCATCCATCCCGAAACGTTTCTTCCGTTTCCTCTGGCCGGTTCCAATAGCCTTTCATCACTTGCGGACCTTTCACTGCAATTTCCCCGACTTCCCCATTCGGCAAAGGCTCTGATGAATCCGGACCTAAAACGCATGCATCCGTATCAGGCCAAGGAACTCCAATCGACCCTTTCACACGTCTTTCCTCCCAGACAAAATTCGCAATGGCAACAGGCGATGTCTCGGTCAAACCATATCCTTCCACAAGCTTTCCACCGGTCACCTTTTCGAATCTCTGTTGGAGTTCAACAGGCAATGCAGCCGATCCGCTTATGCATGCTTTGATGGAAGAAAGGTCATATTTCGCAAGCTCAGGATGATTCAACAATCCGATATAGATTGTCGGAGCACCAGGAAACAATGTCGGTTTCTGTTTATCGATCGCTTTCAAAGCAGTATCGAAATCAAACTTTGGTATTAACACCATTTTATTGCCAAGCATGACGGATAATACAAGCACGGTCGTCATCCCGTACACATGAAAGAATGGCAAGATCCCCATGACCGTCTCTTCGCCGTCCTCACACTTATATAACCACGCATTACACATCTGCGCATTGCTGATCAGATTGGCATGCGTCAGCATGACCCCTTTCGGCGGTCCCGTTGTCCCTCCAGTATATTGAAGCAAAGCGACATCTTCATCGAAATCAAAATCATAGGAAACCGGATCAGGTTTTGCTATCTTCATGATTTCAGTGAAAAGGTGATTCATGCCTCGATGTTCCACCTTCACGATGATTCCATGCTCTTTTTTCTGAATGAACGGGTATATAAGATTTTTTGGAAATGGCAAGTAATCTTTTATTCCTGTTATGATAACATGCTCCAACTTCGTTTCCTTGATGACTTTTGTAATTCGTCCGAACAGAATATCAAGCGAAATGATTGCCTTTGCTCCGGAATCCGCCATCTGATAGGCCAGTTCCCTTTCTGTATACAGCGGGTTCGTCTGTACGACAATTCCTCCGATATAGAGGATGCCATAGTAGGCGATGGCACTTTGCGGACAGTTCGGAAGCATGATTGCAACCCGGTCACCCTTTACAACACCTAGTGACCGCAAATAGTTGGCAAATTTCAATGCCGATTCATGGAACTCTTTATAGCTAATATCCTTGCCCATGAAATGCATTGCCGTCTTTTCGGGAAACTTGTTTGCTGATTTCGTCAGGAATTCTTGAAGCGGAATCCGATCATATTCGATCGTTTTCGGTATTTCTGTCGGATACATATCCAACCAAGGTCTTTCTGTCATTGTAGCCCCCCCCTTTTCCCATTCCAATACTTAGAAAATTCCCTCTTAAAATATTATATCGATAAATGAATCCGCTTTCAATTAGAATACTATTTTTGCTGAGAAAAAATGCCTTGACCGAAAAATTTCAGTCAAGGCGTATTCGTGGACATCCAGTAAATTCCTACAAGTACGAAAAGAATACAGACTACGATTAAAATCTTGGATAGTTTTTCCATATCAATTCTCCTATGAAATGCTGGCACCGATGACATAAGACAAGCCTACGGATATTGTCAGCGAAATGAAACCGACTGAACGGTTGTCCTCTTCGATTTCCTTATCGATATTGAACTTTGGTGTTAAAAATTCAAAAAGGATGTAAGCGATGACGAGCAGGAAAAATCCGAACAGTCCCCATCCGATCATTTGGGGCAATGTATTATGCTGTTCGATTGAATAGCGGAAAATATTCGCCACTCCAAATATCTTACCGCCTGTCGCCATTGCGACCGCTACATTCCCTTTGCGAATTTCTTCCCAATTTTTATATTTCGTCACAAGTTCAAATAGCACCATCGAAAAGATGAGGCAAAGGACGACAACGCTGAAGTAGCCGGTCGTTTCTACAAGAGGATGGCTCCAAAACCCATTTTCCGTCATTTGTTTGACTCCTTTGTATTCAATCATCCTATCCTTTACGAATAAGTGATGGGAAAGTTTCATTTTCCATCACTTATTTTTTATTTCAATTCAACGACGGTCACTCCATGGCCGCCTTCTCCCGCTTCCCCATAACGATAGCTTTTTACACGGGGATGGTTCTTCAAGTACGTCTGAACCCCTTGCCGCAAAGCCCCCGTCCCTTTTCCGTGAATGATAGAGACTTGATGATAATTCGAAAGTAAAGCATCATCCAAATATTTTTCCGTCCGGTGCAAAGCATCCTCATACCGTTCGCCTCGAAGATCGAGTTCCAGTTTGACATACGAATCCCTTCCTTTGACAGATGCTGAGACGACAGTATCTGTCACTTTTTCAGGCTTCGTATATTCCAGCACAGATTCATCCAGTTTCATTTTCAAAATGCCGATTTGGACGATCCATTCTTTCGCAGATACCTTTTCGACAAGTGTACCCTTCTGTCCATAGGTGACGACCTTCACTTCATCACCAGCTTCCAAAGGTCTCGGTGCTGCTTTCACTTTAAGCTTTTTCTTTCTCTCTACAGGTGCAGCCCCTTCAAGCCGCTTGCGCGCGTCAATCAATTCATGTTCTTTGACGTTTGCCCCTGCGTTCATGCGCAAGGCGCGCAAATCGGAAATGACTGCTTCCGATTCAACACGCGCTTCTTCTACGATTTTTTTCGCTTTCTCTTTTGCGTTTTCAATCAATTTTTCTTTCATAGCATCGAATTCAGATACCTTTGTCTCCAATTCACGTTTCAGTTTTTCCGTTTCAATGAGCAAGGCATGTGTCTGTTCGGCGTCCTTTTCAGATTGGACCCTACTCGACTCTAAAGAAGCGATCATCGAATCGACTTCACCTCGGTCTGTTCCCGTGAATGTCTTCGCCCGTTTGATGATATGTTCATTGAGACCGAGCCGCTTTGAAATTTCAAAAGCATTACTTCTACCGGGCACCCCTATCAACAAACGATAAGTCGGGCTCAGCGTATCTATATCGAATTCCACGCTGGCATTTGCAACACCGGGACGGTTATAGCCGTATGCCTTCAACTCCGGGTAGTGGGTGGTTGCCATGACTCTCGCTCCTGTGCCGTGCACTTCATCCAATATAGAAATGGCCAGCGCGGCTCCTTCCTGCGGATCGGTGCCTGAGCCAAGTTCGTCGAAAATAAGCAGCGAACGGGAGTCGAATTTCTTCAGGATATCGACAATGTTCACCATATGGGATGAAAACGTACTAAGGCTTTGCTCGATGGATTGTTCATCGCCTATATCAGCATATACTGATTCGAATACAGCAACTTCCGATCCGTCCAATGCAGGTATCGGAAGTCCGGCTTGTGCCATCAATGTGCATAAACCAACCGTCTTCAATGTGACGGTTTTCCCTCCCGTATTCGGACCTGTAATGACAATTGTCGTAATATCTTTGCCGAATTCAATCGTATTGGCAACAGCCTGTTCGATCGGCAACAAAGGATGGCGTGCTTTCGCCAGGCGGATATAGCCCTCATTATTCACTTCAGGCTTTGTACATTTATGCGCAATTCCATATTTCGATTTCGCGAGAATGATATCGATTTCCGATAAGATATCGACAAGAACAAAAAGGTCATGGGCAATCTCTTGGACTTTCACGGATAGCTCCTGCAAGATCTTTTCAATCTCGTCCTTCTCTTTCATCTTCAAATTGCGGATTTCATTATTCGCCTGAACCACTCCATCCGGCTCGATGAACAACGTTTGGCCCGACGACGACATGTCATGGATGACTCCGCCGAAGTGGGATCTGTATTCCGATTTTACAGGAATGACATATCTATCGTTTCTGATCGTCACAATAGAATCGGAAAGCATTTTCGATGCATTCCTCCCGCGTGTATAGCCTTCAAGTTTTTCCCGTACACGGCCTTCCTGGATACGCAAGCTTTGCCGGATCGAGCGGAGCGTGCCAGACGCACTGTCGACAACATGTCCATTATCGTCAATAGCGGCATTAATTTCATGCTCAAGTCCCGTAAGAATCGGCAAAGCCTCTTTCTTCGCAATAAAATGAGGGATTTCAATATCTTCATCCGCAACAACCGACTCGATAAATTGTCTCAAAATCCTGCTCGCACGGATCGTATTCGCAGTCTCCATCAATTCATATGCACTGAGCACCCCGCCGATTTGCGCGCGTTTCGCATGCGGTCGGACGTCGCTGATACCGCCCATCGGCACGTTTCCTCGCACTCTCAATATGGCGAGCCCTTCATCTGTCTCTTCAAGTAAACGGACCACTTCTTGAAAATCGCTAACTGGCACGAGTTTTTCCATATATGTCCGTCCCGCGGATGACGTGCAATATGTTGCCACGATATCCCGGATTTTATCAAATTCAAGTGTTGTTAAGACACGGTTTTCCAATGCCTCACACTTCCTTTCATTTCCGGATGATTTCCCGGATGAATTGTTCAAGCGGCCATGTGTTTACGATCGTCTCTTTTTTCAACCATGCTTTTTGCGCATACTTCACGCCAATTTCCATATGATCCAATTGGTCGATTGCGTGCGCGTCTGTATTGACGGCAATTTTGACGCCCGCTTCCTGCGCCATTTCCAAATACTCGACGGCCAAGTCGAATCGGTGCGGATTGCCGTTCAGTTCTAAGATTTTATTATATTCCTTCGCCCATTCGATCAATTGTGTCACATCTGGATTATAGCCGTCCCTCTGGCCAATGATCCGGCCCGTCGGATGAGCAATCATCGAAACGTACGGATTTTTCATTGCCGAATGCAGCCTGTTCATGATCTGCTCCTGGGACTGATTGAAATTTGAATGGATGGAAGCGATGACGAAATCCAACTCACATAAGAGATCATCGTCAAAATCGAGGGATCCATCCGGTAGGATGTCCATTTCCGTCCCGCAGAAAATCTCAATATCATCGTATTCCGCATTCAATTTCCGGATCTCTTCAATTTGGCTGCGGACCCTTTCCGGCGTCAATCCGTTCGCCACCCGCAAATATTGCGTATGGTCGGTAATGACCATATGCGAGTAACCCCGATCCCTGCATGCTTCGACCATTTCCCGAATGGAATATCCGCCGTCCGACCATGTCGTATGCATATGGAAGTCTCCCCGGATATCCTCGAATGTCACAAGATCCACAATTTCTTTTGCGCGGTCAATTTCAGTACCATCCTTGCGCAAAGATGGAGGGATGAAAGGCAGATCAAAGAAGATAAAAAAATCGGTTTCCGATTCAAATGTCTTTACTGTTCCGTCTTCCATTTCAACGCCGTATTCGCTAATTTTCATTCCTTTTGATTTCGCCAATTGGCGCATTTTCACATTATGGTCTTTCGAGCCCGTGAAATGGTGCAATGCCGTTGCGAATTGTTCCTCCGTAACAAAGCGGAAATCCGCATCGACCAATTCAGCCATGTCAAGAACGACTGAAAGCTTGGAATCGCCAGCCGCGACAGTTTCCTCGATCGGCATCACTTCCATCAACTTTTCCCGAACTGTCGAAGGTTCATCCGTAACGATGATGAAATCAACGTCACTGCTTTCCTCTTCTGCACGGCGGAAGCTGCCTGCTACTGAGAAACGGGTAATTTCCTTTATTCCACGCAATTCTTCTTCGATCGCTTTGACAATCGATTCCACTTGCCAAACAGGCAGCTTTCCCTTTCGAGTCCCAAGCTGTTCAAGTTCATGTAATATCTTTTCCTCGGTCTTTTTTCCGAATCCTGGAATGACGCTCACTTTGTTCGCTTCGCAAGCGAGTCGCAATGACTCTACGGAATCAATGCCGATCGCTTCCCTGAGCTTGGCAATTCTTTTACCGCCTAGTCCAGGAACTTTTAATAATGGAATAAGCCCTTTAGGGACTTCCTCTTCGAGCTCCTTCAACAAGTTGGACTCGCCTTTTTCCATCAAATCGATGATGACCGCACCTGTCCCTTTGCCGATTCCTTTCAATTTCAAAATATCATCCATCTCGGAAAGGCTCCGCGGATCGAGTTCAAGTACATTCGCCGCTTTTCGGAACGCTCCTACTTTAAATGGATTTTCTCCTAACAATTCCATATATAACGCAATTTTTTCAAATGTGCGAATGATTGTTTTCTTATTCATGCGTAACCACCCCTTCATTTATCCCGCATTAACGGGCAGCAAGACTCCCACCTCAAGACTTTAGTAAAACAATAAGGATAGGTGGGAGATCAACTGCCCGTAAATGCCCGATTGGTTCAACTAATAATCAGTGGGGGATGAGGAACCCCCCACTGATTGAAGTTTCACTTTATCCGAATCGTTCTTGAAAAAAGGCTTCCCTCCAGCCAGGGGGGGAAGCCGTACAAATAGTGTGTATGGAACAGCCTGCGTATTTGTACGGGCTGCAATACATCACTTCATATATATATACCACCATTTTTTCACCGTTTCCGAAATGATCGGAGTATGTTCGAATATCGCGTCCGCCAACAACGATTTGCCGAGCATCCCTTGAATGGAATCGAGCGGCAGCATTGCTATCAGAGAGAGTAATAGGAATATGAGAATATAAAACTCGATGAATCCTAGTATAGCTCCTCCGAAACGTGACAGGAAGCCCAAAACGGGAAGGAACTTCAGGAAATCAAACATGGATGCGACCAACTGCAATACAAATTTGACTACGATGAAAATGATGACAAAGGCCAGAACCCTATAGAAAGTCTGATCCAGATCAAGCTGTTCAACTGTCCAACTCAATTTGGACGCCGCCGTCACTCCGGGATACGGAATCCATAAGACGAACTTCTCGGATAATGGTTTGTAATATATGTAAGCGACGATAAGTGCGACAATGAAGCCTGTCATATGTATTAACTGTACGATAAGCCCCCGCCTGAATCCGGTGATCAATCCTCCCAAAAAGAGGAGTATTAGTATTAAATCAAGCATATACGACCGTCAACCCTTCAACTTATTCAATTCTTCTTCAAGTAGTTCAATGCGTTCTTTCAGTTTCAAATAATCATGTACACTATTCACAGCGGTGAGGACAGCAATTTTGGAACTGTCCAAATAAGGGTTGCGCGAACTGATTTCCCTCATTCTTTCATCGACCATCGAAGCGACGAGCCGGACGTGATTGCTCGTTTCACTGCCGACAATAGTATACGTCTGTCCATATATGTCAACCGCAACGCGCGTCTTTTGGTCGTCTGCCAATGATGAACCCTCCCCTGTAAAAACATATACTTAATCATACCACGAAATTGATTTAGATGAAAAGAGAAGGCGATGGATTCGCTTACAGCCTCTCCGAATTATTGTACAATATGGAAAGATGGCAAGGAAAGGACGACGTATATGAGTCAAAGTGTACTTTTATTAGATAAAATAAAAATCGAAAAACTGATGTTGCATTATGCTTCTTTTAAAGTTTCACGAAATGCACCTGGTGTCGTTTTTGCGGCAAAGCTGCCGGATGCTGCCATTACGGCATATAAATCGGGCAAAGTGTTGTTCCAAGGTGGAGGAGCACTACGCGAGGCGGCCATTTGGGGAAATGCAGATGGACAGCCATCGACTAAAAATCCGAATGTGAAAGGTGAGACATTGCCGGAGGGTTTTTCCGGGCTTTCAGTCCTCGGCTCTGATGAAACGGGAACGGGTGACTTTTTTGGTCCTGTAACGGTTGCCGCCTGTTTCGTCAGCTCGGATCAAATCGAGCTCGTACGTGAATTAGGCGTCAAGGATTCCAAGCAGTTGAATGATGATTTGATGCGGAGGATCGCCCCTGATTTGCAAGAGACGCTTATCCATAGCGTTCTTACTTTGACAAACGAAAAATATAATGAGGTGCAAGCAAAGGGTTGGTCGCAAGGCAAAATAAAGGCGTTGCTTCATAATCAGGCACTCAAACATGTTTTACGGAAGATGAATGGTGAAAAGCCTGATTATATTCTGATCGATCAGTTTGCCGAACGCGGGATTTATTACAATCATATTAAAAACGAATCGGAAATCATTCGTGAAAATGTGTTGTTTTCCACTAAGGCAGAGGGATTGCATGTAGCTGTCGCCGCGGCTTCCATTACTGCAAGGGTTGCGTTTTTGGAAGAGATGGACCGGTTGAGTGCGGTTGCAGGTATAACGCTTCCAAAAGGAGCAGGCAAGGTAGTCGACGAAGCAGCGGCGAAGATTTTATTAAAAAATGGAGAAGCAGCTTTGAAAGCGATGACGAAATGGCATTTTGCCAATGCGCAGAAGGCGAAAAAGATTGCAGCGATGAAACGTTAATTGTTTTGGGCGCGGGACGGCTCGCTTTGGACTCGGCATAAAAAAGACCGCTTATGGAGTTATGAATTCCATAAGCGGTCTTTCGTTTTATCCGCGAAGCTGAGCATCTGCTTCTGCAGTTAAATCATTCAATACCTTTTCATGCGCCTTGACGACTTCTTCGTCAGTCAATGTACGTTCAGGGTCGAAATAAGTCAATGAGAAAGCGAGTGATTTCTTTCCTTCCTCTACATTGTCCCCTTCGTATAGATCGAACAGCTTCACTTCTTTCAACAGTTTGCCGCCCGCCTGTCTGATGATCGTCTCCAGCATGCCTGCGGAAGTTTCGCTCGCGACAACGAGTGCAATATCACGTGAGATGGATGGGAAGCGTGGAACAGGTACATATAGAAGCTCATCCGTCTCAACAGATAGGATGCCTTCGAGATTCAATTCCATGACGTACGTCTCTTTCAAATCACGTTTTTTCTGCTCAGTCGGATGGATTTGGCCAATCAAACCGATCCGCTCTCCGCGTAATAGAACATTAGCCGTCCGTCCCGGATGCATGCCATCGATGACAGCTTTTTCGAACGACAAGCCATCAAGCAAGCCGAGAAGGTCCATCATACCTTCTACAATCCCTTTCACAACGAAGAAATCGACTTTCTTCGTTTCCGCTTGCCAAGCATGATCGATCCATTTACCTGTCAATACCGCTGCCAAATGCTCCACTTCACGAGGAAGTCCATCCTCCTTTTCCCCAAGGAAGACAGAGCCTGTTTCGTAAAGCGCTACTGAATCGATACGACGTGCAACGTTATACGTAGCCGCCTCCAACAGATGAGGGATCAAGCTTTGACGCAAAATGCTCCGATCTTCGCTCATCGGCATAAGCAATTCCGTAACATTAGCCGTTTCCAAAGCAAAAGCTTGCGCCTGTTCCTTCGATGTCAATGAATATGTGATCGCCTGATAAAGCCCTGCTCCTTCAAGGAACTGGCGGACAATCCGGCGCTTCGCCTGGTATGGTGTCAATCCTCCCGGCGTCGATTCGGACACAGGAAGCGTCTTCGGAATTTCGTCGTAGCCATACATACGCGCAATTTCCTCGATGATATCTTCCCTGATCTTTAAATCTTGTCTGCGCGTCGGCGCATCAATGACAAGCTGTCCGTTAATCGCCTGCGTCGGAATACGGAGACGCTCCAAGATGGT
>NZ_LQYA01000184.1 GCF_001531445.1 Sporosarcina koreensis
TGGTGGAATGATAGCTCATTTTATCCATTGGTCTTATCTTCTGCTCATTCCAATGATGACAATTATCACTGTTCCGTTCCTTATTAAATTGTTGAAAAAAGAAGTAAGGATAAAAGGTCATTTTGATATTGTAGGAATTATACTAATGTCAGTGGGAATTGTATTTTTTATGCTGTTTACAACATCTTATAACATTTCTTTTCTGATCATCAGTATTCTGTCATTCCTGATATTTGTAAAACA
>NZ_LQYA01000185.1 GCF_001531445.1 Sporosarcina koreensis
AAGCCGGGTGGATACGGCCCGCTGGCCGGCGCGAGACACCGGGTCGTCCGCTGCTCTACGCGACTACCCCCGCCTTCCTTACCCATTTCGGCCTGCAGAGCCGCCGGGACCTGCCAGGCATCGCCGATCTGAAGGCGGCCGGCCTGCTCGATCCGGTCGATCTGGCGTTCGAACAGCTGCAGATGGAGACGGGCGGGCCCGACCAGCAGGACAACGGCGACGCCGACTAGCGGTCAGCAGCGGATGCGCTGTCACCGCCCTGTCGCAAATCTGTACCAAGGGAACCTCCTCCGCCGGCCCGCCCGCCCGCCAATACGCAGCCTGCGCCATTGCGATTACCAGGGGCAGGGCCTAAATGGAGGCTATTCTAGGAGATTTTCCATGGGCGGTTTCGGCATTTGGCATTGGCTCGTCGTCGGTATTGTTGTGCTCTTGCTGTTCGGCAAGGGTCGCTTCTCCGACATGATGGGTGACGTCGCCAAGGGCATCAAAAGCTTCAAGAAAGGCATGTCCGAGGAAGACGAAGCGACGCCCCCTCCGCCGGCGCGCCCGGCCCCTCGCCTTCAGCAGCAGCCCCCGGTCGAGC
>NZ_LQYA01000186.1 GCF_001531445.1 Sporosarcina koreensis
CATCTTCACCGCGCTTGAGATCCACAGCAAAAACCGGGGCCAGTTCTTCACGCCTTATCCTGTCTGCCAGATGATGGCGGAGATCACTCTCGGCGACGCCGATAACGCGCGGGCGCTGATCGCCGACAAGGGCTTTGTCTGCGCGATGGAACCCGCCTGCGGCGCCGGCGCCATGGTCATCGCGTTGGCGCAGGCGATGCTCGCCGCCAATATCAACTACCAGCGGCATCTCCACGTGAACGCAGTCGATATCGACCAACGAGCCGTACACATGGCCTATATCCAGTTCTCACTGCTCCACATCCCGGCCCATGTCATGGTTGGCAACTCTCTCAGCAACGAGGTTCGCGAGCACTGGTTCACCCCGGCCCACATACTGGGAGGTTGGGGCCTGAGGCTCGCGTCCCAGCAGCGCGCAGCTGAGCAGCCGGCGCGTTCCGTGCAGCGCGCGCCAGATGATCACTCATCTCGCCGTACGTCAGTAACGGAGGCCCGCGTGGTTGGAGAACAACTGACGCTGTTCTGAATAGCTCTGCCCTACTCGGCAGGCTGCCCTTCAGGCTTCTTCGCGCGAGGGCGGCGTATCGCCGCCGGCTTCGTCGTCTTCGACGGCGCAGGCGCCGGCACAGCGGCTGCCTTGC
>NZ_LQYA01000187.1 GCF_001531445.1 Sporosarcina koreensis
GAGCCGACATCGAGGTGCCAAACCTCCCCGTCGATGTGGACTCTTGGGGGAGATAAGCCTGTTATCCCCGGGGTAGCTTTTATCCGTTGAGCGATGGCCCTTCCATGCGGAACCACCGGATCACTAAGCCCGTCTTTCGACCCTGCTCGACTTGTAGGTCTCGCAGTCAAGCTCCCTTATGCCTTTGCACTCTACGAATGATGTCCAACCATTCTGAGGGAACCTTTGGGCGCCTCCGTTACA
>NZ_LQYA01000188.1 GCF_001531445.1 Sporosarcina koreensis
GTCGTTGACCGCGCGAAAGCCGTCGTCGGTCTTCGCCACCAGAACATGCCACCCGGCCAGTTTGGCCGCCAGCTTGCCCTCTTCGGGGAAAGACGCTTCTTCGGTCAGGAATTGCCAGGTCTCACTCATTCTTCGTCCCGTTCAAATCGTGCTGCCGCCGTCGATACGGAACTCCGCACCGGTGGCAAAGGCGGATTCGTCGCTGCCCAGATAGACGCAGATTGCCGCAATCTCCTCGGGCTTGCCGAGACGTCCGATGGGGTGGGACTTCACGAAGAACTTGTAGAGCGCCTCGGGATCCTCGGACTGGGCGAGAACCTTATCGATTATCGGCGTATGGATCGCACCGGGATGGACCGAGTTGCAGCGAATCCCATAGCCCTTCTCGCAGAACAAAGCCGCGCAGGACTTGGTGAGATGCGTAACCGCAGCCTTGGCCGCGTTGTAGGCGGCGAGATTGGACTGCGCCCGGACGCCCGCCATCGAGCTCATGTTGATGATCGAGCCGCCGCCGGGAAGCATCTTGGGGATGACCAGCTTTGTACCCAGGAAGACGCCGACCACGTCGATGTTGAACTCGTGGACGAACTGCTCGAGCGTCACCTCCTCGATGCTGCCAAGGGTCGTGATCCCGGCATTATTGACGAGGATGTCGAGGCGGTCGATGTCCACCAGCATCGCTTCCCAACTGGCCTGCGACGATACGTCGAGCGAAGCGAAGCGATTGCTGCCGCCGAGTTCGTCCGCCAACGCAGTGCCCGCAGCCGCGTCGATATCGGCGATGATCACCTCTGCCCCCTCGGCGACATAGCTGCGCACGA
>NZ_LQYA01000189.1:0-12545 GCF_001531445.1 Sporosarcina koreensis
ATGCCGACCGACTCAATTACGGTGAGGAACCTATCCAAAAGGTGAAGAGAGAAATCCGGCTCCACTATCGAAAACACAAGCAGGGCCTGATCCACATTGGCGATAGGCGGTCGCACGAGCTCGTTTTTCCTCTCGTGTACTTCCGTGATTGTCGCATCATTATCACCGTCTTGGACAATCGTGACAAAATCGCCGACAAGTGGGGATATGCCCCTAATTTTGAAAACCCCACGCCCTTTGCACTGGACGAGGTTTCCGTCTCCACTTTTGACATAATAAAAACCGCTGATCGCTTTTCTGATTTGTCCTTCCGGCATCCAATCCCTCTTTCTTATTCGTCATCATAATTGATTGTTTTTTCTGCAATGATTTCTGAACCTCTACGGACTTGGAATTGACCACGTTGGCCATCTTCCAAGGCGACAATAATCTCTCTTTGCGTATCTTCCGTTATCGTAAATTCAACAACTGGTTCCGCCATTGAATGTTTGCTGTCTTGGATATAGATACTGATCGTTTGCGGCTCTGGGTCAGATGCTTCATCATCTTCTTCACCGTTGTTCGAAGGTTTATATGGAATATCAACAATGGTCGGGATATATTTTATCGGTTTCTTCTCTTTACCTTTTGAAACGACGACATTTACTAACGAACCTATTTCAAGTTCCGAGTTTGCAGGTTGATCTTGCGAGATGACATGGCCTTCTTTCACCGTATCGTGTTCTTCCCTTTTCACAATCCGAATATTAAATTTCGAATTTTTCGCGTATTCCTTCAGTTCGTCTTCAGTATAGTCCGACAGATCAGCAAGTGTTTTCATTTCTTTTCCCGCACTGACCGTAAAGACAATTTCGGTATCTTCAGGGACGACATCTTCTCCAGGTTCCGGTGTCTGTTTCAGGATCTGCCCTTTCGGTGCATCATTATAAACCCATTCCGGTTCAGCAATCTTGAATCCGAAACCTTCCAGGAAATTCACGATTTCATCATCATAATCCCTGCCAACATAATTTGTCAGTTCGGTTGTCTCCTTGCCGATACTTACATAAATGGTGACTGCCGAGCCGATTTCCCGTTTTTTATCTGCTTCAGGATTTGTCTTGAAAACTTGTCCAGCCGGGTATTCTTCCGAGTAATCTTCCACCTTGTCTTCAACGACAAACCCATTCTCTTCTAACAGCGAAACCGCTTCAGCTTCCTCCAAACCGACCACCTCTGGGATCAAGGCAGTTTTAGGTCCGAATAAGGACGGCCAAAAAATAATAAGCAATGCAGCAATCGCTACTAGCAATGCAGTGACACCTACAATAATCGGCCATTTTTTCCTTTTCTTCTTCGATTGTGGAACCGGTTCGGGAACGACTGGCTCGATGATTTTTGTCTTTTCCGAGTGGTCCGCTTTTGAAGTATCCGTAATGACAGGAATGACACGCGTTCTATCGTCATCAAACGGAATCGTGAATTTCTCTTCAAGCTGCCTTTCCGGCGATAAAACAGTGAGCAGATCATCATACATCTCATCCACAGACTGGTATCTATATGCAGCATCCTTTGCTGTCGCTTTCAAAATGACATTTTCAACGCTTTGCGGAATACCGGGAAATGCAAGCCGGACAGAAGGGGTCTCCTCCTGTAAATGTTTCAAAGCAATCGCAACCGCAGTCTCTGCAGAAAATGGCAATTCACCTGTCAACAATTCATAAAAGACAATTCCTAATGAATAAATATCCGATTTTTTCGTCGCCATGCCGCCTCTTGCTTGTTCAGGGGATAAATAATGGACCGTTCCGATAACGGAATTCGTTTTTGTATGGGCAGTTGCACTTAATGCCATTGCAATGCCGAAATCGGTTATTTTCACGTTGCCTTCCGAATCCATTAATATATTTTGCGGTTTAATATCACGATGGACAATGCCGTTATGATGGGCGTTTGCGATCGCCGAAACGAGCTGCCTCATGATTCTGACTGCCTCTTGTACACGCAATGGCCCATTCATTTGAATGTATTTCTTTAAGGTCTGGCCTTCGATATATTCCATGACCAAATAATGAAGTTCTTCATCCTCGCCGACGTCAAAAATATTGACGATATGGGGATGGGTCAAGCTCGTCGCAGATAGGGCTTCCCGTTGGAACCTCTTTTTCAAATCCTGCTCATTTGCGAAATCATAGTTCAGGACCTTGATGGCGACATCGCGATCCAAAATGATGTCATGTGCCAAATAGACTTTCGACATGCCGCCTTCGCCGATTCCTCTGAGCACTTCGTAACGGCCGCCAATTCGTTTGCCGATCATTGTTGGCTCACCTCCGACGCAGAAGAATTCGCCAAAATGACGGAAATATTGTCTTCTCCGCCTAGTTCATTGGCCAATTCGACCAATTTAACCGCCTTGTCATGTAAATCTCCATCCGAGGTAACGATCGCTTGAATCTGTTCATTGTCGACTTTATTACTCAACCCATCCGTACAGATCAGCACATACGTCTGTTCATCCAGTTGGATTTGATAAAAGTCGGGCATAATCGACTTTTCAGATCCTACTGCCCTCATGATCCAATTCCTCTGGGGATGTCTTGCCGCCTCTTCTTCGGTGATCTCTCCAGAATCAAGCAATATATTCACGAAGGAATGGTCCTTCGTTATTTGCAGAATTTCATTCCGGTTAATCGTGTACACACGACTATCCCCGATATGAGTGACAAGGCCTTTATTTCCATAAAGAAGCACTGCATCTAATGTAGTTCCCATCCCTTTGTATTCATCGTCGCTTTCGGCAACGTCAAATAGAGTGCGGTTTACATGCAACACCGTCTCAAGAAGCCATTCTTTCCAGTCTTCCTCTTCCATGCTTGAAGGGCCATCCACTTTCATGAACTGTTCGCCAAGTATCCTGACTGCAGTCGAGCTTGCATAATCCCCTCCACGATGGCCACCCATGCCGTCCGCGACAACTGCGAGCGTCGGCCCGTCCTGAATTGCAAAGACCGCCGCGCTATCTTCATTCACTGTTCGCTTCTTTCCTATATCTGTCACTACTTCGAATCGCAACACTCGTCCCCCCTTTTCCATAAACGATTTACAAATTCCCCTTATCTATTTACATATGTCATCAGCTGAATGTCAGTCCTTCCGTTTGCGGAATGCCGCTACGAAAAATCCATCGCTTCCAAAATGCTGAGGCAGCACTTGCAGCATATTATCTTTGATTGCCAAAGAATCATTGTCGGCGAGCGCATCGAGCGGAGCCATCTCCATATCCGGATGTTTGTCCAAGAATCTACGGGCCATCCCTTCGTTTTCGTCGTACTCGATCGTACACGTACTATAAACGATGATGCCATCATTTTTTACTAGACGATAAGCTGTATCGAGCAGCTGCTCCTGGATACCTATTAAACTTTCCAAGTCCTTTTCAGTCTTAGTATACTTTATTTCAGGCTTGCGACGGATGACGCCAAGCCCGCTGCAAGGTGCATCAACAAGGATCCGGTCAAAAGAGGCAGGTCCGTAGACCGATTCCAGCTCACGGCTATCCCCGCTTTTCGTCCGTATCGATTGGATGCCTAGGCGGTTTGCATTCGATTCAATCAGCACAAGTTTATGCTCATGTAAATCATGTGCATATATTTCGCCTTCATCATTCATTTTCTCGGCAATGAACGTCGTCTTTCCGCCTGGAGCGGCACACATGTCCAACACTTTCATATCCGGCTTCACATCAAGTGCAAGAACGGGCAACATCGAACTTTCATCCTGGATTGTCAATAACCCTTCCATAAACGCATCCGTATTTGCTAAGCTGCCGCTTGACGCTTGGATGCTCCCGGGAATGACCTCTCCCTTCGATGCTTCGATCCCTTCCTTCGCCAACGCTGCCATTGCTTCTTCGACTGTCGCTTTCAAAGAGTTGACCCTTGCCGTCATACGTGCTGGATGATTGTTTTCATGGGCCATCGCCAATGCTTCTTCCTTGCCGAACTGCTTCATCCATCGTTCAATCAACCATGCTGGATGACTTGTTTCAACCGACATTCTTTCGATTTCGTCCTCAATATCTTCAATCGGGCGGACGCCTTTTCGCAATATGGAACGCAATATGCCGTTTACAGTTGCCTCAATTCCTTTATGCCCTCTTCTTTTCGCGATTTCCACTGCTTCGTGGACGACTGCATGCGGAGGTATTTTCGTTAAATAGACAATTTGATAAATCGATAAATAAAGTAATTCCCGTACCCACGGGTCTAATTTTCCCTTCACGAAAGGTTTCAAGTAATATTCCAATGTCAGACGATGCTGCAATGTGCCGTACGTCAATTCTGTCAATAAACCTCTGTCCTTCGGATCGATAGCATATTTCTTGATCGTCCGGTTGAGCAGAAGATTGCTGTAGGCCTGATTCTGATTGATTTCCATCAGAATCGTTAAAGCGGCATCACGGACATTGCCGTTCCAAATTCTCTTTTTAGCATTTGTCATTCGAATTGATCCCCTTCATTCCATTTGGCTCCTACGCCATTCAGGAACTCTTCCGCTGACAACCGCTTTTTGCCGGCGGGTTGCAATTCAGTGATAGCAATCGACATGTCGTCTCCTGTTTTGATAACCAGCCTGTCTTTCAGTAATTTGATAATCGTACCTGGTGCGGCATCCGTACTGAAATCGGATTTGTCAGCTGTCCAAATTTTTACGTTTTCCTCTTGAAATACAGAATATGCTCCAGGCCATGGATACAGTCCGCGAATTTGATTGAATATAGCTGTACCTCCTTTAGACCAGTCGATTCTTTCCTGTTCGCGTGTTATATTTCCAGCAAATGAAACGAATTTTTCGTCTTGGGGAATTCGTTCATTTGTTCCGTCAATGATGGAAGGCAACGTCTCTTTCAATAATTCGGTGCCGGCGACGGATAACTTCTCAAAAAGCATGCCGGTATTATCGTCATCTGTAATAGGCACCTTGATTTGCGAAATGATATCTCCCGCATCGAGCTTTTCCACCATATACATGATTGTGACGCCAGTTTCCGATTCTCCATCGATGACTGCTTGGTGAATCGGGGCGCCTCCCCGGTATTTTGGCAACAAGGACGCATGGACGTTGATGCAACCGAGGCGGGGGGCATCCAGCAAATCTTTCGGTAAAATCTGTCCGTATGCCGCAGTGACGATCAAATCCGGTTTCATTTGAATGAGTTCCGCAAGTTCTTCGGATGATCTCAGTTTTTCTGGCTGGAATACCGGCAAGTTAAGCCGCTTCGCTTCTTTTTTTACAGGTGGAGGCGTCAGGACCCGCTTCCTTCCGACTGGCCGATCGGGTTGAGTAACGACTGCAATGATGTCGAACCCTTCCTCATGCAGCATTGATAGGACAGGAACTGAAAAGTCCGGAGTTCCCATGAATACGATTTTCGTCATTCTATTTCCCCCTCCTCGTCGACCTCTTCAAATTCCTCCGGGTCTACAATGCGAGATATTTTCGAATCGAATAAAACTCCATCCAAATGATCGATTTCATGCAAGATCGCACGTGCTTCGTAATCTTCCGCTTCCAATTCGTAAAGAGAACCGTCCCGTTCCTGTGCCTCGACCTTTACGTAAAACGGACGCTCCACTTCACCGTAGAGACCAGGGAAGCTAAGGCAGCCTTCGATTTCCACAACCGAGCCTCCGATGGCAGTGACAACTGGATTGACCATTTCAATCACATCATTTCCTTCGCCCATATCTACGATGGCGACTCGAACCAGCTCCCCAACTTGAGGAGCTGCGAGCCCTACGCCATCCGCATCGAGCATTGTGTCGTACATATCATCGAGCAACTTCGCCAATTTTTCATCAAATTTCTCCACTTCCTTGCAACGCTGTGTCAGCAGTTTTGAAGGGCTTTTTACAATTTCAAGTATTGCCAATTCAATTCCTCATTTCCAAATCATCCGAACGTTAAAAAATGGAGGTCGGGTCTACATCGACTGTCATGAGCAGACCTTCCTTCATCCAGTTCGTCCGATACATTCTGATCAATTGCTGAAGCGTTTCAATCAGCTTCGGCTCTTTTTTGTATTTTATCAAACATTGATAACGATATCTATTGTTCACTCGACTTATCGCAGCTGCCGCCGGACCGATGATGACGCTATCGTGGGATAGAGAACTCTTCAAATAGCGAGTACCCTTTTCCGCAAAATCTGCGACCTTCAATAAATCCTCATGTGAGAATTGGACGAGTGTAATATAGAAAAACGGAGGATATCCATATTGTTTGCGTGTGGACATTTCCAAATGATAAAACGTCTCGTAATGCTGAGTCTTCGCCAATTCGATCGCATAATGTTCCGGTGAATACGTCTGGATGAAAACTTCCCCAGCCAACTCATGCCTGCCTGCTCGTCCGCTTACTTGCGTCATCAATTGGAACGTCTTTTCGGCAGCCCGGAAGTCCGCTAAATGCAATGTCGTATCCGCAGCCAACACACCGACCAATGTAATGTTCGGGAAATCGAGCCCTTTTGCGATCATCTGTGTGCCAAGGAGGATATCCGCCTTCCCTTCGCTGAATTGACGCAGAATCCGTTCATGCGCACCTTTTTGTCTTGTCGTGTCTACATCCATCCGAAGTACTCGTGCTTCAGGGAAAAGCTTTGAAATTTCTTCTTCCGCTTTTTGCGTGCCTGTACCGAAAAACCGGATATGTTCACTTTCACATTCCGGACATACGAGCGGAACCCGTTCCTCGTGACCGCAATAATGACATTTCAAACTTTCATTTGCACGGTGATAGGTTAATGAAATATCGCAATTCGGACACTGGACAACCGTTCCGCAATCCCTACATAATACGAATGAGGAGAAGCCTCTTTTATTGAGGAACAGGACGGTTTGCTCTTTCTTTTCCAAACGAAGACGGATGGCCTCCGCCAATTGCACGGAAAACATCGACCGATTTCCTTCCTTCAATTCGTCCCTCATATCTACAACTGTGACAGTTGGCAATGATTGGTTTTTCGCCCGTTTTGACAGCTCTAATAATGTATAGACGCCTTTTGTGGCCCGTGCATACGATTCGAGAGAAGGGGTTGCGCTGCCAAGGATGACCGGGCAGCCGTAATGCTCAGAACGCCAGATGGCAACATCCCTTGCATGGTAGCGCGGTGTGTCCTCCTGCTTATATGTCGACTCATGCTCTTCATCGAGGATAATAATCCCCACATTTTCAAATGGAGCAAAAATGGCGGACCTTGCCCCCACAACAACTTTCACTTCTTTGCGGTGGATTTTTCGCCATTCATCGTACTTCTCTCCCGACGACAACCCGCTATGCATGACCGCGACGAGACTTCCGAAACGTTCCTGGAATCGTGCCGTCATTTGAGGGGTCAATGAAATTTCGGGAACGAGGACGATCGCTTCCTTTCCCTCATCAAGCACATGCTTGATCGCCTGTAGATAGACTTCGGTTTTCCCGCTGCCCGTAACGCCATGCAAGAGGAATGTTTCAGCTATTCCTGAATCTGCAGCCTCTTTCACTTTATCCAGCGCGCTTTGCTGCTCCGCTGTCAGCTGGAGTGGAATCGGTGTATCAAGAAGCTTCGGGGCATCGGGCTCACGGTACGTTTCGATATACGCTTCTGCCGCCCCTCCCTTTTCAATGACAGCTTTGAGAACGGGGTTTTGGATGCCGGACTCATTCAAAAGTTTCGCGGCCTCCATCGTTTCTCCAGCATGGTCCAACATCCACCTGATCAATTCAGCCTGTTTTTTCGCATTTGGATGGACCGTGAGCAGCAATTCGGCTAGCGTGTCGGAATCCCCGATATGGACTGTTCGTACTTTTTTCACCTTCGTCTGTTGACTGATTGCCGTGTCGACTGCAACAATCCCTTTGTCCGAATAATCCTTGACCAATTTCAAAATTGAGGAATCCGTTATCTGCTTGAGTGGAATTCGCGTACGATTATTCAAAAACAGTGCAAATCGGGCATCATCTATTTCATCCGGCTTTTCTACACTGATGAATTTCTCATATTTTGCCCGCATTGCTGCAGGCAGCATCACTTGCAGTGCATCGATTTCATATGAAAGCGTCTCCCTCGCCATTTTTTTAGCCAATCCTAACAGCTCTGGAGAAAGAACCGGATCCAAGTCGATCAGTTCATCGATTCTTTTCATTTTTTTCTCTTCTATGTCACTTTCCGTTTTAAGGCCGGTGACGTAGCCGATCACTTTCCTCGGACCGAAAGGAACTTTCACACGTGATCCGCATTCGATCACAGTTTCCAGATGGCCGGGCACAGCGTAGTCAAAGGGACGGTCGATTGGATACGCGGACACATCGACGATGACTTCAGCTATCATTTTAAACGTCACACTCCAATTCCAAAATCGTTCGTAAAAGCATCTTGGCCAATTCCTTTTTATGCATCGCGTCGAAAGGATATGCTTGCCCCTTTCTTGATAATAATGTGACAACATTCGTATCGCTGCCGAAGCCGCCATCCGGATCGGTCACATCATTCACGATGATATAGTCCAAGTTTTTATTGGATAGTTTCTTCATGCCATATTCAATTGCATCATTCGTCTCCGCTGCAAACCCAATAAGGACCTGCCCCTTTTTCTGTTCCCCAAGTGTTTTAAGAATATCAGTTGTACGTTCGAGCGCTATGGATGAATCACCTTCCCGTTTCTTCATCTTTTGCGTATGCTGCTCTTTCGGTCGGTAATCCGCAACCGCTGCCGATTTAACGACGAGATCTGCTTCGTCGAATCTACTTAATACGGCATTAAGCATTTCCTCTGCACTTTCTACGTTAATAAGTTGAACACCGGCTGGTTTCGGCAATTCCACCGGACCTGAAATCAATGTCGTTTCCGCCCCTAACGCCACTGCAGCTTCCGCGATTGCATATCCCATCTTACCGCTCGAAAAATTGGAAATATAACGTACAGGGTCGATTCTTTCCCGGGTAGGTCCAGCAGTGACAACGACCTTTTTCCCTGACAATGGAAGATTTTCCGGTTTCGAAAATCGCTCCTCAATGAGGTGGACAATTTTTTCAGGCTCCTCAAGTCTGCCTTTACCTACATAGCCACATGCCAAAAAGCCTTCATCCGGTTCAATGAAGCGGTACCCGTCTTCATGAAGCTGTTCGATGTTTCGGATGACCGACCTGTTTTCATACATATGGACATTCATCGCCGGGGCGATCCAGACTTCCGCTGTTGTGGCAAGAAGAGTTGTGGTTACCATATTATCCGCTATGCCGTTTGCAAGTTTGCCGATGACATTTGCCGTTGCAGGCGCAACGATAACGAGGTCTGCCCAATCCGCCAGATCGATATGGGCAATGACGCTCGAATCCTTTTCGTCGAATGTATCGTAGAAGACATCATTCCGCGATAGCACCTGAAAAGAAAGCGGCGTCACGAATTCCAATGCCGATGCAGTCATCACCACTTTCACTTCAGCCCCCGCTTGCGTTAGTTTGCTTACAAGTGCGATTGCTTTATAGACGGCGATTCCGCCGGTTACACAGACAAGTATTTTTTTATTCAACAACAGACCCACCCTTTCTCATAAAAAAACTATATGTATTGGCATTGAGTTCCGGGAAAACGCTTATAAAAATGACAAACTCCCAAAGAAAATCTGTTTCTAAGGGAGTATGCAAACCTATTCAAATACTTCAATGTAAAGAATGTTCATCACACTTCGTCTTCGTACACAATCGAAGCATCCTGCACTTGTTTCGACAATGCACCAGCAGCAACTTCTTCCAAAGCTTTCCCTACGTTTTTATACGAAGTATAGGATTGAAGCAACATATTCTTGCTTTCCTGCATTTCACGGGCGCGCATAGCGGCAAGTGTCACGAGTGTGTATTTCGAATCGATTTTTCCTTTTAGAGAGTCAACAGATGGATATAACATAATTTATTCCCCTTCCAACATAAGTAAATATCTTTTTTCGACACGTTCACGGCGGCAATGCTCTGCCGTCACGATGGCATTTATGCGGTCGCAAGCTTTCGACACTTCATCATTTTCAACAACATAGTCATACAAGTTCATCATTTCCAGCTCTTCACGCGCTTTCAACACTCTGCTTGCAATGACATTGGCTTCCTCCGTCCCTCTGCCGACCAATCGATCTTCCAGCTCGGACAGACTCGGCGGTGCAAGAAAGATGAATAATCCATCCGGAACTTTCTCTCGAACTTGGGCAGCGCCGACAACTTCAATTTCCAGGAAGACATCCCTTCCGGCGTCCAGCGTCTCGTTCACATAATCCAGAGGGGTGCCGTAATAATTGCCGACGTACTCGGCATACTCCAATAATTTTCCTTCTTTTATCAATTGCTCAAACTCATTGCGCGACTTGAAAAAATAATCGACGCCGTCCTGTTCGCCTTCGCGAGGGCTTCTCGTCGTCATCGATATCGAATATTCATAGTTCGTGTCAGGTTGTTGAAAAAGCTCTTTTCTGACCGTCCCTTTTCCGACACCGGATGGCCCGGACAGGACAATCAACAGTCCACGTTGTTTGTACATGCAATCCCTCTTCTTATGTATTCTCTAGCTTTTATTGTTCCAATCATCATAGCAAACAATCTTCTCATATTATAACATATCGCACCCAGAGAGTGCTAAAATGGAACAAAACGTTTGAAAGAGGAATTATCATGGCATTTGACGGTTTATTCACAGCAGCGACGGTCGAAGAGCTGCAACAAATTAAAGACGGCCGAATTTCAAAAATCCATCAGCCGAACGCACAGGAAGTCGTCCTAATCGTGAGAGCTGGAAGAAGCAATTATAAACTGCTTATTTCCGCCCATTCATCGTATTCCCGTGTACAGTTGACTGATGAAACGATTGCAAACCCTTCAGAACCTCCGATGTTTTGCATGGTATTAAGGAAGCATCTTGAAGGAGGTATGATCCAATCGATCCGGCAATCAGGAAATGACCGGATCATTTCATTCGATATTCGTGCGAAAAATGAAATCGGCGATGATATCCATCGCCAATTGATAGTAGAAATCATGGGAAGGCATAGTAATTTGCTGCTGATCGATCCGGAACGAAATATGATCATCGACAGCATGAAGCATTTGCCTCCTTC
The DNA here is from genome assembly GCF_001531445.1 of Sporosarcina koreensis. GTDB lineage: Bacteria > Bacillota > Bacilli > Bacillales_A > Planococcaceae > Sporosarcina > Sporosarcina koreensis_C. The sequence goes on from NZ_LQYA01000189.1 coordinate 11,128, forward strand.
CGTCAACAGTTATCGTACGGTTCTGCCGGGACAACCCTATATTCCCGCGCCTCCTCAGGAAAAATTGGATCCTTTTGAGCTGGATGAAAAGGAGTTCCTAACATTATTGCCAGAATGGGAGAATGCCAAACAAGTTGTAGGCAAACTTTCAGGTTTTTCCCCAATCCACGGGGAGGAACTTCTGCACCGGTTGAGTGAAACAGATAAGGAAAATGCCTTTCTCGAATACAAGGATTTTCTTTCTTCATTCAAAGGCGGGACGCATACACCGACGATTGCAGAGGTCGGGAATAAAATGATTTTTTCAGCGACGGAATTGACGCATGCAGACAAAGTCGTCGCGACGTTTGAAACACTCGGCGAGCTGCTCGATAAAGTCTATTTCGCAAGGGCAGAACGGGAACGGGTGAAATCCCAGGCTGCGGACTTGGAGCGTTGGCTTGATAACGAGATTGCAAAATTGAAATTGAAGATGGAGAAGCTGGACAAAGAGCAGAAAGCAGCAGGGAAATTGGATACGTTCCAGTTATATGGTGAACTGCTAACGGCAAATATCTATGCAATCAATAAAGGGGATAAGGAAGCGGTCGTCGACAATTATTATGAGGAAGGAACGACTGTGACGATTCCACTTGATCCGAGGAAGACGCCGATTGAAAATGCCCAGCGTTTTTATTCGCGTTATACAAAAGCGAAAAATGCATTGATCATGATTGCGGAACAGTTGGAGAAGGCGAAAGAAGATATCGATTATTTCGAGATGATTAAACAGCAGGTCATGCAAGCTTCTCCTGAAGATATCGATGAAATCAGGGAAGAATTGGCGGAGTCGGGTCTCATGCGGGCAAGAAGGGGCAAGAAAAAGCAGAAGCCGAAAAAGCCTTCACCCGAGTCGTATATGTCATCTTCGGGCATTCTGATTTCCGTCGGGAAGAATAATAAACAGAATGATTATTTGACGTTCAAGATTGCAGCACGGGATCATGTATGGCTCCATACGAAGGATATTCCTGGATCGCATGTCGTTATCCATGATTCGAATCCGGATGAACAGACAATTGAGGAAGCGGCGATTCTTTCGGCTTATTTCAGCAAGGCGAGGGGTTCATCGTCTGTTCCGGTAGATTTTACGGAAATCCGCCATGTGAAGAAGCCGAATGGCGCTAAACCGGGCTTTGTCATTTATTTTGAACAGAAGACGTTGTTTGTGACGCCTGATGAGGATGTTGTACGCAAACTAAGAAAATAACACAAAATAAAGGGCTGCCCGGAAAGTCGCTAAATCGACTTTCCGAAGCAGTCCTTTTTTGTATGTGGTGGCGGTTTATGATCACTTGCGGGGGGGTTATGATCACTCGCCGGGGTTTATAATCACTCACCAGGGTTTATGATCACTCACCAGGGTTTATGATCACTCC
>NZ_LQYA01000189.1:12604-14173 GCF_001531445.1 Sporosarcina koreensis
GGGTTTATGATCACTTGCAAGATTTTATGACCAGAAATGGTGACGTATTGGAAAGCCCCCTTTTTTATTTCAACAATCCAGCTTTCAATTTTGTATGCCACTCAAGTAGGCCGGCCATTGACTCCTGTGTAATTGCTTCGCTTTCTTTCGCCATCTCTATAAGGGCTCCGAAATCCGTCAAACTCTTATAGGTTACATCTGCTTCTGTGAATGCTTTATCCGCACTTTCCAGCTCATATGTAAAAATGGAGACGACGCCTGAGACTTTGATTCCTTCAGATTGCAAAGCTTCGACGGCATTCAGACTGCTGCCCCCTGTGGAAATCAAATCTTCAATGATGATCGCTTTATCCTCAGGTTTCACTTTCCCCTCGATTTGACGGCTTCGACCATGTCCCTTCGCTTTTGAACGGATATACACCATCGGCAAGCCAAGAATATCTGCCACCCATGCCGCATGTGGAATGCCGGCTGTTGCCGTTCCCGCAATCAATGTCGTTTCAGGGTAATAAGTTCTAATTAGCCCCGCGAGCCCTTCCGCAATTTGCTTTCGTCCGACTGGATCGGACATCGTCAGCCGATTATCACAGTAAATCGGTGATTTTATGCCGGATGCCCATGTGAATGGATCCTCAGGACTCAGTTCCACTGCACCAACATTCAATAGAATTTCCGCGATTTCCTTTTTACCCAATCCACTCTACCCCTTTCCATCTTGCGTTAATTTGTTCGTAGGCTGCGCGGGGATCCGATGCACCTGTAATTGCCCTGCCAACTACGATATGCGTCGATCCTTCCTGCCTAGCTTCCTCAGGTGTTGCGATTCTTTTCTGGTCTTGGGTCCCGCTTTCGGGGAGACGGATCCCAGGAGTAACTTTCAGGAATTCACGGCCGCATACTTCTGAAATGATAGCTGCTTCATGAACAGAGCAAACGACCCCATCCAACCCGGAATCTTTTGTCAGTTTCGCGTACTGAAGTACAGACTCTTGAAGGGAAATTTGAATAAGCTGTTCTTCCCTGACTTGCCGCTCATCCGTAGATGTTAATTGAGTCACACCGATGATTGAAGGGCGTTTCATTCCTGACGGAGTCCCTTTATCAAGCCCTTCGAGCGCAGCTTCCATCATTGATTTACCACCGGCTGCATGGACATTGACCAAGTCTACACCTAAGCTTGCCAATACTTCCATTGCCGATTTTACTGTATTCGGGATGTCATGGAGCTTCAAGTCCAGGAATATATCGAAACCGCGCTCTTTCAATTTGGAAATGATTGCAGGACCTTCTTTGTAATAAAGTTGCATGCCTACTTTCACATTTACGTCCCCTTCAAATGCGTGGAGAAATTCGAATGTTTGTTGTGCTGATTCAAAATCCAATGCGATAATTGGAGGTTTCTTCATAATCGGTGGCTCCTTCCAACAAGCTCTGAAATTTGATTGACGCCGAGCTCGTCCAATTTAGCCGGAAGCTCTTCAATGATTTTCGGACAAATGAATGGGTCTACAAAATTCGCGGTCCCTACAGCCACCGCACTCGCACCTGCTGATAGGAAATCGATGACAT
>NZ_LQYA01000190.1 GCF_001531445.1 Sporosarcina koreensis
TCAGAACAAGAACCTGGCTCATGCCAGATTCCCAAAGTCAAAGGCAAAAAAATCACCGCTTGCAGCTGTTGCTTTTTCCTAGTGCAGAAATGACATTTTCACCTTTGCGTTTTTCCGCAACGGTTGCAAATTCATTCCCAAAATCAAGCCCAAAAGCTTAAGACCTTGCCCCTTTTTGAAAAGGGGCAAACACCAAAACAGCCTCTTGCAACCTCAGCAAGTTGGCTCGATAACCGTTTGGGA
>NZ_LQYA01000191.1:0-18877 GCF_001531445.1 Sporosarcina koreensis
GCAAAGCGACGAGGAGGCTGAGGGCAAGCCCCCCGGAAAGCGTCCGCTCGGAACGGAAATCAACGTCGCGTCAGTCTAACGTTTTTGTGTCAATGCGCTAATATGACAAAAGGGATGAAAATCAATTCGATTTTCATCCCTTTTGTCTACAGTCTGAGAGAGTGACTGCATAATTATGCAGTCACTCTCTTTCATTTACCAGTTAAGGGATCGCCATCGCGACCTTCCTTCGCCTTTTTCACAATACGATAACTATTAAAACCACTTGCTTCTTCGAACTCCTTGAAGATTGTCTTCTCTTCCGCAATGGAGGGGACGACTTTCTTAAACGCCTTATAGGCATCCATGAAATCCTCCCTCGCAATTTGTGCTTCATATGCTTTTTCCACAGATTGAAAAAATGCTACTACGTCAATGATTTCTTCAGTCGTCCAATGATGACTGAGAGGGTAATTATAATCCACTTTCTTCCGCACCTTTCCTTATGCCCATTTCCTTCTAATACCTTCCGCCTGCTCTACCATGCGGCCGATTAATTCCGCCACCGTCGGAATATCCTCAATCATGCCCGCAACCTGCCCTGCCCAACCAAAACCGTCTTGCTCATCTCCTTTGTGGATGAACCGACGATTGGCGACACCGCTAATATAGCCCTTCAATTTATCATAATCAGCATGTTCCGCTTCCATACGTAAAATCTTTTCCGTCCAACTTCCTGAAAGCGCCCTCGCTGGAGCACCCAGTGACCGTTTAATGACGACGGTACCCGTTTCTTCTGTTTGAAGAAGCGCTTGTTTATATTCTTTTGAAGCATGGACACATTCTTTTGTAGCGATGAAACGAGTTCCCATTTCAATCCCTTCCGCTCCCAACGCATGCGCGGCCATCCATCCCCGCCCATCACCTATGCCGCCGGAAGCAATGACAGGAATCTTCACTGCATCAACCACTTGGGGAACTAACACCATTGTCCCGACATCATCACGGCCCAAATGGCCGCCCCCTTCCTGACCAACAACCATTACTGCATCCGCTCCGAGCGATGCTGCCTTCATCGCTTGTCTTTTAGCAGCGACCAATACAAGCTTCTTCACATCTGCTTTTCCAACAAAATCAAAGAATGGCGCAGGATTTCCGCCAGTTACCGACAGGACCTTGACATTCTCTTCCAAAGCGATGTCGAGCATATGCTCATAGGGCCGTCCGTGCTGGCCAATTGCAAAATTGACTCCGAAAGGCTTCGCTGTCAGCTCCCTAACCTTTCTGATTTCTGAACGCAGCGCTTCCGGCGAATCCAAGCTCATTGCTGTAATCTGACCAAGTCCTCCTGCTTCTGAAACCGCTGCAGCCAGGTCCGCATAGGCAAGATAGGCCAATCCCCCTTGGATGATCGGATAGTTAATCCCCAGCAATTCAGTGACTCTCGTTTTCCATTCCACAAAATCTCCCCCTTATTCTCCCTCTTCCAGATCCTCCAAACCTTTAATCAGTTCAGGATCGACAATTTCATACCCTTTATCTCTTAATCCATTCACGATTTCCTCCAAAGCATCAGCAGTCCATTCCCTGTCGTGCATCAGCAAGTTGGAGCCGTCACGGAGAAGTTCCGTATTCACCATAATGTCCGCAATTTTTTCCTTTGTCATATACTCTTTTTCAAAATCATAGCCATATGACCAGTTCATCAATTGCATTCCTTCGTCAATCGCAAGAGCTCGACTAAAATCCGTATTCACTCCGAACGGGGCACGGAAAAACACAGGACGTTCGCCGGTGACCTCCTCGACAATGTCATTTACAGAAATGATTTCCTCACGTTGTTCTTCTTCGGACAATGTCTTCAAATTCGCATGTGTCTTCGTATGATTCCCGATAGTGAATCCCATATCGTGAATTTCTTTCAGAATCGCTTTCTTTTCATCCGTTTCAATAAAATGACCATTGACGAAAAAGATGGCTGGAGCTCCCAAACTTTTTAATGTCTTCGCCATGTCTAGCGCTCTTTTATCCGGTGCGTCATCAATCGTCAAAAGTACGACCTTTGGATTCGCATGCCCGATTGGCTGAATGGAGTATGTTTTCGGGTTCATTTCGTATAAAGGGACTTGGTTGACGATTTCTGTTTCCCCTTCCTGTTCAACCTCGTCATCATTTTCTTTCTGCTTATCAGCTGGTACAACGTCTTCTTCATTGTTCTCCACTTCGACAGGTTGCTCAAACTGATCCGTTTCTTTCGGTTTTGCTTCTTCGTTGCATGATGCGAGCAGCAGCATGGAGAGAAGCGGTATGTATAGTAACCTTTTATTCATGAGATTCTCTCCTTTATAATGATGGCTGAATATTTTCATCCTATCACGAGTCGGAACGTTCCTTCAAACGAACCGGGGCGTAGGAATGAGAAAAGCGTCCGAAAGGCACATCATGCCAACGGACGCTATCTATCTATTCTACACTTATTTAGAAATCATATGAATCGGTTTACCAAGAGCCACCTCTGCAGCTTCCATGGAAATTTCACCGAGAGTGGGGTGAGCGTGGATAGTCATTGCGATATCTTCCAATGTCATTCCCGCCTCGATCGCAAGACCAAGCTCTGCAATCATATCAGATGCATTTTCACCTACGATTTGCGCGCCTAATAGGAGTCCGTCCTCTTTACGAGAAACTAGTTTGACGAATCCGTCAGTTGCGTTAAGCGCAAGTGCACGGCCATTCGCTGCAAACGGGAATTTGCCCGCCACTACTTCATAACCTTCATCTTTTGCTTGTTGTTCATTCAATCCGACTGTTGCAAGCTCAGGATCTGTAAAGCAGACTGCCGGGATTGCCAAATAGTCGACTTCGGATTTCTCGCCGGAAATCGCTTCTGCAGCCACTTTCGCTTCATAGGAGGCTTTGTGTGCAAGTTGCGGTCCGGAGACGATATCGCCGATTGCATAGATGTTCGGGATGCTTGTACGGCACTGTTTATCCACATCGATCAAACCGCGTTCAAGGAATTTGACGCCCATTTCTTCAAGACCGATTTCATCTGTGTTCGGACGGCGTCCAACTGTTACAAGAACATAGTCAGCTTCAACTTTTTGCTCTTCGCCTTTTGCTTCGTACGTTACGACAACACCAGTGTCGGATTCTTCAACACCTTTGGCAGATGCCTTTACAACGATTTCAACGCCTTTTTTCTTCAAGCCTTTTTTAACGATTTGCGTCATTTGTTTTTCGAAGCCTGCAAGAATATCATCAGCACCTTCGATGATCGTCACTTTGGAACCAAGGTTTGCATACGCTGAACCAAGTTCAGTTCCGATATAACCGCCGCCGATGACGACCAAGTGCCCAGGAACTTCTTCCAAGTTAAGCGCACCAGTGGAATTGATGACACGTTTTGAAAACTTGAATGTAGGAATTTCAACCGGACGTGAACCTGTCGCGATAATTGCATTCTTGAACTTATACGTCTGTGAAGATGTTTCATCCATTACTTTAGCAGTGTTCGCGTCGACGAAGTAAGCTTCACCTTTGACGATATCGACTTTATTTCCTTTAAGCAATCCTTCAACGCCGCCTGTCAATTTTTTGACTACGCCGTCTTTAAATGCTTGCGCTTTTGAGAAGTCAAGTTTGACATCAGTTGCTGTGATTCCCATATCATCGGAATCTTTTGCGGACGCGTAACGATGCCCTACTGAAATAAGGGCTTTCGATGGAATGCAACCAACGTTAAGACAAACTCCACCAAGATCACCCTTCTCGACGATTGTGACTTTCTGTCCCAGCTGAGCTGCGCGGATTGCCGCAACATATCCTCCGGGGCCGGATCCTACAACAAGTGTATCCACTTCGATTGGAAAGTCTCCTACTACCATATGCTTACGCCTCCATTAATAAAAGTTCTGGATTACCGAGCAATTTCTTAATGTGATTCAGTGCCTGCTGTCCTGTAACACCATCAATCACCCGATGATCGAATACCAATGATAATGCTAACATAGGTGCGGCAACAATTTCACCATTTTTGACAATTGGCTTTTCGGAAATACGGCCGATTCCGAGAATTGCAACTTCCGGATGGTTGATGATCGGCGTAAACCATTGTCCGCCTGCAGAGCCGATATTTGTAATGGAGCAAGATGCCCCTTTCATTTCCGCAGGACTCAATTTACCATCGCGTGCTTTTTCAGCAAGCTGGGTAATTTCTTGTGAGATTGCAAATACTGATTTCCGATCTGCATGCTTGATGACAGGCACAAGCAATCCACGATCTGTGTCAGCTGCAATACCGATATTGAAATAATGCTTCTGAATGATTTCCTCTTTTTCATCATCAAGAGATGTATTCAATTGAGGGAATTCACGCAGTGTAGAAACGAGCGCCTTCACAACATATGGAAGATATGTGAGCTTAATATCCTTTTCTGCTGCGATTTGCTTGAATTTCTTGCGGTGTGCAACAAGCTCTGATACGTCAATTTCGTCCAACAAAGTCACATGAGGTGCAGTGTGCTTGGAATTGACCATCGCTTTAGCAATCGCTTTTCGGATTCCCGACATTTTTTCACGCGTTTCAGGGAAGTCTCCTTCCAATGCTACAGGTACTGCCGGCTTCGTTTCAGGTCCTTGCACTTCTGCTTCAACGGTAGTTTTTGGTTCTTCAGCTACTTGGACAGATTGCTGTTGGCCGCCGTTTAGGAAGGCTTCGATATCCTCTTTCAAGACACGGCCATTTTTACCTGACCCCTGCACTTGGCGAATATCGACTTCCTGCTCGCGCGCAAACTTCCGGACGGACGGCATAGCAATGACGCGTTTTGTTGTCGCATCATCTGTTTGTCCTTGCGTGGAAGGTGCAGCTTGCTTCGTTTCAGGCTGTTCTTTCTTCTGTTCTTCTTTATCGATTTCCTGGCCTGCTTCCGCAGTTGCCTGGACTTGGGCTTCAGTCTCTTCTTTGCCTTCTTCCTCTACGCTTTGGCTTTCATATCCAGGAGCGTCAAAACGAATTAGGACGTCACCGACTACAGCGACTGTTCCTTCTCCAACGAGAATTTCTTCTACTGTACCTGTTACAGGTGATGGGATTTCCACAACTGCTTTATCGTTTTGGATTTCAAGAAGCGTGTCATCTTCATTGATTTTATCGCCTTTGGCAACAAACCACTTTACGACTTCACCTTCATGAATCCCTTCCCCGATATCCGGTAAACGGAATTCATATGCCACAAGATTCACCCTTTCTTAGTATCAGAGCTTAGCTCCAATTAGAATGTCAATACTTTTTTAGCTGTTTCAATAATGTCGTTCGCATCCGGCAACCAAGCATTTTCCCCTTGGGCAAACGGATAGACTGTATCAGGAGCTGTGACCCGCAAAACTGGCGCTTCAAGGCTTAAGATCGCTCTTTCCGTTATTTCGGAAACAACATTCGCTGCGATTCCCGCTTGCTTTTGCGCTTCTTGAACAACGATTGCACGGTTTGTCTTCTCAACGGAACCGATGATCGTCTCGATGTCCAACGGCTGAACTGTACGCAAGTCGACAACTTCTACAGAATGGCCTTCTTTTTCAAGTGCTTCTGCGGCTTTCAAGCTTTCATGCACCATTGCACCATACGTAATGATCGATAGATCTGTACCTTCTCGCTTCACATCCGCTTTTCCTAAAGGAATCGTATATTCCTCTTCAGGTACTTCTTGCCTGAATGAACGGTATAGCTTCATATGCTCCAAGAATACAACCGGGTTCTCATCGCGGATCGCCGAGATCAATAACCCCTTCGCGTCATACGGCGTTGAAGGGATGACGACAGTCAAACCTGGTTGGGATGCAACCAATCCTTCAAAGCTGTCCGCATGCATTTCCGGTGTCGCAACACCGCCGCCGAATGGAGAACGGATCGTTACAGGCGCGTTGTATCTTCCACCCGTACGGAACGATTGACGTGCCAATTGACCGCTGACTGAGTCGATCACTTCAAAGAGGAAACCGAAAAACTGGATTTCCATGACTGGACGGAAACCTGTTAGCGTCAACCCAACAGCAAGACCACCGATTCCTGATTCAGCAAGTGGTGTATCAAATACACGCTCTTCGCCAAATTCTTTTTGCAAACCTTCAGTTGCGCGGAAAACACCGCCGTTCACGCCAACGTCTTCACCGAAGACGAGGACGTTTTCATCATTTTTAAGCTCCGTGCGCATTGCATCGGTAATCGCTTGAATCATCGTCATTTGTGCCATCGGTTACTTCGACTCCTTCTCTGTATACAGTTCAAATTGCTCTTGCAAATTGGATGGCATATCGCCTTTGTACATTATTTTCATGAAATCGGTCACTTTTTGTTTAGGTGCAGCATCCGCCTTCTTGATGGCTTCTTTAATGTCCTCTTTCGCACGGTCGATTACTTCGTTTTCCTTCTCTTCATTCCAAATGCCTTTACCTTCAAGGTATTTACGGAAACGGATAAGCGGGTCGCGTTTTTCCCATTCGTTATCTGTGTCGGATGTACGGTAACGGGTAGGATCATCTCCTGCCATCGTATGCGGACCGTAACGGTAACACATTGTTTCAATCAATGTTGGACCTTCGCCGTTCACAGCACGTTCCCTTGCGTCACGTGTCGCAACATACACCGCAAGCGCATCCATTCCATCCACAAGAATGCTTGGAATTCCTGCAGCCACACCTTTTTGCGCAAGTGTTTTTGCTGCTGTTTGCAACTCTCGAGGAGTCGAAATCGCATATTGGTTATTTTGCACAACGAAAATCGCAGGCGAACGATACGCCCCTGCAAAGTTGATCCCTTCATAGAAATCACCTTGCGAAGTACCTCCGTCACCCGTATACGTCATTGCCACTGCTTTAATTCCACGTTTTTGGAATCCGAGAGCGACACCTGCGGCTTGGATATACTGGGCGCCGATGATGATTTGCGGAAATAACACGTTCAATCCTTCAGGAAAAGCACTTCCTAAATAATGTCCTCGGGACCATAGGAATGCCATATGTAATGGTAAACCGTGGAATACGAGTTGTGGGACATCACGGTAACCCGGCAGGATGAAGTCTTCCTTCTCAAGCGCAAAATGGGATGCAAGCTGAGAAGCTTCCTGGCCGGCAGTCGGTGCATAGAATCCAAGTCTTCCTTGGCGGTTCAAAGAAATCGACCGTTGATCCAAAATTCTTGTATAGACCATTCTTGTCATTAGTTCTGTCAATTCTTCGTCAGATAAATTCGGATCCGCATCTTTATTGACAATCTCGCCTTCTTCATTCAAAACCTGGAACATTTCAAACTGTTCTTCAATAGAATGAAGCGTTTTCACCGGATCGAACTGCTTTACTTGTTTTGCAGCCATGTCGGCACCTCTCCTTTATATCTGTATTATTTTTTATTGATCTTATTAATGATACAACCTACTTCACTAATCAGTATACTGAAAGAGGACAATTAGGTCAATCACTGTTATTCATAGCATCGCAGAACAGCTTAATATTGCGAATTATAGTAAAGCCGCATTCTGTACTACCACAATAATCAATCTGTATTATAATAGATTTACAAAAAGAAAAAGTGGAGTCGCGTTCGCCTCCACTTTACCTATTTCCTTTATTCTTCTCGTTCTAAACTTGAAAACACATCTTCTTTTAAGGAATTTACCTCTTTAGTCGCTTCATTGAATTCTGTAATTGCCGTTTGAACCATTGCATTTTGCTCGTTCACTTCTTTCACTTTCTGTTTTAATTCGTCCAGTCCGACGTCTTGGGCAGAAAGCATGCCGTAAAACTCTTTTTGAATAGCTGCAAGCTTTTTATACTCATCGATGAAAGTAGAATGAAGGGCATACCGCTTCTCTGCAGCGTCTTTCAGCTTTATAATCTGTCCGCTTTCAGATTCAGAAGCTTTCTCTCCAATTGTGTCAAGCTCTTCAACAAATCCTTCCGCTTCTTTCATTGCAGCTTCCTCTTTGTCTAGAAAAGCGAGTCTATCATCTAATAGAGTCTCCAACTCACTGATTTTGGAACGCAATTTGTCAACGTCTTCTTTTGTCAATTCCATCGTTTCCGTGAAGGTTTTCTGTTCGGTTTGTTCTAGTTCAGTCAATTTACTTTGTGTATCTCGATATGCAGTTTCCGACTCATTCATTTTGGTCAATGTTTCGGAAAGTTGCTTCTCAGTCGATTGCCCGATACTGCATCCGGTTAACGTCAACATGCCGACCGCAAGTAAACTTACAACTTTTTTCTTCATAGAATTTCCTCCAATCTGAATTTCACTATAACTGTATCCCCCAAGCATTTCAAGCAACCACAAAAACCTTTACCCCGCATTAACTGGCAGTAAGACTCCCGCCCTGCGGGAGATCGACTGCCAGTTAATGCCCGATTGGTTCGGGCCTGCAGGATGCAGGTCACAAAGGCGTCGCAAGGGCGTTTCGAACTTAGCCTTTGTTCTGCTGCTCAGTGGGGAAAGAATCCCACTGAGTGAAGTTTCACTTTACCCTCTTTTCCCTGTTAGCTTATAATAGAAGGACAGCAAGATTTATCGAAAGGAAGAATATGCAATGATTTTAATGAAAGATATTATTCGCGAAGGCCATCCAACACTCCGTAAAGTCGCGGAGGAAGTGACATTCCCGATGGCAGCGAAGGAAAAGAAGTTATGCAACGATCTACTCGAATATCTTATAAGTAGCCAAGACGATGAAGTATGTGAACGGTACGGTTTGCGGCCAGGGATCGGGCTTGCAGCTCCTCAAGTGAATGTTTCCAAAAGAATATTCGCCTTGCATATTGAAGAAGAAGGGCAAAAAACGCTTAGCATCGTAGCTGTCAACCCTAAAATCGTCAGCCACTCAGTGGAGAGAACTTATTTGGCATCTGGCGAAGGCTGCCTTTCAGTAGACCGTGATGTAGATGGCTTTGTACCTCGCTATGCAAGAATAACGGTGAAAGCTTTCGACCCAGAGGGCCAGGAATTCAAGATGAGGCTTAAAGGACTTTCCGCCATAGCGTTCCAACACGAGCTGGATCATTTGAACGGTGTCATGTTCTATGATCACATCGACTCATCGGCACCATTCAAAGTCATTCCGGACGCCACTCCTTTTGAAAGGGACTAAAATAGGAATCGAAACTTGACAGAAATTTCGAATTCCTATATAATGTCTTTAAGGAGTGATATGCCCATGTACAAGCGCCTCAAACGCAAACTGTTAAGACGGCTCAATGGCATACTCGGCAAAAAGACGATTGCATAGACAACGCCCGCCAACACGATTGGCGGGCTTTTTTTATGATTTGATGTTCCCTATAGATGAAGAAGGTCATCATAGTTTATTTTAAGCAACTGACATGCTAAGATGAAGAGAAAGATTCAAACGAACGTAAAAAGGAGAGCTTACCATGATTTACAAAGTCTATTACCAAGAAAACGCAACACAAGTACCAATCCGTGAAAACACGAAACATCTGTACATTGAGGCCGATTCTGAAAAAAATGTCCGCGAAAAGCTAAAGAACCGGGAGTACAATATTGAACTGATCCAGCTACTCGAAGGTCAACATCTCAAATATGAGCAAGCATCCCCTCATTTTGAGCTAGAGCAGGTCTAAGCATTATGAAACTAATCAAAAACAATGAAACAGCCGTTTTCGCCCTTGGCGGACTTGGAGAAATCGGCAAAAACACGTATTGTGTACAATTCCAGGACGAACTCATCCTCATCGATGCAGGCATCAAATTTCCTGAGGACGATTTACTCGGAATCGATTACGTCATTCCCGACTATACCTACTTGGAACGGAACGTCGAAAAGATCAAAGGCCTTTTCATTACGCATGGTCACGAGGACCACATTGGTGGGATCCCTTATTTGCTGCGCAAGATCAACATTCCGGTCTACGGCAGTAAATTGGCACTCGGATTGCTCCGAAACAAGCTTGATGAACATGGCTTGCTCAGAACGACGAAGATGATTGAGTTCAAGGAAGATGACATTTTCAAATTCAGGAAGACATCCGTCTCTTTCTTCCGGACAACCCATAGTATTCCTGACGCATTCGGTGTAGTCGTCAAAACACCATCAGGCAATATCGTTCATACGGGCGACTTCAAATTCGATTTCACGCCGGTCGGAGAACCAGCGAACCTTGCCAAGATGGCAAAATTCGGAAGCGACGGTGTACTCTGTCTCCTATCGGACAGTACGAATGCTGAAGTGCCGAATTTTACAATGTCCGAACGAAAAGTCGGCGATAGCTTGAATGAAATCTTCCGTAAAGTCGATGGAAGAATCATCTTTGCAACATTCGCCTCAAACATCCATCGACTTCAGCAAGTGATCGAAGCAGCTGAACGATATGGCCGGAAAATCGCCGTATTCGGCAGAAGCATGGACAATGCAATTACAATCGGACGGGAACTCGGGTATATCAACGCACCTAAAGAATTATTCGTGGACACCCAGTCGCTCAACCGGCTGCCTGCCAGCGAAGTGATGATCCTCTGTACGGGAAGCCAAGGCGAACCGATGGCTGCATTATCTCGTATTGCAAACGGGACACACCGTCAAGTGCAAATCCAACCTGGCGATACGGTCATCTTTTCATCCTCGCCGATCCCTGGGAATACACTGAGCGTCAATAAAACAATCAACGCCCTCTTCCGGGCTGGCGCAGAAGTCATTCACGGCGCACTAAATAATATTCATACATCAGGACACGGATCACAGGAAGAACAGAAACTGATGCTCCGGTTGATCAAACCGAAATACTTCATGCCGATTCATGGTGAATACCGCATGCTGAAAATGCATAAGGAGCTCGCCATCGGCTGCGACGTTGAACCGGACAACATCCACATTATGAGCAATGGTGATGTTCTCGCTTTGACAGAGGATTCGGCTAGAATCGCCGGAAAGGTCCCTTCAGGCGACGTGTATATCGATGGAAGCGGCATCGGGGACATCGGAAGTGTCGTATTGCGCGACCGTAAAATCCTGTCAGAAGACGGTCTAGTCATCGTCGTTGCTACAGTCGATAAGAAACGCAATAAAGTCGTTTCAGGACCTGATATCATTTCACGCGGATTTGTGTATATGCGAGAATCCGGGATGATGATCAGTGAAGCTCAACATCTATTATCTAAGGAATTGAACAAGAAACTTGCAAACTCTCCTGCAGAAGCAAGTTCATTGAAAAGCGACATCATCGATATCCTTTCACCTTATCTATATGACCAGACAAAACGCAGACCAATGGTACTCCCTGTCGTCATGGAAGTTTGAATAGCGGAGCTGGACTGTAAGAAAGCCCTCATGTCATTAACGACATAAGGGCTTTTTTTGAAAAAGGCCTTTCATCAATGAAGGGCCTTCCTCTCAAATCTATGAATATCCACATCCGAACCAATGACAATCAATATATCATTCAACTGGATCTCTTCAATCGCTTGCGGTGACACCAAAATCTGAGATTGGCGTTTAATCGCTACGATATTCACACCATATTTCGCTCGGATATCTAGATCGATCAGCGTGAATCCGGCAAGCTTCTCATTCGCTCGTATTTCTGCAATCGAATACTCATCGGACAGTTCTAGATAATCCAAAATATTATTCGAAACCAAATTGTTCGCAATCCGTTTCCCCATATCCCGCTCAGGATGGACGACTTGATCCGCACCTATCTTCCGTAAAACTTTCGCGTGGTAGTCATTCTGCGCTTTCACGGTTATTTTCTGGACACCGATCTCTTTCAAGATGAGTGTTGTTAAAATGCTCGCTTGGATATTTTCACCGATTGCTACGACGACATGCTCAAAATTTCGAATTCCCAATGATCGTAGTGCAGATTCATCAGTCGTGTCAGCCGCCACCGCAGTTGTCGCAATTTGCGCAAATTCCTCGACCCGATCAGGCGAAATATCGATCGCCATAACATCCGCATTCAATTCCACTAGCTCATTGACGATGCTTCCCCCGAATCGTCCTAATCCAATGACGACAAATTCCTTTTTCATTCAATTTCGCTCCAATCCGACTTATGGATAAAACGAGTGTACCATATTCGTTTCATAGGCAAAAGAAAAGACGACCTACATTCGGCCGCCTTATCTTCTCATTTCATTCATTAGTCGCTCAACACGTTTCTTAAGCATGCCCATGCCGCTTTGCTCTGTTTGAAAATGCCGTAGTTGCCCGCCCTTATCGAAAACATAATAGGCGGGGACGTATTGGTTATCGAACGCATCATTCAAAATCAAATCGCCGTCTACGAAAATCGGATGCCTAATATTATTCTCCGCGGCGACTTTTTTGATTTTCTGTAAATCCAAATCATCTTCCGAGCGCGGCATATGCACCGCGATGATGTTCAACCTGTCCTTATACCGGCTTCGGAAATTATTCATATAAGGCATTGCTTCCTTACAAAGGTGGCAGCTAATTGACCAAAAATGGATAAGGGTCGGTTTCTCCCCGATCAGATCCGCTTTTTCATATCGCCCATTCAACCAGACAGTCGCTCCGTTCAATTCCGGCATCCGTTCGTACAATTTCATCTTTTCTCTCCTCCGACTAAAATATCCCACTGCTTATTCTATGCGGACAGATTGAAAATCGGGATGGAATGTTTAACAGCGCTTTGTCAAAGGGAATGGTAGGACAGGTGGCTTGCCACTAATAGAGAAGCGGATGAAGGAAGGCAATGCTATGTCCATACAGAAGAATCCGGAAAAATTACAAATGACCGACGCCTATATGACGTTCCTCCTGCCCTTCGGCTTTGATCAGAGGAGAAGAGAGGAAACAATCATTGATTTAGAATCGAATGGATACACCTATTTTCAAATAGATGAGGCTGTAGTGGATGAAGACGTTTTATACGGACATGGAATCGAAGTTTTAGGCAAGGAACTGGAACAATACTTTTATCCGTATATCGAAGATAAGCTTTTCCCTTGCTCTCCCGAAAAAAAGGGATTTCATCGCTATACTGCAATTATCGGAAAAAACTACACGATGCAGTTAAGAGATGAATTGTATGACTTTTACATGAGAAGCACCGATATTATCTTATGTCCGTTCGGCATCGCATTCCTTGTTTTACGCATAGACTTGAAGGATTCATCTGAAGACATAAGCGATGTACTCGATTTCATACAACATTTCCGAGCGATCGAACCGAATCTGAAAGAAGATAAAGGCGCCACAATCATCATCCCTCAAACAGGACAAACATTTACCATCCATGATTATTTATTCGAACACTTATGTCCATTTTTGAAAAAGACAGTTTTACACGAAAGGAAATTGGAAGGGCATTTCGGAACCCTTCCCTATTTCGAGGATGAAAGGATGTACGTTTCATCCTTCCTTGTTACGGAAACGGATGCATTCATTTCAGAAGAAAACCTATTCAGGATCGGCAATTTGAACGGAAAAGACCCCGATGGAATGCCTTTCGTTTCTGCAACGAATCCAGATTATATTCAACAATCCTTATCGGAGTCCTTGCATGATCGATGGGCGCCTCATTTGTATATGATTGCGACTGATCACAACTTCTCAACCGTATCCAATCGTCCGGTTGATGAATTGACGAACGAATTATCACAGTACATGGGAACGCATTATTATAATTTACTTCTTCATTATTTCTATAAAATCATGTTGTTGCGCGTCTCTTTTGAATATAGTGAAGTCGAATGGAAAAGGGATGAGTTTTACGTCAAGTCACTCATCAAGCTGATCAATGTTTTTTCATCTTCGTATTACTTTATAGAAATCAGTACAAGAACCGGGGGCAAGGAATTGTCGAAGTTGTTCAGAAAGACTTTTCGTATCGATGCCCGCTTCGATGAAGTGAACACCACATTGCAAGAATTATACAAGAGTCAGGAAAACAGCAATGCGAGCCGCGTAAATACACTTCTTTTCATTTTGACTATTTTCACTGTCATTTCCGGCATTTACGGCATGAATCTCGTCATAAAGGACTGGGAGGCTCCTTCTGGTTGGAAAGAATATTCCTCTTATACGGTCTTCGAATGGATTTCATTGGCCACTGCTGTGACAGGTATCGGCTTGTCTGTTTACTTGATCATTTCCACTTTCGGAAGGCTGTTCAAGCAATGGCTCCGTAAGAAAAAGCTTCATATGCATGACCAATAGAATTCCACCCATGCCGGAGTCCCGAAAAGGATTCCGGTTTTTTTAAGAAACATCTTGATTTCCAATAGGTTTTTTGTATAATAAAGTAGGTTTATAGTAAACAGAAAGTACAGTAATACTAAACCCCGTGATTCAAGGAAGGAATTGTCGACCATGCATATCGGGAGTAAAATCAAAAGTCTTCGTTTAAAAAAAGGACTTACCCAGGAAGAATTGGGTGAGAGAACCGACCTTACGAAAGGTTATATTTCTCAATTGGAAAGGGAGCTCACTTCCCCATCCATTGAAACGCTTTTTTCCCTTTTAGAAGTGCTGGGAACAACGCCGAAGGAATTTTTTGATGAACCGAAGAAAAACGTGAAAGTCGTCTTCTCGCCGGCCGATCAAACAACGTACGTCAATGATGAACTGAAGTATAGCATCCGCTGGCTCGTTCCCCGCTCGAATGAGAATGAAATGGAGCCAATCCATATTACATTCTCCAAGAATGGGGAATTCAAACGATTTGAGCCATCACTTGCCGAAACATTCATCCATGTTCTTTCCGGTAAAGTGGAAATTGAGCTCGGAAAGAGGACGTTTACTGCTATAAAGGGAGATTCAGTCTATTATGAAGCTTCCGATCACCATCGGATATCGAATGCAAATAATGGACCGAGCGAATTGCTTCTTGTAGCAACAGAATCTTATTTATGAAGGGGGAAATACCAAAATGACAAATCAGCCGATTATCCGTTTTGAGAATGTCATAAAGAAATACGGAGATGGAACTACCGTATTGGATAATGTTTCATTCGAATTGGAGCGCGGAAAGTTTTATACTTTATTAGGTCCTTCCGGATGCGGAAAGACGACAATCCTTCGATTGATTGCAGGGTTTATCGAACCGACAGAAGGGTCGATTTACTTCAATGGCAAAAAAATAAACAATGTCCCGGCGAACGAACGCCAAGTAAATACGGTATTCCAGGATTATGCCCTTTTCCCCCATTTGAATGCATATGAAAATATAGCATTCGGTTTACGGATTAAAAAGGTGAAAAAGGACGAAATCGACACACGAGTCAAAGAAGCATTGAAATTTGTCAACTTGGCCGGCTACGAAAATCGGGAAATTACGGAAATGTCAGGTGGTCAAAGACAACGTGTTGCCATTGCACGCGCCATTGTCAATGATCCTGAAGTGATCTTGCTTGATGAGCCGTTATCCGCACTCGATTTGAAATTGCGGTCTGAAATGCAGTACGAGCTTCGGGAGTTGCAGCAACGCCTCGGCAAGACGTTTGTCTTCGTCACCCATGACCAAGAGGAAGCGCTCGCCATGTCCGATGAGATTTTTGTCATGAATATGGGTGCCATCCAGCAGTCAGGCACACCTCTTGATATCTATGACGAGCCGATCAATCGTTTCGTCGCCGACTTCATCGGTGAATCGAATATTGTGTCCGGCCGGATGATCGAGGATTATATCGTTGAATTTACAGGAAAAAGATTCGACTGCGCGGACGCCGGCCTTCAGCCGAATGAGAAAGTGGACATTGTCCTTCGCCCGGAAGATTTGGAAATCACGACTGTCGATAAAGGCAAATTGAATGTGACAGTCGATACACAATTATTCCGTGGTGTTCATTACGAACTGTCGACATACGATCAGGACGGCAATGAATGGCTTGTTCATTCTACAAAGAAAGCGGAGGTCGGGGAAAAAATCGGACTTGATTTTAATCCCGAAGATATTCACGTTATGCGATTGAACGAATCAGAGGAAGATTACGATGCTAGACTTGAAGCCTATGGAGTGAACGCTGATGAATAAGTCCCGCCTGCGTTCAATTTACTCGATCCCTTATACAGCGTGGATCCTGTTGTTCGTCCTGGCTCCGATTGCATTGATCGTCTATTATTCCTTTTTCGACTTGGCAGGCAACTTCACGCTGGCGAATTATCGCAACTTCTTTACGTCCGTCTATCTTTCATTGACGATCAGCTCGTTTTTGTATGCATTCCTCATTACATTCTTTTCATTGCTGATCGCCTATCCTACGGCATATTTGTTAACGAAGACGAAGCATAAGCAACTTTGGCTTTTGCTCATCATCATTCCATCGTGGATCAATCTATTGTTGAAGACATACGCCTTCATCGGGTTGATGGGGCTATATGGACCGCTTAATGCGTTTTTGGAGACTGTCGGCATCGGCAAGCAGCAAATCCTGTTCACGGATTTCAGCTTCGTGTTCGTCTCCGTATATATTTTCATTCCGTTCATGATTTTGCCGATTTTCAACGCGCTCGACAAATTGAACCCTGCGTTAATTGACGCGTCGCGCGATCTTGGTGCAAGTTCCTGGACGACCTTCAGGAGAGTCATATGGCCTTTGACGACAAATGGAGTAAAATCAGGCATCCAAGTTGTATTCATTCCTGCCTTGTCATTATTCATGATCACGAGACTCATTGCTGGCAATAAAGTCATTACGCTCGGAACAGCTATTGAACAGCAGTTCCTGGTGACACAAAACTGGGGGATGGGCTCTACAATTGCAGTCTTCCTCATTGTATTCATGTTCATTATCATGCTTGTCACGAACGGAAAAGAAAAGGGGGCGTCGGACAATGGAAAAGCTCGGTAAGCTTCCTAAATTTTATTTAGCGATCGTCTTCATTATCCTGTACGCACCGATTTTCTATTTGATCTTCTACTCATTCAACTCGGGCGGCGGCATGTCAAATTTCGAGGATTTTACATGGGAGCATTACGCGGCGGTTTTTGAGGACAAACGACTGATCATCATCGTCCTCAACACGATCATCATCGCCCTGCTTTCCGCTTTACTATCGACAGCAATCGGCGTCATCGGCGCTTTAGCCATTTATTTTATGCGCAATAAAAAAATGAGGAATGCCGTACTGTCTTTGAATAATATTTTGATGGTCAGCCCGGATGTCATTATCGGAGCTTCATTCCTCATCCTGTTTACAATGATTGGCGTGAAGCTCGGTTTTGCTTCGGTGTTAATTTCCCATATCGCCTTCAGCATACCGATTGTCGTCATTATGGTATTGCCGAAACTTTCGGAGATGAATACTTCATTGATCGACGCTGCACTGGATCTTGGCGCTTCTCGAAAAGATGTGATGACGCGGGTTATCCTTCCTTTCATAAAACCGGGGATATTTGCTGGATTCTTCCTTGCTTTGACATATTCCCTTGATGACTTCGCTGTCACATTCTTCGTGACAGGAAATGGATTCTCGACGTTATCAGTGGAGATTTATTCGATGGCAAGAACAGGCATCAGTTTGACAATCAATGCCCTATCAGGACTCATTTTCATTGTCACTGTCGCTTTAGTGGTCGGTTACTATGCGATCAGCCGAAAATCGAAGACGCCTCTCGCGGGGGTGAAAAAATGAAATCCATAATCCAATCAGCAATTCTAATCCTTCTCGTATCTGGCATATTGCTTTTCATCAACGCCGAGTTGAGCGAAGGTAGTAAGGCGGGAAAAGGGACAATCACGGTTTATAATTGGGGAGAATATATCGACCCGGATCTTATCAAGCAATTTGAAGAAGAAACAGGCATTAAAGTCATTTATGAAACATTCGATTCAAATGAAGGCATGATGAGCAAAATTGAGCAAGGCGGCACATCATACGATATTTCTGTCCCTTCTGAATACATGATTGAAATGATGAAGGAAAAGGATCTTCTATTGCCAATCGATTACAGTAAAGTTCCGAACATCAAACATATCGATCCTTACTTTTTGGATTTGGCATTCGATCCAGGCAATGAATACTCTGTCCCCTATTTTTGGGGCACAGTAGGGATAGCATTCAATCCGACGTTACTCGAAGGACAATCATTTGAGAGTTGGGATGATTTATGGGACCCTTCCTTGAAGCAACGTGTCATTCTTGTCGATAGCGCACGGGAAACGATCGGGATGGGATTGAACTCATTAGGATACTCTCTGAACTCGACCAATCCTCAAGAACTGCGCGAAGCAACAGATAAATTGAAAGCATTAAGCCCGAATGTTAAAGCGGTTATCGGGGATGAAGTCACGCAGCTTATGATCAATAATGAAGCAGCTGTTTCGTTGACGTGGTCTGGACAGGCAGCCGATATGATGTATGAAAATGAGGATATCGATTACGTTGTTCCTGAGGAAGGTTCAAATTTATGGTTCGACAATATCGTCATTCCGAAAACCGCAAAAAACATCGACGGAGCGCATGCATTCATCAACTTCATGCTCGATCCTGAAGTGGCTGCGCAAAATACCGATTATGTCGGCTATTCGACGCCCAATTTATCTGCACTTGAGTTGATGGATCCGGAAGTTGTGGAGGATGAACGTTTTTATCCTGACGAAGAGACAAGAAGCCACTTGGAAGTATATAAAAATTTAGGACTTGAATTATTAGGCGTCTATAACGAACGTTTCCTTGAATTCAAGATGGATATGAAATGATTCTTGTAATGCCCTTAAACCGCAAAATTGTTTAAGGGCATTTTCGTATACGGATGGAGGCGTTTCCGTTAAGTGTTATCGTGCTTATGTGGTAAGATGTTTCAATAACACGAAATAGTTAGAGGGGCGGATGGCCTTTGGTGGAGAAACAATCGAATAATTTGGCATTATACATTTTGATGTTCAATATGTTCATCGCAATGGCAGGTATCGGTCTCATTATCC
>NZ_LQYA01000191.1:18928-28800 GCF_001531445.1 Sporosarcina koreensis
TTTTTAGGGACATTCGGTGTAGCCGGAAAAGTCCTTGGGTTCCTCATCGCAATCTTCTCGTTCGCGCAATTCATCTTTTCACCGATATCCGGAGGTTTATCAGACCGGCATGGCAGAAAGAAAATCATCATTTTCGGTTTACTCATTTACGGTTCTGCACAGCTTGCATTCAGTTTGTCAACTGAACTTTGGATGCTATTCGTCGCCCGGTTCTTTTCCGGCATGGGAGCGGCTTTCATCGTTCCTCCGATGATGGCGTTTGTCGCAGATATTACTACACTGGAAGGCAGAGGCAGAGGAATGGGACTGCTTGGGGCATCCATGTCACTTGGCTTCATGATCGGCCCCGGAATCGGCGGGTTCTTATCGAAGATCAGTTTGCTCTTTCCTTTTTATTTTGCAGCGGGGGCTGCCGTATTTGCAGCCATTCTTTCTATTTTCATATTACCCAATCCCACGCCTGCCGTTGCTGCCGGAAAAGTTATAGTAAAGCAGGAAAATCTTTTGAAGCAGTTGAAAAAGTCGACGACAACCCCTTATTTTGTCATGTTAATCGTTATGTTCGTCTTTTCGTTCGGACTCGCGAATTTCCAATCGACCATTTCGTTGTATGTGGACCATAAGTATGGATATACGCCTTCTCAAATTGCGGTTTTGATTACGGTCGGTGGATTTGTCGGCGTTATTGTGCAAACCTTCGTCATCAACCCACTGTTTAAACGATTCGGGGAAATGCGGGTAATTCTTTTCAATTTAGTCGTTGCCGCTGTTTCGATGATCGCCATACTCTTTGTCGATATCTTTTGGACAATCCTACTCGTCGCGACGATTTTCTCGACGGCGACTTCCCTTCTCCGGCCAGCGGTCAATACGCTCGTTTCAAAGCTTGCGGGTGAGGAACAAGGGTATGCGGCCGGGATGATGAATGCTTATATGAGTTTAGGGAATATGGTCGGCCCTGCGCTTGCCGGATCCATTTTCGATATCAATATTACATTCCCTTATATTCTGGGCACTGCCATTCTTCTCATTTGCTTTGGAATTGCAACTGTCTGGTCCAGAAAACAAACACTCCTTCTCGCTTCTACGAGGACATAAAAAACCCTTGTCTCCCCAAATCCGAATGGGAGGCAAGGGTTTTGCTATCGTTTTCTTTTCGCTTTCAATAACTCGGCAACATGGTCTTCCTGTTTAACTGTTGGTGCATCATGTATGTCATTCTTCTCTTTTCGATCGAGCAAACTTGAAAACATGCCAAAGCGGCGTAGTGTAATATCGATGAAAAACAAAATCATCGCCATCAGAATAAGCCAATCTGCTATCGGCTTCCGATCTCCGCTTTTAAATGGATGTGGACGGAAAACTTGCGCGGGATCTTCAAGATACTCGCCTCCCGTACGTTCGGCAATTTTCTCAAGCAATGCAGTATTCGGTTCCGATGGTTTGTATTCTGCACTATACGGGACCGAGACTCCTGCTTCGAACAATCCGCCTTTATCATCTGAAATACCGAAGAAAACAAGACCGGGATCAGCGTCCAACGTAACCCTCACTTTTCCAGGCGCCAAAGGTTCCGATTGGAAAGGCACCTCTTTCCCTTGTTCATCTACAATCGTGATTTCCAAAAACGCTGACTTCCGGGAACTGTCGGTAATTGTATACGTGCCGCCGCGGTCATGGGTGATCAAATACGGTACGTCCTCATAAGACGGAAGCAATCGCGAAACAGCCGTGTTCCAGAAGGCCGGATAGCCTTCCCACCTAGCAAGGTCACCCGACCACTTCCCCGTTGCGTCGGATGTAAATGCCACTGTGCGTCCGAGTCCGTACATCCATTCCGCAATGACCGGATCTTCCTTCGGACTTTCGGCCACAATCGTCGCGGTCCCTTTCGGAGTCGTAGCGATATAAGCATTCATCTGCGGAACTCCTTCTTGAAAGATGGACGTCCACTCCGGCACATTGGTCAATGAAACATAGAATGGATCATCCTCAATATACGTCCTCGTCAACATCGATGTTTCCCGTGTCAATATCGCTGGAATCGTCGACTCATCGACGGCATTGTAAAATCGGCCACCGCCGAGTTCAGCCAACTCCTCCAAAAGCACACTGTCCGCATCGGTTCCGATTGCGACAGTCGATAACGTGACATTCGTATTTTTGCCTTCCGCTATAATATCTTCATAATCCGGAGGCATGGAGGATTGCCCATCCGTCAACAGGATAATATGCTTTCTTTGAAGCTTCAGATCCGCCAAATCCTCATACGCTTTAGCGACAGAAGGGAAAATATCGGTTCCGCCACCTGCCGGAATGGACAAAATCTGTTCCATCGCGTCTTGCTTATCCTTTAATGGTCCGACTGGGATGACTTCCCAAATTTCATGGTCAAATGCTGTGAAGCCGAATGTATCATCATTCCGAAGCAATTCCACCGCTCTTGCGGCCGCCTCCCTCGCAATGACGATTTTCGACCCGGACATACTTCCGGAACGGTCCATCGTAATGACTAGCCCTAGAGACGGAAGCTGCTCCTTCCCTTTCACTTCCATTTCCACTGGCAATAAACGCTCAATCGGCGACTTGAAATAGCCTCCCAACCCATAGCTTTCATCACCGCCGACCATCATGAATCCTGTCCCAAAGCTCTTGACAGCCTGTTCAATGACCGTCATTTTATGTTCTCCGACAAGATGTCCTGGCACATTGTCAAAAATGATTGCGCCGTATCCTAAATAACCGGATAATGACTCAGGCAATTTTTCCGCGTCCACTACGTCGACGTCCATCGCGTTCTTGTCAAGCAATGACGGAATGACGGAAGGGCTTCGCTCAGTCTGAACGACAAGCACTCTCGGAGATTGTTCAAGCATCGTGACTGAAAGCATCCTGTTATTTTCAAGAAGACCGTCATCCGGTACGATTAGCTTTGCCTCGTACTTCAGTAGGCCAGTTCCTCTCGCCTCATGATGAAATGCAAATTGATTCGCGCCTTCATCGAGAGTTACTGGTTCACTAATAATTTCTTCGTCATTCAAGTAGATTAACAACTGTCCTGCCGTCTTAGTGGATGACTCGACCTCTACACGCAGCAATTGCCTCTCCCCTTCAAAGGCAGTTCGGGGCGTCTCGAATAAAGAGATCGAGGCATCCGCGTCATTCGCTCGCCTTAAAACGACTGTGTCGATTTCAACATGGCTATTTACGTATTTCGGCAACAGTTCCTCGACAGAGCCTTCCGTCTCAAGCCCATCGGATAAAAGGACAATCCTTGTTGCCAAATCCGCTTTCGCCACTGCAGCAGACAAATCAAGCGCATTTGCAATATTCGTTGCGCCATTCGATTCCATCGGTTCCAGCTTCGGTACTTCCAATTCAGCATCCGTCAATCGACTGTCCGTCCGGAACGTTCCGGCAAATGAATAAATCCCGACAGATTGATTCGATTGCCTCGCTTTCAAACTTTCCGCAATCCATTCTTCCGCTGATTGCCCTGCCTTTTCAACAGAAACGGACCGATCGACGACGAATATGATCTGTTCTTCATCATCGGGCAACAGTACGTAAGGGACGGTGAGAGCGAAAATGATGCAAAGGATCACGAGGCATCTCAGTGCATATAGTATGGTTCCTTTCCGGGCGAAGCGCATAGTAGAAGACTTCCAAGCATATGCCATATAAAGGGCAATCGGTATGATCAATAATAGCCATAATGGCTCCTCAATTCGGATATCCACGACGTCTTTGCACCTCCCACTCTACCAATAAAAGAAGGAGGACTGGTAAAAGGAATAGCCATCCAATCATTCGTTTGCCTTCTTCTTTCTCTGTTTCACTTGCCGGATCCGATCCAAGTATATAACTGGATCCATAAGCAACTGATTTCTCATTCGGCTCCAGTTGAACGGATAGGTACCGCTCCGTCCCGCTGTCCATCAATTTATAGATTCCCGGCTTTGAAGGCGCGACAAAATTTCCGCCTGCCTGATAAGACGCAATATACTTATCGTCTACTGTAAAAATCTCTATCCCTTCATCTCCACTACCCGTCAACAATGCTTTTCTTTCATTCGGGGTGAAGGTACCCGCTATATCGTTTCCTGATCGAAGCACTTCCATCGAGCTCCAAAAGAATAACGGAAACGATGGGTGCAGCGGCCAATCGGTCAAACCGACATCCGTCAAGATAATAATATCGCCTCTCGGTGAACGTTGGATGAATGGCTTGCCATCAACGCTCGCTAAAGTCGTAAATCCCTCGAACGGCGGGTAAAGGGCGCTCACATATACATCATCAATCGAAGCGATTGTGAATAATGCATCATTTGAGGATTCTACCACTCCTGCAACCGGTTCAGTTGTCGAATCATTCCTGCCGATTAACAGGATCGGCTCTGTCCCTTCCTCTAAAAACGAGGTCTCATTCGTCACAATCATTGAATGGTCCTTTGCGGATGTCATTTCATTGATGGATCCGGAGCTGACAGTGAGCCCAATCGCTTCAAAAGCTTTCTTCACCAATTCATGCAGTTGATTGTCAACGATTACTTCAGTAGATTCATTGCCGATGACGATAAATGCATCATTGTCCGTCTCATAATCATCTTGCACTTCCATACGAACATGGAAAGCCGGAAGTTCTGGCAAACCTTTGAATGAAAGAAGTGCATCCGTCTCTTCATCAACGGAAAATTCCTGTTCTGCTAATTTTTCGCCGTTCAATCCATTACTGACAATCACCTTGCCCGTCTGTGCGGAATGTGTTTGATTGGTTAGTTTGACAATGGCTTCTGTCCCATCTGCAGTATGTATGGCACCAAATTTTCCGATTGCCACATTGTCTAATGGACGTTCATTGTTATGAACTGTCCAGGTGATTCCACTTTCGCTCTCCATGAAAAGTGAACGATCTAGGTAATCAGTGAAAATATGGACATCCGCACCAGCTTGGGAGGCAATCGATCTGACAAAATCGAGTGACCGTCCAAGATGTTCATGTTCATAATTCAACTCCAACTTGTCAATCGCGGCCAACACAAGGCGCTCATCCGTCTCCTCACGAAGCAATAAGACGGGTTCCTTCCCCGTCGTAATGATGGAAATCGATTCACCAGCATGTTCTTCTGTGATTGCGCGCATCTTTACTTTACTCTTTTCCAATAACGAAAGATCACCATCATTTGCCGACATGCTAGCGGAAGTGTCAACGATAAAAACAGTATGACCGTCCGCGACGGTATCCTTCGGTAAAAATGGTCGGAGCAAGATGAACAACAATAGCAACAAAGCCGCCATCTGTAAATAAAACAAGGCATTTCGCTGCAAGTTTTTCAAGTACGGAGAAACTTTTGTCTCCCGCATTGATTGTTCCCAAAACAGTGTGGACGATATTGTTGTTGTTACGTACTTCTTCCGGAAAAAATAATAAAGTAGGACGGCCAACGGGAAAACTGCCGTCCATACATTACTCAATTGATCAAAACCCACTTAGCCGCCCCCTTTCAACGCAACCACCCGACATGTCTCATCTTTTTCGTAAAACTATCCATTGCGCCTTCCGAAACTTCCGTGCGCAAAAGCTGGATTCCATATTTTCTCGCCAATGCAGTCAACTCTGCTTCATGTTTCAATTTCTTCTCTTTATATTCTTTAATAATCCGTTGCGTCATAGATACTTCAACGACCGATTCGCTTTCGACATCCACAAGGCGGACATCCCCCTCATAATCGGGAAGTTCTTCCAACGGCGAATGGACCGTCAAAATCCGGACATCCTTGCAAACACCTGGCAACCTTCTGAACAACCTTTCCCACTTTTCAAGTTGCTCCAGCCCATCCGTAATAATGAAGAGGACTGTCATTGCTTTAGGAATATGCTTTAACAGCTGATCTGCGAAATCTCCTTCGGAAACCGGTTCTTGCAATTGCGATATATACTTTGAGAATGAAGCTCGATGCAAGGCCCCTTTCTTCCGGAAGAAATAATTCTGGTCTGCATTCCATGTTGAAAATGAAACGGTGTCCCCGCTTTTTAAAGCGATATGTCCGAGCCCGATTGCCAATTGACGTGCAAAGTCCCATTTCCCATCAGTACTCATTGACTTTGTGGAGTCAAGCAGTATATGTACCCGCATCTCCTGCTCATCCAAAAATTGCTTGATAAACGGTTTGTCTGTACGGGCGAAAACATTCCAGTCGATATGACGTAAATCATCACCCGGATGATATTCCCTGAAATCCGAAAAATCCAAGGAAGTCCCAGTTTTACTGGAACGATGTGTCCCTTTATGATGTCCGAGCCGTCTCGACCCCGAGATAATTGATAAGGCACCTAACCGTTTGGATAATCGATCAGGGAAGAGTTCTTCCCTCATTGGACTTGTGATCCTTGACGAATATTCTCCAATAATCGGTCGATCAGTTTATCCACATCGATCCCTTCCGCTTCCCCTTCGTAATTGATGAGGATACGATGCCGTAAAGCTGGTTTGGCGACTGTTTTAATATCTGCAATCGATACGTGGAAACGACCTGCCATCAGCGCTCTCGCTTTTGCCAATCGTATGATGGATTGCAACCCACGCGGGCCGCTTCCATACTGGACATATTGATTCCAATCATCCTCGGCATCTATTCGATGATGTGTCGCCGATACTAGATCGACGGCATAATCCATCATTTCATCCGCGATGACTACCGATTTCACCATTTCCTGAGCTAAAATAATCGTTTCTGTATTCATCACTTTTCTGATGGAAACAGTATTCGATCCGGTCGTCCTTAGCATAATTTCCTTCAATTCTTCCTTTGCAGGATAAGGAAGCAGGATTTTACATAAGAAACGGTCCATTTGCGCTTCCGGCAATGGATAAGTTCCTTCCATTTCAATCGGGTTCTGCGTGGCAAGAACGAAGAATGGTTTGGACATCTTCCTCGTTTCGCCAAGCACTGTTACGGTTTTCTCACCCATCGCTTCCAGCAAAGCACTTTGTGTCTTCGGCGTAGCCCGGTTAATCTCATCCGCCAATACCATTTGGCTGAAAATCGGTCCTTCTTTGAAAACAAAACGTTGAACCCCTTCCGGATTCCGCTCCAATATGCTCGTCCCTGTAATGTCAGCAGGCATGAGATCCGGTGTAAATTGAATTCGGGAAAATGACAGGTCCAATACTTCGGAAATTGTCCGGATTAGCATCGTCTTTCCTAAGCCGGGCAGCCCCTCCAACAAGGCATGCCCATCCGCTAAAATGGAATAGAGCGAGAATTCGACCGCTTCCTCTTGGCCTACAATGAATTTCCCGATTTCTTCCCTTACTTCTGCTAGTTTACTGCTCATTTCGTCAAATTGTTCAGGTGAAAACGACATTTGTACAACTCCCATCCATTAGTCATTCGATTGATGAAAAGTAATCGGAAAGGACGCGCTGCAAATCAGCAGGGAGATTCATTTTATCCGACCCTTTCAAATAGGCATCTTTATAGCTTCCGACCACTTCTTGATATGGTCGTAATGTTCCTCTTTCTACAAGGCCTTCACGTTCATTTTCCTCAATGAACTCCCCTTCCCCTAGTTCGCCTCCAACTACGGAAGGATTATTGAGGCTGCCCATTCGATCGAAAGGGATTGAAAGTAAATCGCGCCCACCTTTGCCGGTTCCTGCGCCTTGACCCTGGCCTTGTCCTTGTCCTTGTCCCTGTCCCTGTCCTTGTCCTTGGCCTTGACCTTGTCCCTGTCCTTGGCCTTGACCCTGTCCTTGGCCTTGACCCTCGCCTTGGCCTTGGCCTTCGCCTTCTCCTTCTCCTTTTCCTTCTCCTTCTCCTTGGCCTTCGCCTTCTCCTTTTCCTTCGCCTTGACCTTCGCCTTGGTTGCCCCCATTACTACCGGTTTGTGATTTTCCAGTGCCTGGTTTGGCACCTGAGCTAATTTGGCCATTGCTTGCACCAGGAGGATTTCCAGCACTCGCCAATGCCGGCAAGGACGGGGCTTTGCCGATTTTATTCAACGCGGTTTGCGCCGTTCCAGCTTGCTGAGCAAGCTGGTCAACAATCGATTTTAGTTCCTCCATCTCTAATTCTTCGGAGTCGCTCAAACCTTCTTCAGAGTCATTCTTCTTTTCAGCCAATCGCTGTTCCTTCAGCTTGAACTCCTTTTGCTTCTTCACTAATTCCCTTAACGTTTCCTCGGTCGTTTTCGTCTCTTTCAATTTCTCCGCAAGCTCCGCCAACTCTTTTTTTTGCTCAGGATCTTTTTCCTTCTTAACCAGCTCTGCTACTTCCTTTTTCAATTCCTCAATGATTTCCTTTTCCTTAGCAACAGCTTTCGCTTCCTGTTGCGCTTCGGAAGGGAATGTAAGCAAAATGACGGAACAGGTGAGCAAAACAAGAAAACCGATCAGCATTTTTCCATTCACGTAGTTTTTATCCCGTTTCTTAAATTCAGGAAAACCCAGAGCCACCGCAATTTCCGCACGTTGCACAATCGCATGCGCAAAGTCTGAATGTTTGACGCGATCATCTAAAGCGGTAACGAGCAGATTGTCAGGTACATAATGATCCAACCTCCAGACAGCCTCTTCTTGGCGGACGTTCTTAAGAATTAGTACGACAAGTGCTGCAATCAGACTGATTAGGGCAATCCAAAAGGCGATCTGTTCATAATGAGGTAATATGAATAGTCTGGAAGCAGCAAGGAACAAAGTGGATAACAAAGCGGTCATGAACAACCCTGCTTGCAGCATATGGACAGATCGCTCGATGCGCAATGATATGAGAGCTTTTCTGACATATCGATGTAATGCTGTTTTCTCTTCCAACTGCCTCACCCCATCACTTTAATCGCTTCATATTAACACGTAGTTTTTTCACAGCGATGAACAATGCCACCACAGTAATGACCCCATAAAAAATCAAATATCCTGCCCAAATCGGAAAATCGATATTCGTCATTTCAGTAATCGACCGGTCCAGCTCGGGGGAAAGGAATGTCGCGAATAGCACCGCCGGATTTATGGAAGCTAAAAACTGTCCGAGATACGATGGCGTTGTTACAGGGGTCCCCATATGATTAAATGCTTTCATTTGTATGACGATGATGAACAGAAAACCTGTCACTACCGACAAGAATAGCATCGTACCGTAAGTTGCAATCATGGAAACAACCGTTCGTCGAATCATAGTTGAGAACATGACGCCAATGCTGCCGATTGCAAGCAATGTAACAAACAGGAAGAGGAATATTTTGACGAAATCGCCCGGTGAAATCCCCCCGAATAAGAAAACTAGACTGTAAACCGGAAGCCCTGCAACGATAAGCAGCAATAAAAAAGCCACAGAAGAAAGCATCTTACCAGATATGATCTGAAATGAGCTTTGCGATGTCGTCAATAGAATCGGTAATGTCTGCTTCTCCCTTTCAGAGCTAATCGATCCCGCTGTCAAGCCCGGCGCTGTAAACAATACGAGCCCTAGTTGGATATAAGAAAGGAAAGCGAACAATACAAAGCTTTGACTCGGCCTGAAATAGGAAGTTCCAGTCATATTGACCGTCAGAAAAATATAACCGAAGACAAAAATGCACATCGCCAATAAAAAGAAGAGGATTCCATTGAAACCTTTGAATGAGCGGAATCTCAGCTTCAACTCTTTAAAAAGAACCGGATTATTAAAATTCATATTCAGTCGGCCCCTTTCGTTATTTCCATAAAGACATCTTCCAAATTCGTCACATGCTCCATGAAGGAAACAATCGGCAAATCATTGAGAATCGCTTGTTTCAGCATTTCTATCTGCTGCACATCACCGCCCCTATATATGAAGGAAACCCCTTCATCACTTTCGAGCTTTTCAATAGATGTGACATATGGCTGTTC
>NZ_LQYA01000191.1:28884-32548 GCF_001531445.1 Sporosarcina koreensis
CGGACAGTTATCGTTTTTTCACCTTGCAGCTTCTTCTGAATTTCAGCAACGGAACCATGTGCAATCAGTTTACCATTGTCAATAACTCCAATTTCATCACACATTTCCGCCAATTCAGGCAAAATATGTGAAGATATCAAAATTGTCTTTCCCATGCCTTTCAACGTCTTCAAAATGTCACGCATTTCAATTCGGGCTCTTGGGTCCAATCCTGACGCTGGTTCGTCCAAGATGAGCACTTTCGGATCATGAATGAGACATCTCGCCAAACATAATCTTTGCTTCATCCCTCGGGATAGCAGGTCGACATATGAATATCTTTTATGCGACAGATTCACCAATTCCAGCAGCTGCGGAATAAGCTTCTTTCTTTCCTCTTCTGGTATACCGTAGCTCGCGCCGTAAAAATCGAGGTATTCATCAGCCTTCAACTGATCATATACTCCGAAAAAATCCGGCATATAGCCGATCAGTTTACGGATATCAGCAGGCTTTTCCCGAACACTGACCCCATCAATGAAAACATCACCTGAAGTCGGCTGCAATAACGTGGAAACGATAAGGAAGGTCGTAGATTTACCGGCTCCGTTCGCACCAACAAAACCGAAGACAGTTCCTTCATCCAACGTTAAATTCAATTCATCTAGCGCGGTAAATTGGCCGTATTTCTTCGTCAAACCTTTAATCTCAATCATTTCTTCACCTCGCCATGCAACTTGATATCAGGCGCTTGCCCTTCATTCCCATTTTGCTTATTTATGAACTCCATTTTAAACGTCACTTTTCCATCTGCCGATATATAATCTTCAATGGAATCCAACGTCAATTTCCTTTCGGATTCAAGTGGATCGTAGCTTTTTGTTTTGACATTCCAAATTTGTAGTGTGTATAGCTGTTTTTGAATTTTTGTAATGTCCATCGACTTCCATATGGACACTTTTTGCATCAGATCCTCTGGTATTTGCCATGTTTGGATATACGTATCCTCGTCAAAATAGTACATATTTGCAGCATTGCCAAGCTGATGGGCTTGAATGCTGTTGGCTTCAGAGATCAGGCTCATTGTCATCATTTCCGGATCAACCGTAAAGTCGCCGCTAAATTCAACTTTCGGTGTAAACGATTGTGATAGCAATGTTAAGGAATCTGTTGCAGCTTTGGTCTTATCCAATTCAATCGGTACGAGCTTTGAATCTGTGTAGCCGATGAGCGCCGGCTTCGAATCGTTGCTCATAAACTCCCCTGAAAATGTGAGGAGACTGTCTTTTCTCATTTTCATCAAATCATCTGATGTACCAGGCATTTGTCCCATATACATCGAATTGGAAGAACGTTTTCGGATCAATGTAGAGGTCTTCAACGTTTCATTCACCTTCATCGTCTCGCCTGGACCTAGATCTCCGATTTTTATACGACTCGTTCCGGACCAGATCGCAAGCTCTTTTACCGGGAATGGGAAATTATTTGTAATTTCACCTGTCAGCTGCTTATCTTTCACAGTCAAAGCGATATCGAAATTTCCGATTGAATCTAACGTCGTCTGCCCGTAGACTGTTGCGACATCCCAATAGCCAATATTACGCAAATGCAAGTTCGAACCTGTTGCGCTTCTTTCTAAAATCGCCCGCTTATGGGCATTGCCTCCCATTGAAGAAGGTCCGAACAACCCCATGGAATAAGGGGTGTATGTAGACATTGTCGTCTCTTTCGGCGCTGAAAAAATAAAGTCTCCCGCTTTGTTCGTCAATATTGATTCAACGAAATAGCCGGTCAACCTTCCGTCCTGTTCCACATCGAATACTGATGTTTGCTGTAGTTGCGCCTGTCCGATCCGATCACGCGCCCCATAAGCGAAAATGAAGACGGAGACAGCAACAGAAATCGATGGAATAATCCACCATGCATGTTCACGCTTGTCTTTCCGTTTTAATACGATATATAAGACTGGGATGATAATAATGATATAGAAAATGATTACGCCGAATAAAAATGGCGCAGATACTTTAAAAGAAGGAAAAAGTTCATTTGAATTCCCAATTGTCCAACGCAATGATTCCATCGGGTCATTGTAATAGGGCATCACACCGCCCGCAACAACTGATTGGTTTGCTGTATCAAGCAAGTTTTTCCAAACCGCTGCAGCTCCATGCATTTTAGAAAAAGGTTCATCTCCTACCGAGAAAGCTGTTTGTAAAACAAGCCCCTTGCCGAGCGATTTGGAAGCAGCTAGAATATCCGCATCTTTGGAAAAAATGACTTTCGAATCGGGGTTTAAAGTAGCTGCTGCTACCGTAACTTCCTTATCGAAATCGTCTCTAGACGTCCATTCATTAAATACTTCCGGCCCAATAGTCTTCTTTCCGTTTAGCGACAATGGCAAGTGGTCTGCAAATAGTCCAGATTCCGCCGCTAGATGGTCAGAGCCGCCAAAAATGATGATGCCACCGGTGCGCACCCATTCCATTATCGCTTGTTGTTCAGCCGCCGTCATGTCTGCAATTGGATATTCATCCACGATGATCATATCCGTCGGTCCCCATCCGGCAGCCTCTTCCGGAAACTTCAATGCTGCAATTTTTGAAGCATCTATCATTTGGGTGCTAGGATAGTTGGTTAGGCGCATCCCTTTCAACGCTGACAAACGGTCGATGTTGTCAGTGAAAGCAGTCAGGATTTTCGTATCGTCATGATACATCGCGACTGTGATTTGCTGGGTCCCTTTATGATCGATCTCCTTGCCTTTTTTCCATCCTCCTTCATAAAAGAAGATGGATTTCGCATTCATCCCATACATATTGAAATCGAACATTTTTTGATTGATGAATGTTACGGTTTTTGTTTCTCCCGCCTGGATGTCCAGCGGAAAAACTTCTCCTATACCGGATTCATATGACTGCTGTGTGTCGATGATCATATCGCCAGTAAATGCAGATGTGCCGTTATTTTCAATTTCGACCGTGATCGGCGCTCCTTTGCCGAATTTTGCTTTTCCGTCAAAGCCCGCAGTCACCTTCACTTTCAGCTCAGGCGCGGCAGAAGCATGGATCGCCGGCATGAATAAGCAAAAAACGAACATGGCGAGCATGATTCCCCACTGTTTCTTCAACATGTTTGATTCCCCCAATTGGACACCGCCAATATTCTGTATACCTTTCCTAATTAGTACGTAGCAAAATTAGGAAAGTTCCCTTCACTTCAATTCTTTTCTTAATTTTTCGGCATGTGCGTTTAATACCTCAGTAAAAGCACTCACTTGTTTCAGTTCAAAAGTGGAATCATAACCGATCAGCCATGTGTCTCTCGTCAATTCGAATTCCTCTTCGCTATTGAGCAAAGGAATTTTATTCACTTTCTCATCTCCTGCCAACGTGATGGACGGCAAAATCGCATAACCGATTCCATTCAATGCCAGTTGCTTGCATGTCTCAATCTGATCGACGGTAATTTGCCTTCTCGGATACTGAGAAAAATGACGCTGCCACCATCGCTGGATTTCCATGTAATAATTGGAGTCGCTTTTAAACTGAATGAAAGGCCGCTCCGTTTCCATCAATTCATCGATCGAAGTTATTTCCTGATCGACCAAATAGAGGCGGTCCCTGAACAAATACGATTTCCTACTCTTCCAGTCTACCTGTCCCCGAACAATTCCAACGTGGGCCTC
>NZ_LQYA01000192.1 GCF_001531445.1 Sporosarcina koreensis
CGAAGCATATCGGTGTTAGTGCCGTCCTTCATAGGCTCCTAGTGCCAAGGCATCCGCCGTGCGCCCTTTCTAACTTAACCTTTATACGGATTTCGATAAGCTGCGCATTGTGTTGTCAGCTCAGGCGATCAGTCAGTCACGTACTGAAGTACGCTCCTTCCTTCTCTCCATCGCTTCCTAGCACTGCTTGCTTCTCGTAATCCTCGGGTGACTACCAATGCATAGCGATATGCATTAATAATC
>NZ_LQYA01000023.1:0-69682 GCF_001531445.1 Sporosarcina koreensis
TCCTTGAACCAGATGGAAGCGAAGCATCCTATTGAAATGATCAAATCGAACGGATAATGAACAACGCTTACACCAGCTTCCCGCCAATAGAGCACCCATACAAAATGATGTGTGACTGCTAGGAAAGATAGTAATAATAAGAAGTTCCCCGGTGTATCTTGATAGATCTTTTTGGCGATCGTAAATAACGCAACGGCTATTCCTATTCCCCCCAGTAGATAATAAACAGGGAACATCATAAGAATTTGACTCGGCGACAGAAACAATGTAACAATCGCCATCACGATGCTGCTCATCGAATAGATCGGTTTTATGATTCGCCAAAATGGAACCCTGCTGTAATCCATGGAGTGTAACAAAGCAATGCAAGCAATCGGAATAAGAGCATTTGACACCCGGAAATCCCATTCATATCCTCCATCGATTAATAAGTGGAAGAGCTTTTCATCGTTGCTAATTAAATTCATTAATGTTATGCAAAATAATAGAAGAGAA
The DNA here is from genome assembly GCF_001531445.1 of Sporosarcina koreensis. GTDB lineage: Bacteria > Bacillota > Bacilli > Bacillales_A > Planococcaceae > Sporosarcina > Sporosarcina koreensis_C. The sequence continues at coordinate 496 of NZ_LQYA01000023.1, forward strand.
AAGAATAACAGCTTTTTATCCCGATTTCCTAGGAAAAATAGAGCGAGTGCATAAATGGAATGAATCAGGAAAATGACCGATGCCACCATCTGCATCGCCAAGGACAAGCTTCTTTCCTTAGCCATTGCAGCTTCCGATCCGAACTTGATCGAACGGATGATGCCGCTGCGGCGGACATCCTTGAAATTTGCCGCCTGGATAACGATGTCAATGACACCATTCTCATCCGCAGTAAACGTTGCTGTATAGGGCAGGTTTTTGGGACTGTACTCATCTTCTGATTTTCCAACTTGCCCGGACCCGGCCAAGAAACGCCCGTTGACATACAATTCCGAAGAGCTTCGTACGCTTGGTACATATAAACTATAGCTGATCGGTTTTTCAGGATTCACGTATATGCGTAGGTGGTAGGAGCCATAGCCATAGGGAGTTGATTCGCCTTCATTCATATCGTCATTCCACTTTCCAGGCACTTGAACAAGCCTCTTTGGAAGATCATCTACTTGCCATTTCCCATCCATCACCCATTGTGACGGATAAAACTCCCACTCCCCGTCCAACAGCAGAACATCGCTCTCATTCGCATGCCAATCGCTCAAATCCAATTGTCCATTTTGTACGTCCGTATCGGAAAGACTGTTAAATGTATTCATCCACAAAGTACGGGAGGCCGATAAAACTAGTAAAAATAAGCCTATGAGCAGTAAAATGTTTCTTTTTTTCATATATGTATTCGCGGAAATCCTCTCCGCCACTCCCCCTTCAAAAATCATCTGCTCTACTTCCGCATAACAAAATCTGTTGATTCAATGGTTGGACATAAAGTTGGAACATATTACTACTTATTGTACAGGAACAATTTATTTCTGCCAGACGCGCTTTTAAAAAAGTTTCCCTATTGTTGGTGGTTGCTAGGGTGAGCAAAATGACTATTTTCACGACGATTATATGATGGTTTGTGTGAGGGAGTTTAACACTCGTGCATCCCACCTCACAGAATAGTTATTATTGCTATACATCGGTAAACAGGTGGGCATATATCTTTCAAATGACACTCCTGCAAAGTTTTTGAAATATTCTTGCGGTATTTCGAAACTTTTGACATGCCTGTCCGTACACCATAATGCACGGAGTTTGTCAGTCTATGAATAATGCAATTTTGTCGTTTTCATAAAAATGAATCGGGGATGGAAATGAGAATGGTGAAGAGGATGATCATAGGGGGATTTGCAGCGATTGTGGTTTTACTTGCGGGATGTCAGAAGGAAGAGAAGGCGGTTGCTGAATTGGTGGAGACGGAAATTGTTGAAGAGGTCGAAGCCCATCAAGAAGATGAACCAGTAGTCGATGTGTACTGGTCGCAGCCGATTGATTCGGAGCTATGTCAAACAATAGGCGAATGCCGCGATTTAGGGGATGAATACGGAAGCGAACATTTTTCTAGTTTTTTAGGAGGACTCAAAGCGTCAAACCAGATGTCGTATTTGTACGTAGCTGCTGAAGAAGATGAATCTGTTCTTGCATTTTCATTTAATGATGAAGTGGAAGAAAATCCCGTTATCGCCCGCTACGAAATAACAGAAGATGAATTTGTTTTGACGGAAGGCGAAGAAAATGACTTTTTCAAACGCATAGCTGATATTGTGCTCGCGTTGTTCGATCGAAATAAAGTGAATTTGCAAATCCTTGATTTTCAAGAGGACGTTTACCCGTATGTTGATCCTTATGAGGGGAAATTGGTGTTGCCTTCTAATTTGATAGCACATTGGATTCAGTCTAACATGGTCAGTACACTGATTCATGAATATGGCCATATGCTGACATGGAATGAAGCAGATGTTGTCATTTCAGATACATGTCCAGCTGATCAATTTCATATTAAGCCATTCTGGCAGTGTTATAACGCTGACAGTTATATGAATCTTTATTATCAGGCTTTTTTGAAGGAATATGAGGAGCAGTGGCTTCATACTGATAACAGGACTGTGGAAGAGCGTATTGCTTTTTATGAAAAAAATAAGGATTCATTTGTGACAACTTATGCTACGGTTAATCCTTTAGAAGATATAGCGGAGTCTTTTTCTTACTTTATGTTAACGCCGTACAATGACAACCCTCAAACGGTACCAGAAAGAAAAGTGAACTTCTTTTATCAGTTCCCGGAACTGGTCGAGTACCGAGCGTTTGTGCTTAAGGAGTTGAAAGATCGAAAAGACGAGATGTGGTCTTTTTATTGAGGCATTTTAAAATGATCGTAGAATAAAATCAAATAGTAGAGAGGTAGGAATTATAGTGTTTAAGACTAATTGATCGTAAAACTATTCACGTGCCCCCTGTGTTGTTTGTGTCCTAGATTGCAACAAAAACAACTCATACAGGAGGTACATGATGATTGAATTATGTAAAATTACGTGGGAAAACTTTGACGAGTGCATTCAGTTGGAGTTAACAGAGGAACAGAAGGGCTTCTTGGCATCGAATGTTTATAGTCTTGCACAATCATATGTCGCCTTGCTGAATGATGAACTGCCGGCAATGACTTTTGCGATTTATGACGATGAAACGATGATTGGTTTTGTTATGATATATCACGATACCGCGGAAGAAAATGAATATGGCAATGAAGAGGCTTATGGAATTCTTCGTTTTATGATAGATCGGAAGTATCAAAACAAAGGGTTCGGAACGAAAGCTCTTCAAAAGGTTCTCGATTATATTCGATCATTCCCTCAAGGAGAAGCGAGCGCTGTCTATCTTTCTTTTGCTCCTGAAAACGAGGCTGCTAGACATCTATATGCTAAATTTGGTTTTCAGGAGATAGGCATAGAAGATGATGAAGATGAAATAGTGGCGAAACTGATTCTATAAGTGAAAGCTTGATGAAACCGGCTCATTTGGCTATTCCAACTGAAGTAGCCATTTTTTATAGCCGTTGAAAATACAAGCACAGAGAGGAGGGACAAAGGATGGGTTTTCTAAAACTCAGATTTTATATTGAGTTAATGTCCGTTGCTTTCGGTGTAGTAAGTTTGCTGTATATCGTACCTATGCAAATTGTTTTCGCAGGATAACCCAAGTAATAATGATGCACCTCATTCCAAAGGGTGCTTTTTATAATACATAAAGTATCAGAGAATGCAGATAGCATTAACAATCAATGATTTGGAAAGTAGGTACATGATATGACCAGCAATGAAAAGGCGCTTCAGCTTTTTGAAGATAATAAATACAAAGAGGCACTCGTGCTGCTGGAACAAGCGGTCAGAGAAGAGCGCACGGTGCAGTCGCTGAATAATTTGGCGTGGATGTATGTATATGAAGAAGAGGATGTACACCGTGCAAAACCGCTTCTTGAAGAAGTGGTGGCACTGCATCCGCAGTCTTATTTTCCGTATAATATGCTCGGTGAAATTGCGCTACAGGAAAAAGACTGGGAAGGTGCCAGGGAGATTCTGAATAAATCAATTGCTATTCAGCCTTCACCTGAAGCGATTCATAATTTAGCGGTTGCCGACTATCACACCGGCCGTTTCAGACAAGCGGCAGAAGGATTTCATTCAATCGCTAAAGACTCGGATTGTATCAGTTGGTATGAAGTGATTGCGCATATCCAAAATGAAGAGACCGCGGTTGCCAAATTGATATTGGACAGGTGGAATAGCGAGTCAAATCATTATCTAGGGGCTCTCGAAGCGGCGGATGCCTATGCGGAAATAGGCTGTTTGCAGGAAGCACGAGAGATGTTTGAAAAAGAGTGGGAGGACTATTTTGTTTCGCCTTATGTAATTAGCAGGTATGCGTATGTTCTATTTCATTTGCAAGAATTGGAGACTTGTCGACAAGTGATTGATCAGGCAATTGCAGGTAAGCTGATTGAAATAGAAGAAGAAAGACAGGGACTTTGCGATGAGCACTGGTCTGAAACCGATAAAGCTGAAAGGATAGAGGAGCTGGAAGTAGAACTGAGCGGACTGCAGCAATTGTTTTCAAAATTGCTGGCGGGATTCCGGCCGGCTTTCGAATTCGAGCTACATCATGAAGGTGGTTGCTACCTGTTTGGCTGCAAGCAACACGGACACCCGGAATATGCGGGATGAATATTGTAGCACGATCGCAAAGTTTCATCCAGCCAATTGAAAAAAGCCATTGTTGAACAATATACAAGGGCTTCTCAGTAATAGAGAAGCTAGGAAAAAACTAACGGGTTCGGAAAATTGGGAGAAAACGTGCATTTAGAAAGGATGAGTAAAAATGAAGAAGACTAGAGCAATCTTTATTGGTGATGTTAGATTTGATCAATGTCCGGTTTTTGAATTAAATAGCGAAACTAACTACTTTGAAATGATAATAGATAAAGAATTTAGGTACTTAAAGGAAGTCGTTGAGGAAGATAATGATTTTCTAGTTTTTGAAATCGAAAACGATATTGCAACTTTTATCGAGCAATAAACGGGCGTAGTTGGCGCATAATTGTTTACCGCAAAAGGGTTTGTTTAATAATGAAACCTCAGCAGACTATCATTCGTAATTAGGGTATAGTAAAACAATTCAAAAAGGAGGTATCCTAATTGGATATTAATATAGGATTGGTTGCAACAGTAATTTTGGTCTTTGGATTGCTACTCGTTATTTTTGGACAGTATCGGCAAATAAATGCCTTAAAGCAGCAAAATCAAAAGATAGCGTCTTATGAATCAAAAGATAAATTGGTGGCAATAGCAAAAGAAAAACTGCAAACACTTGGCGATGTTAAAACTGTAAAATTCTTAAGACAAGAAAAAGGAATGTCAATGCTGGATGCTAAGAAGCTTGTCGATTCTTTGCAATCGAAAAGATAAGCAGTCGGGCGCGATTGTTTGATAGCACAATCAAGTTGATTGGAGTGGAAAGCGACTCCAGCGGAAATAGCGCGAGCTGAAGATCCCGCAACGAAGCGCAGCGTAGTGAGGAGGCTGAAGCCGTGCCCGTGGAACGCGTCCGCCTGAAACGGAAATCGACGGGTTATACACTGTTCTATTATTGAGCACGTTTATGAAACAAGTAATACCGATTTTATATAATGGAATCGGGCAAGAAAAAACGCACAGGCGTAATAATCTGTGCGCTTTTTCTTGCTTTTTCTATTGATAATCCAAGTCGAAAACATATGCTGAAATATTTGTTATGTGACTTTAGCGTATATCTCCCCATCAAACGAATCCATTAGAGGAGAACATTCTCTTTATAGTACGGTTTTTATTTAAGAAAACCCTTACACAGGCACCGTCAAATTATTTAGGCGCCAACAAGTTAATTGTCGTAATAATAATCGGTGCGCTGAAGATAACGTCCATCAGAAACGCGCCGACGATCGGAACGACTAGGAACGCGGTGCGTGAAGGGCCGAACTTATTCACAGTGGCGCCCATATTGGCCATCGCGTTTGGTGTGGCACCGAGTCCGTGGCCAAGGAAACCGGAAATCATAACCGCGGCATCATAATCTTTGCCGAGCGCGCGGAACATGATGAACACGGAGAATCCGACAATAAAGACTACTTGGAAGAGGATAATGCCGATCAGTGGAAGTGCTAGACCCGCGAGTTCCCATAGCTTAATGCTCATGAGTGCCATGGATAGGAAGATGGCGAGTGACACATCTCCGATCAGATTGATTTCCTTCATGTTGACGGTTCCCGGTAGGAAGCGGTCCACGATGTTGCGGATGAGCACCGCGACGAACATCGCGCCTATGTATCCAGGCAAAACGAAGCCGGTTGCTTCGGTGAACAGGTCGCCAAGGATTGTCCCGCCAGCCATCGATAAAGTGATCATCGTCACCTGAATCATAAAAGAATGCTGGCCGATTGGCTTTTCATCCTCTTCCACATACTCTGCAACGATGCCTTCTTTCGGCTTCAGATTATGCTTGCCGATCAAATGCCGGGCAATCGGGCCGCCGGACAGGCTTCCGCAAATTAATCCAAGTGTGGCTGCGGCCATCCCGATCGTTACAGCGGATGTGATGCCGAGACCCTCGATCGTCTGCCCATATGCAGCCGCTCCTCCGTGCCCGCCGCTCATCGACACAGCGCCGCTCATGACGCCAAGCAGCGGATCAATATTGAAGACCTTCGCAAGGGAAACGCCGATGACGTTCTGCATGAAAACGGTTACGCCGCACAGCAGCAAATAGATGATCAAAAGCTTGCCGCCAAGCTTTATCAGCTTAAAACTTGCACCGAGTCCAACTGTCGTGAAGAAGGCGATCATGAACAAGGATTGCAAGGAAGTATCCAATGAAATTTCCACAATGCCTGACGATTTCAAGATGAGCGCGACAATCGCGAACAGCAGACCGCCGACGACTGGCGCGGGAATAAGGAACCGGTCAAGGATGCCGATCCGGTTGACAAGCATCGTGCCGAGCAGGTATAGTGCTGCGGCTAGAAATAATGTTGTTATCTGGTTGAGTTCAATCATGCAGTTTCACCTTTCCTTTACGTCGAGAGGACGATTTGATGCTGATAGTTCCTCTCCCTTAAACAGGCCATTATATCCCCTGTTTTGGGACCAGCTCAATGGGCCTTATTTGTGTACGATACCCGTTTCGGAATGAAACACGCATGCCCATTCTAAAAATGTAACAAATCCATGGGCAACTTGGAACAGTATAGTAATATAAAATAGTCTTGGCAATTTTCTTCAAATATAAATAAATCGAGCCGGTACTTCTGTGACCAAGTGCTTGCACACTTATATCGGTCCCTGTGCGAAAAGCTATTCGGCGAATTCACTACAATTGATAAATAGCGAAACGGAAAATTGTTATTTCCACTTTGATTTCATCGTTAAATAGATATAAAATATACTTCTGTACTTCAATGATTTACAGAAGAAGTTTGAACTGATATAAAGAATATTTGTTTTAGTGGAGGCTACTTATGAATTATAGAATCAGTAACAAGCAAGTATTTGAACAAGCACAGCTGCGTTCGGTTTCAGATGTACCGTTTACGGAGGAGGAAATTCAAAACGGCATGCAGCTAGCGATATCCAAGGAGGATAATACCCTTGCGTTGTATTTGGTGGAGTTAGAAGGTCATAAGAAATTCGAAGTTCGTTGGGATGACTCGCACGAGCTTTTCACCGGCTGGTATTCCGCTTGGGAAAATTTCTCTTGGTGCCTAAATATCGCAGGCAACTGACTTGTAGAGTATTTGAGCTGAGATTTAATCAGCCATACATTGCAATTGAAAGGCTCCGCTGGTTATTATAACCTAGCGGAGTTTTTGCGTGTCGTCGAATAGATTTCAGATAGGAGGAGCTTAACTATTTCCTGAAGTTCTGAGAAAAGGGTATTTTTCCAATGCGGTTAAAGTGCATAATTATACGTGGGAACAGGAAGGCGGTTCGACGGGACGTACGGAACGATTGTTGACCGAACAGGGAGAAGGCGAATATGTGAAAGAAATGTTCAAGAAGTAGTGGATCGTTTTATCATTGGCTAATAAATGCTTGCTAAACAGTTCAGGCTATGAACTACAATTGCATAAAAAAATGGGAGCCAATCATATCGGTTTTTGATTGGCTCCATTTAGTACTTTTATTGCTTTCTATGAATTGTCATAACTGCTCCGTTCACAAGTACGGTCACAATCAGCAGCCCTTTTTCCATACAACACGTTCTTTGGATTTAGTACAATCAGTAAAAGTGCTGCTGCCGCATAAAAAATAGTGTTATAGATGAGTAAAGTAACGAGGTTTCCATTTATGATGCCGATAAAAAAATTAAATAATTGGTGGATGATAATTGGAATGAATAAATTTTTGTTCATATTGTAAAATGCCGTTATGACAATCGAAATGGATAGGATCGAAATCATAAAGAATAAACTGTACTTGAGTAAATCAAAGCCCATAAACCCAGTTGTAAGCCATATCGGTAGATGCCACATACCCCACCAAAATCCGATAATAATCGAAGCGATTAAAGGTGAATGCTTTTTTTGGAGCTCAATTTGAGCAAAGCCTCTCCAACCTAGTTCCTCTCCAAGTGGTCCTGCAAGAAAGCTCTTGACGAAGAAATAAATGAGAGCGTCCCATGAAGAAATCGTAATAATAGAATCTTCTTCACTTGTCGTACGCACAAGTAGCAAAATCATTAAAAATATGAATGTTTGGATCATGCATACGGTAAGTATTACAGAAGGCTTCAGTTTTGTTTTGAATTTATCCTTTACAAATTGTAGAAAAGTCTGTGTAGGATAGATTTTTTTAAAAAGAGCTACGAATGCAAGAGTTGAGGACCATGCTGATATGCAGAACATGATATCAAAAATCCAAGAGGGAAAGCCTAGCGAACTGGCGACCCCTAGAAAACAAAAAAATGGCCAAAATATGAGATTCGTTAGGAGAATAAAACTGGTGATTGGTTTTTTAAGCTTCTTTTCGCTGTTCATACGTAACCCCTTTTCAAGCTAAGTATTTTGCAAATGCGGATGCCGATATTTACGGATACCCTTAGCTTAAACCTGGGAGTTACACACAGGTCAATAAGTTACTATTAATTAATCCGGCAGAAAAAATGTTTCACTATTTGGTGGTAGGGATGAAAAAGTTTCTAAACTCACTTAATAGGTGCGTGAATTTCAAAAAAGACTCGTTCTAAACTATCCTCATACGTCGTTAGCAAAAGGTTTATATAAACCTTCCCGAGTAGTTCATGTCCCTGTTCCATGGCAACCTTTTGTAAGCTAGCACCTACGTTATGATCAATGTTCTTTCCATCAGTTGACCATCTTCCATCTTCAACAACTGTATAAATACATTTTGGATGGGAGAGAATTTTACCTCCACTATGCTTTTCTAAGTTTTCCAGTTCATTTACAACGAAAAACTTGTCGTTTATAATCCCGTCGTCATTAAAATGGATAACTCTTCGCAAAGATGTAAGAGTGATTGCACTTTTTAAGCTATCCGTGTTCCTTTGTAAAGTTTCGTATTCATCATACGAAGTGAAATGTCCTATTTCTCCTTTTATTTCTATAGGCCTCATTTCTTTTACTTTATATTTTCCTAAGAACCGCCTAATTTTTTCGCAATCCTCTTTTACAAAGTGGATTTTTTTAAGAAGCAACTTCTTATATTCGATTTCCTCTAAAATCATCCGTTCTTTCTCATCTATTAATGAGTGGATTCCCTCTATGCTTTTACTTTTTCGTAACTGCTGGATTTCCTTAATTTCAATATCAATTTCTCTGTAAAAATTGACTGTTGTTATATCAAGTATATCGTAATGGCTGTACTTTCTATAGCCATTCTCCGAATCTTGTCGAGGCTTCACTAATTCCTTTTCCTCGTAAAACTTCAAAGTATCTCTAGACACTCCTAAAAACTTTGCTACTTGTCCAATCGTGTACATAAGATTCTCCTTTATAAAAATGCAGATGCAAAATTGACAACGCTATCGCCGGCTGGATTTATACCGATTATTTCCCGATTTTCTATACTCTAGCATATAGGTTAGCGGTACGAACGGTAAATAGCAATCTTCTTGGAAGGGATACCAGACACCTGAACAAATGCGAATTGTCCGGGTGCCTAGTACTTTGCACAATGGAAGAAACAACGAGAAGCATATACAAAACAATTATCGTAAGAAATTCTACCAATGATTAGAGAGGAGACGGAGCTGACGAAACTATATAATAGAGAAAACGCTTCCCCTACGATCAAGAACGCATTTGATTTGGAGCTGGAGAGGGGAAGAGAGCAGGAAATAGAGCAAGGATTGGAGCAAGGCGTAAAAAAATGGTGATGGAGAAGATTCGTTCGATTGTATAAACGGAGTTTGAGAAGGCGGCGAGCAGTGCGGTCTGGTAGCCGGATCCCGTTCCTATTTCCAGCGCTTTTAAGTCGGGCTGCAAATTGATGGCTACTGTCATTTCGAGTACGAGAGAAGGCTGGGAAATGGTTTGTTCATGTCCGATTGGAATGGCCTCGTCCATATAGGCGAATTCTTTGAGTTCATCAATAAAAAAACCGCGATCGAGCTTTTGAAAATAGGTAATGATGTCTTCGTTTTGATTGGCCATTGTATGATGCCCCTTCAGTATAGTAGTTGCTTACCCATTTCCTGTATTGGGTATTTGTAAACAACCTACAGTAGTCCTTTCAAATAAGACCTAACCATGGGCATCGGTGAACAACTTTTATTCTTTCTCTATTTCTTTGAAACTTTTCCCGGATTCTCTCGTCTGTACGTTGCTTACCAAATAGTCTCATATGAAAAAGAGAGGATGTCAACAATTGAAGAAAAAACTACTTACGGCATTTGGCGCACTGGTGCTCGCATGCAGTTTGCCTTTACATGGCACGGCGGCAGGTAAACAGCAATTCTCTGACGTGCCGATGACAAAGCATTTTGCAGAAGCGGTGAATGAACTTGCTGAACGCAATATCATCGGAGGGTATCCGGACGGCATATTCAAGCCGGGCAATCCAATCACCCGGGGGCAGGCGGCTGCCATCATCGTGAAATTGCTCCAGCTGGATACAGAGAAGGTGAAGGATCCCGGCTTTAAGGATGTGACGCCTGCAAACGGCTACTACAAGGCGATTGCCGCGTTGGCGGAGAAGGAAATCATCGGAGGCTACGCGGACGGCCGTTACGGGCCGAATGAACCGATCAAGCGGGGGCAGATGGCATCGATTCTCGTGAAGGCATTCGATCTACCGCGCTATGACATCCCCGAACACGAAAATCCGTTCAAGGATGTGAAACAGTTCGTTTCGCACAGCCCGAACATCTTGGTTATCCATCGTCTCGGTATTACCAATGGAACGTCTCCGACTACCTTCAGCCCGAATGCATCCATCACGAGGGGACAGGCGGCGAAACTGTTGAAGGCAACCGAAGAAGCGAAGCCGCAAATGAAGACACTCCAGGCAAGCGACTATGGCTGGAAAAAGATCGAGTGGTTCAAAGACGATGAGAAAAATCCGGGGGTCTTCAAGGCGGCATTGGTGACAGGCAGGGATACGCCGGCAGGTTACACGGGCGACCGTCTGCAGCTCGTCCCGTTGAAGGAAGGGACCGGCACGCTCAGCTTTGGTGAGGGAAGTGTCTATTTTCCGGATGAAGTTAAACACAAAAAAGTTTATGTGCATGTCAAGGAAACGGATGGCGAATGGGAGCTGACGCTGGAAGAGACGGACGAATTGCTCCCGACGGCCGCTGCGCTTGAAATGACACTTGAGCAGACGAAGCAAGTGGAACAGATCTCCCTGTCGACGATGGAAGGTGAGGAGCTGACGGACAGCGCGGCGTTCAAGCATTGCAAAAAGGGCATGATGGACAATATTTGTATCGATATTGACAAACCGGGCCAATACATTGCCACAGTCCGCTACAAGGGCGGCGAGGAAATTCGATACGGCATAGAGGCGAAGCAAAAAACAGCACACTTCTATTATGAAATCCAAACGCTGCAGGAAAGAACGACGCACTCGGTTGATTTAAGTAATGACGATTACTACTCCGTAAAGCCAGGGCACAAAATCGGAACGTTTGATATCCCGAAAGGTTCAGAGCAGATCGCTGTTGTCACGAGAGAGAAGGGCACTAACACTTTCTACGCGGAAGCAAAGAAAGCCGGCACATTTGAAGTGATATTCCCTGATGACCGCGTTCTCGTCTACCGTGACAGCGCTGTCTACTTCGAAGGCGTCAGAATCGAAGTATTGCAGTTGGGCACTATTTTGCACGTGAGGATATTTCCATATCTCCATGATTACTGGATGTAACGAAAAGTAGATACTAGGCACCCGAAATGTCGAATTGCACGGGTTCCTGGTATCTTACACGAAGCCCAGTGTGAGGACTTTACACCACCCATCGCCCCGAAAAGTCGATAAAGGGTTGGTGTTTTTTAATGGGGAAGTGGGGGGAACGTTTGGAAGAGTGGCGATGGAAGGTAAATAGAGCGAGTTGAATTATATATTGATCATTTCCCGCGGGTTATCGTTCATTTCCCAAAGTATATCGATTATTTCCCAACATATATCGATCATTTCATGAGTTATATTGTCATCTTGTGGCTTTAGACCTAATCGATTCATGCCTATACAAGTCATGTTATCCTTTTCTAATGTTGACTGGGGATTATTGTCATCAGTTCAGACAGCCGGTTTCATCGGTTATGCCATGGGGGCTATGTCCAACTTTCATCATTCTTTAATGCCGTCGTTATTACAAAATTTGAATCAAATAAATGGATAAAAGTAAGACCGCTAATTCATATGTGAATTAGCGGCGTGCGCTTTACTCATACTTCCCTTTCAACGGAACAAACCGCACTTCCTCCAACACTGTCTTATGGATTTCTCCGTCTTCATCTTTTTCCAACAGCAGGAGCTCCTGTAAAAGGGATGTCCCGACAGGAATGATCATTTTCCCTCTGATAGCCAGCTGATCCATGAGCCCACGCGGCACTTGGGCAGCGGCGGCAGTCACCATAATGCGGTCATAAGGGGCGTGTTCTTCCCAACCGGTGCTCCCGTCATCCAGCATGAAATGGATGTTGGAGAAACCGGCTTTTTTCAATCTTTCTTTTGCCCGTTCATGCAAGGCGGCAATTCGTTCGATTGTATAAACGGCGTCTGAGAAGGCGGCGAGCAGGGCGGTCTGGTAGCCGGATCCCGTTCCTATTTCCAGCACTTTTACGTCGGGCTGCAAATCGATGGCTACTGTCATTTCGAGTACGAGGGAAGGCTGGGAAATGGTTTGTTCATGTCCAATTGGAATGGCCTCGTCCATATAGGCGAATTCTTTGAGTTCATCCATAAAAAAACCGCGATCGAGCTTTTGAAAATAGGAAATGATGTCTTCGTTTTGATTGGCCATTGTATGATGCCCCTTCAGTATAGTAGTTGCTTACCCATTTCCTGTATTGGGTATTTGTAAACAACCTACAGTAGTCCTTTCAATTAAGACCTAACCATGGGCACCGGTGAACATCTTTTATTCTTTCTCTATTTCTTTGAAACTTTTCCCGGATTCTCTCGTCTGTACGTTGCTTACAAAATAGATACATTAGAATTAGAGAGGATGGCAACAATTGAAGAAAAAACTACTTACTACACTAGGGGCACTGGTGCTTGCATGCAGTTTTCCCATAACTGGCACGGCAGCAGGCAAACAACAATTTTCTGACGTGCCAATGACGAAGCATTTTGCAGAAGCGGTGAATGAACTGGCTGAACGCAATATCATTGGAGGGTACCCGGATGGAACATTCAAGCCAGGCAATCCGATCACGCGAGGCCAGGCAGCTGCAATCATTGCGAAATTGACGAAAATGGATCTGACAAATGTCAAGAACCCGAATTTCAAGGACGTCTCGGAAGCGAACGGTTACTATAAAGCGATTGCCGCGCTGGCGGAGGCAGGTATTATCGGCGGTTACGAGGACGGTCGCTACGGGCCGAATGATCCGATCAAACGGGGGCAGCTGGCCTCGATTCTCGTCAAAGCGTTCGATTTGCCGCGCTATGAGTTTTCCTACGTCGGCAATCCGTTCAAGGACGTCGCCTATAACGAGTCTCACAGTGCCAACATCCTTATTCTTTATCGACTGGGCATCGCGGGCGGAACATCCCCCGACCGGTTCAGCATCAACGTTCCAGTGACGAGAGGCCAGGCGGCGAAAATGATGAAAGCGACCGAAGAATTGAAACCGGTAATGGTGTCGCTTGAAGCGAAAGAATTGGGGCTGGACAAGATTAGCAGTGTTATATGGAAAACGGATCAGGACTTGTACGAACCGTTCGTTGTGCGTGGTAAAGCAGGCTATTCAACAGACAGACTGCAGCTTGTTCCGCTGAAGGAAGGAACTGCCACGCTTAACTTGAGCGGGTACAATCAGAATTCACCTGTCGATAAGAAATTCTACGTGCATGTCAAAAAAGAGAACGGTGAATTGAAGCTTACCTTGGAAGAGACGAATGACTATTTGCCGACAGAAGCGCCGCTTACATTTTCTGTCGGTGAAAAGGTCGAGAACATCAGTCTTTCCACAGTAGACGGGACGTTGCTGAACGAAAATGCCGCGTTCAAAAAATGCGAAGGGACGCAAAACGTATGCCTGTCCATTGATGAGCCGGGTAACTATATCGCCAAGGTGAGTCTCGTCGGAGGAAAGGAAGTGCGGTACGCCATCGAAGCGAAAAAGCCGGAACGTGCCTACTTCCACTATGACATGAAGACATTGAGGGAGCAGACGTCCTACGTATTCGATACGAAAGCGCTGTTCTCTCATAATGATTACTATGACAAGAAAGCGGCCGAAAACATGGGCAAGCATAAGATCGTAACGAAAAACGCTGACGAGATTGCGGAGATTACAAGACATCCCGGCACCAATGTCTTCCGCGTTACTGCGAAGAAAGTAGGGACGGTCGAAGTGGAATTTACGAATAAAGTTTATTGGATGGATGGTCAGCCCGGCGACGCGGTATCGGGCATGACGTCCGGCATGAAGATCATCGTTCAGGAAATGAATGGACTCATCAATATTTCCGCATCACAAATCTTTGAAATAAATCCCGATATGTAATCAAATAATGACTGTAACCTGCTTGTGAAACTACTTATCAATTAAACCGCAAGTGATGGAAATAAGAAGGGGGCCGATCTACGTTAGAATTGGCTTCCCTCTAACAATACAACAACATCCCATCGACTGGAAAACGATCGAGGGTTGGTGTTTTTTTAGCAGTAGAGCCAATTGGATTTACATCGATCATTTCCCAACGTATATCGTCATCTTGTGACTTTCCAAACCCATAACGGTAGTCCTTTTCAATGAATTTCACTGTTCCAAATTAATAACTCTCCCAAGGGCAAATTTGCCACTATTATAATCAATCCACTTTGTCATCTCTCTTTCGACAGCCCTATTTTGCCATTCGAACCAGATCCCTACACATTCGCTGCAATGGCTTTCTACTCCGATATTATTATGTGAATCTTTGTGAGTAAAAAAGGTGATTTTGCGGCAGATATAGCAAAATACTTTCTTGTCTTCATAATATCTACTTGTCACGAGTATCAGCTCCACCATTTTTTACTCATTATCTCCAATTCCAATTCATTTAATTCAAACTATCAACGGTCTTTCCCGCTTTGTCGTTTAACTGGTGTTCAATCTGGCTAGATTGTATGGGAGAGAGCCTGCTTACTTCATAACGATTTCACATGATTATTATAAATTGATAGAGGAAAATAAGTGTTTTTTATCCAGGAAATTCAGGAGGAGATATTTTGAAACGATTTTTTATCGCAGCAGCAGTGACTTTACTCGCAATATCTATTTCTACTAGTGCGTTTGCTCACTCGCATTTAAGTGGATCGAATCCAGCAGATGGCGAAGTTGTAACGGAGCCATTACAAGAAATTACACTTGAATTTGATGGGGACATTGAAAAGGGGAGCTTTATCGATGTAACAACGACTAGTGGGAAGGAGATTGAAGTACAGGAAATTAGTATAGGTGAGGGTACATTAACAGGCACTCTTGCTGAGCCCCTCCCAAATGACGATTATCAAGTAAATTGGAGTATTATAAGTGCAGACGGTCACCCATTAGAAGGTAAATTCACTTTTGCCGTAAATGCACCTGTTTCTGAATCTGCGGAGGAAGTGACAGAAGAGCCTTCGGAGTCAAATGAAGTAGTAAATCAAACGACAGAAGACCAAGAAAATACAGCTACAGCGGACGAAGTAGAGAACGAGTCGTCTTCTATGACAGTTATCCTTATTGTTCTATTGGTTGTCATTGTAGCAGGTGGTTTATTCTTCCTGATCAAAAGAAAGAAGTAATACATGAACATCGTTGTGATAAGTAGTCAGGTGCTTTTATATGTATGCTTTGCGATACTTGCAGGAAGTTTTATTCTTCTACTTGTCCCAAGCAACTATCGCCCTGACCTAAAAATCCGAAAGCGCTTATTACTTTTGAGTGCTGTGGCGCTGCCTGTTTTTGCGTTTATTCCCGTACTTGCCATTACTTTATATATTGCTCCGCGTTTAGGTTTAGTTGAGTCGTTAAAAATTGTTTTAACAACCTATACCGTTGGGACTGCATGGGATTTTACCCTTCTCGGTTCCATTGTGTTAGTACTATTAATTACTTTTGCGAGGTCTACTGAAAAGAGCACTTTCGCTGTGTTAGGAGCTCTTCTAACATTTGGATTACTGCTGACGGTTGCTTGGTCAAGTCATGCAGGCTCAGTTGCTCCAACTTTGGGGATTACCAGTCACTTTATTCATATGGCAGCTGTGAGTATTTGGGTTGGAATCTTGCTTATTGTTG
The DNA here is from genome assembly GCF_001531445.1 of Sporosarcina koreensis. Taxonomy (GTDB): domain Bacteria; phylum Bacillota; class Bacilli; order Bacillales_A; family Planococcaceae; genus Sporosarcina; species Sporosarcina koreensis_C. Next base: position 16,850 of record NZ_LQYA01000023.1, read on the forward strand.
GTTGGTGTTCCCGCAATCATAAAAACTGGCTTGAATTTTTAAGCTGGTTTTCAATGGTCGCTTTTGGCTGTTTATTCGCGACTGGTTTTAGCGGTCTGCTTTTGATGGATACAATGGTGGATGGGTATATTGATTCGTGGATGGTTTCCTATGGACAAGGATTATTAATCAAACATTTATTCCTGCTGCCACTAGTTTTTTATGCATTGGTAAATGGGTTCATTGTGAAATATAAGCTATCAAAAGATGCTGCATTCAATCCCATTCCTTGGATTCGTGTAGAAGGCTTTATTTTGTTTGTGATTTTTATAATCACAGCTATTTTTTCAATTCAATCACCGCCACATGGCCATTATTTGACGAACGATGCTGTTTCACCGTTATTTCGCTTGTTTCATGATACTGTCATCGATTCTGGTAACACCATTGGCTTTGTTGTGAAGTTACCAACAGTCGGCTTCTTTTTCCTATCCATTTTATTGTTCGGATTACTGGTGCTTTCGATTTTCAAAAAAGCGTCGATTGCGGTATCTTTTCTTCTAAGTTGTTTATTTGTGGTGAGTCTATATCTTATGTTAATGATGACTGTAGTGATTCGTTGAGAAGTCGCCAATTTAGTCAATATGTAAAAATCACAAGGCAAGCAAGGTATAAAAGTATTCGATACCTTGCTTGCCTTTTTTGTTGAAATGTACTGAAACACTCAATATTGTTCTGGTCTTCAACAAAAAATAATCCATTCTTGAGGAAGAGCTCAAATAGCATGGATTATATGACCTAGCAATTAAGCACGATGCATCATCTTCCTGGCACCCCGCAGCCGCAATAATTGCCCCGAAAAAAGCAATCCCCAGCTCGCCGTCCTTTCAAGGAATAAAGAGCGCTACCCCTGTCAGCATGGGATTATTCTCATTCAAACCTTGTCTCACACTTGCCTAATCTCCTTCCCCATCTGTTCGATCAACTTCCCGATTACCGCTGACAAGAATGCACTCGCTTCTTGTTCCAATGAGGTGATCGAAGTTGCTTTCCCGCTACTTTCAGAAAACTACTATGCATATTGAATCTGCCCCTCATTCACATTCAACTTTATGATTGGAAAATTAATTTAATATGAATTCCAGACGTGAATTTAGTAGTAATATACGAAACCGCTAGACGTAAAAATACGACCAGTCTAGATTTGAAAGGCTTTATTTTACTTAGATAAAAAATTAATAAATGGTGATCATTCGTTATATTAAAATATGATTGACAAATCAAAACCATTAATCTATTCTAATTTTAGTATACCGTATACTGTCGACGAGAATTGAGGTGGCCATAATGTCGCAGTTCGTAGTGAAAAAAACGACATTGAAGGAACAAGTCTATGAGTATTTGAAAAACGGAATCATTATGGGGCAAATCGCTCCGGGCGAGCGGCTTATTGAAGAGAAAATTTCTGAGACTTTGAAAGTGAGTCGCAGTCCGATTCGTGAAGCGGTCAGAATGCTGGAGAAGGATGGATTGTTGGATGTTCATGCAACTGGTGGGGTGACTGTTGCCAATCCAACGACAGAAGATTATCGGAACCTTTATGAAATCAGGGTGGAGATGGAATCACTTGCAGCCTTTTATGCGGCGCAGCGCAGAAATGAGGATGAGGTGGCTGCTATGGAATCCTTTATACAGGATATGAAGAGGGAAGTTGAGGCTGATAATTTGAAAGGATTGCTAGACGTCAACTTCAAATTCCATGAGTCCATTGTCTGCGCAAGTCGAAATCCGTTCCTAGAAACGATGACATTGCAACTACGGGGTGTGAATAGCTTTTACAGAAAGGCGATTTTGGAGAAGAATCCGGGCTATGCACAAGAAGCTCTTGAAGATCATGAAGAGATCTTTCAAGCGATTGTCGATCGAAATGGGGATAATGCCCGGGAATTAATGAGGCAGCATATCGAACATGATTATCAACTGTTCATGAAAATGGCTGCCAAGTAGGGGGAATGACAACAATGTTGAATAAAAGAAAACCTCTTGAAGGTGTAAAAATATTGGAATTAGGCAACTTGGTCGCCGCGCCCTATGCCGGAAAGCTTTTTGCTGAATTCGGAGCAGAAGTAATTAAAGTGGAGGAGCCTAAAAATGGCGACCCTCTCCGCAATTGGCGGGTAATGCATGAGGATACTTCCGTCTGGTGGTACGTCCAAAGCAGAAATAAGAAATCGGTCACCATCAATCTTCGTGAACCGGAAGGACAGGAGATTGTAAAGACGCTGATTGGCAAGGTGGATGTCGTTCTTGAAAATTTCAAGCCGGGCACATTGGAGAGATGGGGGCTAGGCTATGAGGAGATTCAGAAAGTGAACCCATCTGCTATCCTCACCCGGATATCCGGATACGGACAAACGGGTCCCTACAAAGAAAAACCCGGATTCGGAAGTGTTGCGGAAGCGATTGGCGGACTGCGCTTTTTGACGGGATACCCGGATCGCCCACCAGTCCGTGCGGGCATTGCGATTGGTGATATGATTGCCGGTCTGTATGCTGTGATCGGAACATTGATGGCACTTCGTGCACGTGATGAAGACCCGGAAAAGAAAGGACAGGTCGTTGACGTCGCACTTTATGAGGCGGTGTTCAGCCTGTTGGAAGGTATTCTTCCTGAGTACGATTTAACAGGGCTCGTTAGGGAGAGGACGGGCAGCACATTGCCAGGTATTGCTCCTTCGAACACGTACAAATGTGCTGATGAAAAACATATTGTCATCGGTGGAAATGGGGATCGCATCTTCCAGCGTCTCATGACAGCAATAGGTAGAGAGGATATGGCGAATGACCCGCTTTATGCATCAAACCAAGGTCGCGCAGATCATGCGGAATTCATAGATAGTGTGATTGAGGATTGGACGTTGCAGCACTCCATGGATGAAGTTCGACGGATCTTGGATGAAGCTTCTGTGCCGGTAGGTCCGATCTACGGCATCAATGACATCGTGAATGATGGGCATTACCAAGCACGCGATATGTTGAAGGAAATTGTATTGCCCGACGGTGTAAAAATGACTGTTCCAGGGATTGTACCGAAGCTATCTGAGACGCCTGGGGATATCGAGTGGAACGGCCCGATTCTTGGCGCGCACAATGAAGAAATCTATAAGGATTTCATTGACCTGTCGGAAGAAGAGTTCAAGCGTTTGAAAGAGAAAGGGGTCATTTGAATGGAAGGCGTTACGATTATTGACGTCAGCCCCCGTGATGGTCTGCAAAATGAACCGAAACCTGTAGACGTGGAGCAGAAATTGCAGCTAGTAAACAAGCTCATCGATTCTGGAATTCATAACATCGAAGTAACATCTTTTGTCCACCCGTTGAAGGTGCCTCAAATGGCGGATGCAAATGAATTGCTTCATGCGCTTTCTGACAAGGAAGGCCTAAAAGCAATTGCATTGATTCCTAATCTGAAAGGCTATGAACGGGCGAGGGAACATCGGTTATCAGAAGTGAACTGGGTAAGTGCTGCAACGGAAAAGTTCAATGAAAAGAACATCGGAATGTCTATCGAAGATAATATGTCACAATTCCTTCAGGTTTTGGAGAAAGCAAAAAAAGACGGTATCAGAACCTGCTTTTCTGTCGCTGTCAGCTTTGGTTGTCCTTATGAAGGGGATGTCGATGAAGAGAACGTCTTACAAATCGTCCGTCGCATCAAGGAGGCTGGAGTCGACAGGATTGGAATCGCGGACACAATCGGAATTGCAACTCCCGATCATGTCGAAAGGCTGATGAAGAAAGTTCTCGCCATTGCAGGGGACACGCCTGTTGCCATCCATTTGCATGATACTCGTGGGCTTGGATTGACGAATGCATATTCAGCTTACAAGGCGGGCGTACGGATTTTTGAAACGTCTGCAAGCGGCATAGGCGGCTGTCCATTTGCGCCAGGTGCTGCAGGCAATTTGGCAACAGAGGATCTCGTTTACTTATTCGAGAGGATGAACATCCCTACAGGGGTTAACTTTCGAAAACTATTGGGAGCCGCTGATTATGCAGCGAGTTTATCAACAAAAAATCCACTCGGGCGAATCCGCCATGTGGAAAGCCAAAGGGAAAAGGGGAATGAATGATGAAAAAATGGCTGTTAGGTTTGTGTGTATCAGTAATCGCAATGGTTTTACTGTCCGCATGCAATAGTGAAAAAGCTAATGATAAAGCTGCTGCTGATAGCGGGGACGGATATGAAGCTACGACGATTCGACTTGCTTACAACTTGCCTCAAGATCATCATGTCTCAATCGGGATCGAAGACTTTGCAAAAAAAGTAACCGAGAAATCCGATGGAAAAGTGAAAGTGCAAGTGTATCCAGCGGGGCAATTGCTTAGCGATAAGGATATGAACCAGTCGATTCTGTCAGGTGGCGTTGAAATGGGTGTGAATTCTTCCACTCTATGGGCTTCCACTGTTCCGGCAATGGGGATTTTCGATGTCCCTTATGTTTTCAATGACTACTCTGCTGTAGGCGAAGCGGTGAATGGCGAATTCGGCGATAAGCTTCGTGGTGCGATGGAAGAAAAAGGTGCCAAAATTCTCATGTTCGCTGACTATGGGTATGTTCAATTTGCCAACAACAAGCGTCCGTTAAAATCACCAGAAGACTTCACAGGATTGAAGATTAGAAGTATCGGAGATTTGCCTTCCGAATTGATTCAAGCATATGGCGCTTCACCAGTGTTCATGGGTGGAGGGGAAGTCTACATGGCCCTTCAGCGTGACACGGTGGATGGCGCAACATCAGGTACGACTGCGATGCTTCAACGTAAATATGACGAAGTAACGAAATACTTGACGATCAATAACTATGCTTATCTTGAATTCCTTTTGGCAGTCAATAAAGACTACTGGGACGGGCTTCCTCAGAAGACACAAGACCTTCTAACAGAAGTCGCGGCTGAAACGGAAACTTGGATCCGTGAACAAGCTGAAAAAGAGGATAACACCTCCGCGAAAGCACTAGAAGACAATGGAATGGAAGTATACGTCGTACCGCAAGACGAACTGGATGTCTGGAAAGACGCAGCAGCTCCTGTCCGTGATGTATTCGTGAAAAATGCCGGTGACTTAGGTCAAGAGCTTTTAGACTTGGTTGACGAGAAATAACTAGATTTAGGGGGTACCGCTTTGAAAAAGGTCTATCATTTTATGGATCTGCTCATCAGATGGGGCGCATACATCGCGGGCGTGTTAATTTTATTGACAACCGTCATGACGTTCTACGAAGTTGTTTCAAGATCCTTCTTCCATAAACCGACTTCCTGGGCGACTGAGCTATCCATCTACGCGATCATCGGCAGTTGTTTCTTAGGTAGTGCCTATGCGGTTCGGACCTATTCGCATATTACTGTTGATTTATTGATCAATAATGTTAATGATCGAATGAAAACGTTGCTGGCTTACCTTACGAATTCTCTTGGATTGGTATTCAGCATCATCTTTACACTGTATAGTTATTGGCATGTCATCAAGACGTTCAACTTGCAAGTCACATCCGCATCACTGTTGAGGATTCCGATGTATATTCCGGAATCCCTCCTCGTGATAGGGGGCCTTCTTCTATGCATCGCATTCATACTGCAGATAATCGATGGTGGCATACATAAAGGAGGAGAGCACCTATGAATATATTTTTTACAGGTGGATTAGGACTTCTTCTTATTATCGGATTGCCTGTTGCTTTTTCGCTCAGTCTGCTTGCGGTTGCAGGGATGTATTTCTTCAACGGCGGTACATTCGCCTTCATGCAGATTCCGATTATATCGTACAAGTCATTGGATGACTTTACACTTACTGCTTTGCCGATGTATGTATTGATGAGCCAAGTGCTTGTCGTCAGTGGAGTTGGACGGGATTTGTATGAAATGGCAAGCAGATGGTTCAGGCATTTTCCTGGTGGGCTTGCCATTGCGACGTTGTTCTGTTGTACCGTTTTCTCCGCAATATCCGGATCCAGTGTGGCGACCGCCGTTACTGTCGGTGCCGTAGCACTGCCTGAAATGGTGAGAAGAGGATACAACAAACGTCATGTATTAGGATTATTGGCTGCAGGTGGAACACTTGGAATCCTGATTCCACCAAGCATTCCGATGATCATTTATGGTTCAGTAACCGGGGAGTCCGTTGGAAAGCTCTTTATTGCCGGTATCATTCCTGGTACAATCCTGACCATTGCATTCATGATTTTCTCGGCGTTTCAAACACGCCATATTAAAGACAAGCCAGCGACTTGGGGCGAACGGATGGAAGCTTCAAGAAAAGCGATCTGGGGATTATTGCTGCCCATCGTCATAATCGGGGGAATCTACACGGGCATATTCACTCCGACGGAAGCAGCTGCTGTCGGCGTCGTGTTCAGCTTTGTAATCGCGATATTCGTCTATAAAAATATCAATATGACGACATTGAAGCAAATTCTGATTTCAACGGTGAAAACGAACGCAATGATTCTGTTCATTATCATCGGTGCAATGCTGCTGGGCTATATTTTGACAATCCTTCAGATTCCACAGGAGATCGTCAATTTTGCAACATCCCAAGACATAAACCCATGGATCATCTTCATTTTAATCAATATCGTGCTGTTGATTCTCGGTATGTTCTTGGAAACTGTTTCGATTCTCGTTATCACATTGCCAATCCTTTATCCGATCATCATGGCACTCGGTTTCGATCCGATCTGGTTCGCGATCATCATGGTCATCAATATGGAATTGGCTCTCATCTCACCACCGGTCGGACTGAACCTGTTCGTATTGAAAGGGTTAAACAAAGAAAACACGATCAGTGAAATCGTGAAAGGCGTCATTCCGTATGCTGTCATCATGGTCGTCTTCATGATCATTCTTTCGATTTTCCCTGAAATCGCAACGGTTCTCATCCATAGTGATATCAAATAAGCAAAGCCCACGAGGAAGAATTCCTTCGTGGGCTATTGTATTTAGAATGGATTGGATTTCGCGTTTCCCGACCAAAGGCTGTATAAGCAGGTGTGCAAAACGTCCATGTAATTGTCGGGTATGGCTCACCTAAAACAACGAATATCCGATTTTTTGATCAAAGCAGGCAGACTTCATTCTGATTGACATATAAAGCATTACAAAATACAATACATACATATGAATGTTTGTATGTGGAGGTACTAAATTGGCACGTAATAAATATCCTGAAATAACGGTGAAAAGAATATTGGATGCAGCAACTAGACTTTTCCTTGAAAAAGGATGGGATCAGACAACAATCCAGGACATTATTGATGATTTGGGTGATTTAACTAGAGGTGCGTTCTACCATCATTTTAAATCTAAAGAAGAGATTATAAATGCAGTTCTTAAACAATTAGCATTGGACAATAATCCTTTTGAACAAGTTGAGAAAATGGATGGATTAAATGGTTTATTGAAATTAAAAACTGCTATTCAGCTTTCATTCGCTACTGATCATGGACCAATGAATGCGCTCACGTCTATTCCATCTGTTCTAAAAAGTCCTACACTCATTGCAAACCAGTTATTGGAATGTATCAGAATAGGAGCGCCAAGTATTCAATCAGTTATTGAAGAAGGGGTAAAGGATGGTTCCATTTCCGTTCGCTATCCAAAACAAACTGCTGAAACACTTGTAATGCTATCGAATATATGGCTAAGTCCAGTTATTTTTACAGTTAGTACGGAAGAATATATGCAAAAGGTAAAGCACTTGCAAGAACTATTTCACGGTATTGGTTTGCCGATCATTGATGACGAAACACTCATTTCTTTTGAAACTTTTCACAGAAATCTTCAAATTAAATAGGCTGTCAGAGGACAGTTTATTTTTTTGGGAACATACATATATATGTATGTAATTAGAGGGGGATAATAATGACAACTGAACTTGTTGTAAAAGCAACTAGCTTAGTAAAGAGATTTGAAGGCAAAGAAGTAATTAAGGATTGCAATATGAATGTTCGTAAAGGAACAATTTATGGATTTTTAGGAGCGAATGGATCAGGGAAGACTACTGTATTTAAAATGCTACTAGGCTTACTCATACCTAGTGCTGGGGAAATCGAAATTCTAGGGAATCGTAGTTCTGAAAACAGAGATAAAATTCTAAAAAGTATAGGCAGTATTATCGAAACTCCTGTGTTTTATGAGCATTTATCCGCAAAAGAAAATTTAGAGCTGCACCTTTCTTATATGGGTGTAGTAAATCCCTATATTGAAAATACCTTAGAATTGGTTGGGCTTAACGATACCGAAAACCTGCCAGTTTCTAAATTCTCACTCGGCATGAGACAACGTTTAGGAATTGCAAGAGCAATTATTCACAACCCTAAATTATTGATTCTTGATGAGCCGATCAATGGATTGGATCCGTTGGGTATACGTGAAATGAGGGAACTATTTCTTCACCTTGTAAAAAATCGAAATATGACAATCGTAATTTCTAGCCATATTTTAAGTGAGATTGAACATATTGCAGACAACATAGGAGTTATTGTAAATGGAAGGATTGTAGAGGAAGTATCCTTATCATCCATCAAAGACCAGTTCCCAGAGGGGTTAGAAGATTTTTTCTTCAATATTATGAGCGGGAATGGAGGTAAGGTAAATGCTTGATCTAATGAAACTTGAACTTAGAAAGACTAATATTCGTACGTACATCAATTCGACTTTCGTTATCTTTATTGTCTTATTGGGATTTATTTATATATTTGCTTATATGCCACAGGTAAATCCAAATGATCCAATGTTAGAGTTGTTCGCTAGTTATAAAAACATCGTTTCACTGTTCGGCGCTCTCAACATGGCTACCTTTTGTATATTAGCTTCTGTCATGTATTCCCGATTTGTAATTGAAGAATATACAGGAAAGCGTGTAATCCTTCTCTTTTCTTATCCGATAAGGAGAGAGAAGATTTTCGTCTCAAAAATGATTATTGTTACGTTGTTTACGATAATCTCAATGATAGTTTGTAATATACTCGTTTATTCTATTTTTGGTTTAAGTGAAACTTTCTTTCCTTTAGTAAAGGATAACATTACACTAGGGGTTATACAAAAAGCGATCATAACAACTATTGTAATGACTGTATTAGCCGCGGCGTTAAGCATTATTTCAATGGCAATCGGATTTATAAAAAAATCTACCCTAACAACTATTGTTTCGGCGTTTTTACTTTGCTCAATTGTAACTAATATTTCATCCGGAACGTTAAACTCCAATACAGTCGCAATTATAGTTATGGCAATCACGATACTAGCTGCAATCTATGCTGCAAAAATCATATTGAAAAAGATTAACTGTATGGAGGTCTAACGGAGATGGAATTAGCAATTGAAAAAGTTGTAGACAATTTCTTTGTAGGTACTGCACCTCAGTTTTTAACAATCGTAAACGTTATTTTAGGAGTCATTTTATTCTTTATTGGTGTGATATTGCTGATGAAAAAATCTCCAAATAAAAAAATGAAAACCATTGGATTGATTTGTTTTGGAATTGGAGTGGTTTCAATTACTAGTGGCGCGATGCAGATGGGGATATTTTCGTAACTTTAGTAGATGGAGGGGATGAGCGACGGTCCTGACCCATACCGATAAGAAATAAACAAAGCCCACGAGGAATTTCCTTCGTGGGCTGTTTCTATGGATAATATGCTGGATTAGACTTAAATCAATCTGCCGTTCCATCAAATTGCTTTACCCATTCCTGATCATACCAAATATCAGGATGGTCGATCGTTTCATTTTCTCCTCGCACCATGAAGTCATACGTATCTTTTCCACCCGTATACCAATCGACAATGACTAACTTGCCGTTTACATTACGTACAAGAAATTCAGTGGCTTCTCCATAACCGCCTTGATAGTTAGTAATCTTAACAGGCATGAATAAATAGAGATACTCTCCATCCGCATTGTAGTCCGCTTCCCAATCGTATATCTCAATATCCTTCACCTTGTCGTTCTTGCCATACAACGCATGTTGGGATTGAATCTTCTTTTCGGTATACTGTGTAAGGTTTTCGTTTTCGATAAATGCATCCAAATCAATATCTGTCCCGTTCCAAACTGCTTTATAATAGTCTGTCAGCGCATGCACACACATTTTATAAGCCGTTTCAATATCGGCATCAGATAGTTCATCTGCACTTTTAGCTAGATATTCGGTTACGGTGCTGGATCCGATCTTTTCCCACTCCGTCACCTTTCCGTAAATTAATAAAGTACCATGCGAAGTGACGGGGTAGGAGAGAGAATCGTAAACTACCCTGATATCCATGCCAAGCGAAATCTCTTCCAGAGCGTCATCGATGATAAATCGGGAGGCGGCCCCTTTCATTATCAACTTTTCCTTTTTCGAAGGAGCGTCCTCTACAAACCCATGCGTGACAAGGACTCGGTCACCCTCAATAGCAGCGACTGTCCCTTCGAATTCATCGTACTTCACGGACAAATCGAAAGGGGGGATCGTTTTTAGTTCCATGAAATCAGCAATAGCACGCTCGTGTTTATTCTGGAGCAAGCTAAGCACTTCGCCCAGCGTTTTCGGATTCTCCTGCGGATTGCGAATGAGCCATTCATTAGCTTTCTCATATCGGGTCGTCCACTTGTAAATGACATTGAAATACTCATCATGGGAGATGCCGAAATTCTCTTCCTGCGCTTGAAGAACGATATTCTTTCTCTCTTCTCCTTCTTTATCCAAATCCGCATAGAAAATATCCCGTTGTTCAGCGACAGTGTCGTCGATCGCTTCCATGTCTTCCTCGTAGCCGACCGTTTTGGCATAATCAATCAGCGCGTCTATTTGCAGCATGCTCTGTAAAACAGCCTGTTTCATATCATCGGTAGCTCCGTCTTCATTGCCATCCGATTCCGTGCGCAGCATGAAATCATAGATCAGTTTATTAACCTCATATTCTTCATCATCCGCAGTAGAGAAACCATCCTTCAGCACGTTGAATGCAAAAAATAGGACCGCCGCGGCTACAAGTCCAGTCACCGCTCCCGGAAAAGGATTTCTCTTTTTTTGTCTGCGTTTTCCGGAGAGGACACTTCGCTTCACTTCTTCCATATCTTCTGACGTTATACTGGACAAGGCATCTAAACTCTTTTTCACTTCATTCACTGGATAGCACCTCCCAATCCTCAGATTTCAGTTTTTCCTTCAATAACTTCCGTGCTTTCGTCATTCGTGCCTTCACGGTATTCTCGGACAGCTCCAAAAAAGCGGCGATTTCCCTGATCTTGTACTCTTCGTAATAATATAAAATGATAATTTCCCGATATTTCATTGGCAGCTTCAATATCGTAATGGCAAGCTCGATTCGCTCTTCATTCAAAACAAGCGGGTCCTGCTGCGTATGTATCGTTTCCACCCAATCATGCGTGAACAGCAAATTCCGGAATGACCAGCTCCGCAAGTGGTCCTTGCATCGATTGACGGTCATCTTTGTCAAATACGAACGCATTGTACCTCGTTCCTCATAATTCGACGACGTATAAAAGGAAATGAATACATCTTGTACAATATCCTTCGCCATCTCGCGGTCACGCAAATAAAAGAAAGCCATCCTCAATAGATGTTCTCCATGCGCATCCATGATTTTCTCCAATTCTTCCTGGTCCATGTCATCACCGCCTCTTCATAATGGTAACGGAGCTCAAGGGGGAAAGGTTGTTGTTTTCTTAATTTTACCGTAAATATGATTCGATGAGAGATAGGCGAAATCTGTATAATAATAAGACCGCCTAATGTTAGCGCATTAGGCGGTCCTTTTTAACTATATTTTTTTCACTCGAAGCCGATAGGATAGGCAAGAGGACAAGGAAGCCGTTTCCACGCATGTCCAGTTACTAAAATCCATAGCACCTCCGGGAAGATTCCGGTAATCGCTAATCCTGCATTTTCACACATAGAACTAATCTCATCAACTGTATAGCAGCGCAGTGATTGCATCACAATTTCGTCCGGGTTTTCTAGATGCCACCAGCTGTCCAACATGCGACTGTTTTCTACATCGAATGAGTAGACTCTTTCCGCGTTGTCGAATTTCATTTTTTGCCTGCTGCAATGGTCAGCCAATAATTCGGGTTGTAAATGTCGATGAGAAGTGTACCTTCATCCTTCACCCAGTCTTTCATTCGTTTCAAAAGTGTGAGCTGGTCTTCATCCGAACCTATGCCGAATCCATCGAAATAGCTTACGACATCGAATTGCTTGGAAAAGGTATATGTGTAGAAATCGCCTAGGTGGATGTCGGTTGTGTTAGGTGAACGAAGTCTGGCTGTTTCTACCAGTTCAGGTACGAGTTCCAATGTTGTCATGAAAATACCGCGGGCGTCCAAATCCCTTGCGATGCTACCGATGTGTGCACCGATATCGAGCATCGATTCAAATTTTACACCGATTTGCCTCTCTATTTCCTCAGCTTCCTTATTTAAATAACTCTCCATTTCCTCTTCGATGTCACGTAACCACTCAAATTGTTTTTTATAAAAGAGAATGACCCATTCGTTTGTTGTCATGTTTTTGCCGCCTGTAATTTATTTTCATTATAGGTGGTGCTGTAAGTTTTGAATGCCCATGTTCGATTGCTCCTGCCCCCCTATTGAACGCAGCAGAAAACAGGATTTTAATACTATTCAGAAAAAAATGTATGAATATGCATGAACACCCCAATAAATTCACTTGCTTTCATTTCATTTTTTTGAAATAACGAAATTCGCAATTAATTAGGAAACCGATGCGGTGATTCTCCGTATTACCGTTAGGGGGTGGGCAAATGTTAGATAAAATTGGGTCGCGACAGATTTTCATGGCTATCACGATTGGGATTTTTGTGTGTTCTCCTATTTTTGTTTTGATAGTGCCGTTGTTTATTGCCAATGCGCTTTACCAAGAGTCGAATACATGGGCCGTTGTTGTCCCCGCGAAGGCGTTTATGTCGTTCGGGCTTGGTGCGCTTTTTCTAATCACTGCCACTTTTTTGCTATGGATAATGTCCGTGAATAAAAAATCGAAATGGCTTGCAGCAATCTGTGTCCTCCTATCGATTTTGCTAATGGTAGACGGATCCGGGCGTTATGTTGGAGTGTCGACGGATGGCATTTCCTTCAAACGGGGGCTAGCGGGGGCGAATCAGCATTATGAGTGGAGCAACATACAGCAGGTCGTTTATCGTGAATTTCCTGAAGAGGGAGGGTTCCCGAAGTTCGATTTCTATTTTAAGGATGGGGAAATGGTGACGTTGCCTGAAAACAGGGATATGCGAATATTCACGAATACGCTAACCAAGGTGCTTCAGAAGGAAGAAATTGAATTTAAGCGCAACTGAACAGGGAATTCTTAATGACTTAGAAGCGAGGGGAATTAGATGGAGCTACTAGTGATCAGACACGGCGAATCAGAAGCGGATTTATTGGAGGTGCATGAAGGAAGGGCAGACTTTCCGTTGACCGAAGTAGGGGAGACTCAAGCAAGAAAAATGGCTGCGACTGTTGCGAAAGAATATCCGCCTGAAATCATCTTAGCGAGCACATTGAAGAGAGCAAGTGGGACGGCGAAAATCTTGCAGGAGGCAATCGGGTGTGAACTCAAGTGCACTTGACCTTCGATTTCGAGCGGAGCGGATACTCCTGGAGATTCTCCATGATTATCGGGACTATAAAAGAATTGCGATTGTGTCCCACGGCAAGCTGATCTCTAATCTGATCAATGCGTTTCTCAAGCTGCCAATTGGAGATGTTGCATTTCCGACAGGGGATACGGGAATCTATCTGCTTGAACTACGGGAAGATATTCGAGTCGTTAGGTTTATAAATAGGCAGGGTCATTTATCTTGCCAATGGTTTCATAGGTAAGGAGAAATACAAGATGAGTATTATAACGGACATTCAAAAAGGGTAACTGATAATAAAAAGGAACGGACGGACTAAGCGCCGTCAGTTCCTTTAGAATGAATTACCAAAAGTGCACCACACGGTTCCCAGCATACAATGGGCTCTACCCTCTGAGTCTGTTAATTAAATTATTGAGTTCGGTATCATGCTTGCCAGTTTTAGCACTTAGATAGTCAACATCTACTTTTATACCTCTAAGCTCGCCTGATACGACCCCGAAAACTTCGCGATGTTCATCTAATTTGCCATTTGTATAGTTGAAATTACTGCGCAGTTCTGATGATAGGGAAACGACCTTTTCCTCAATTCTTCCTTGGCCATCCTTTAACACTTTACTATCTTGTTTTAATGCAATAATATCCCCTTTCACCGCTGAAACATCCTCTTTTAAAGCTGTGCTATCTGCTTTTAATGCCGCAACATCCCTTTTTAACGCTGAAACATCCCCTTTTAACGCCGAAACATCCCTTTTTACCGATGTAATGTCCTCTTTTACCCCTTTAATCTCGGTTAAAATTAGTTTTAAGGTCTCCTCCATCTTTATCAACTCCACGCACGATTTTTATTATAGTAATTATAACACACCGGGAAATTTCAGGTATCAAGTCCGCTATGACTAAAAAAGCCTTACCATTCAAGCTCACACTCAAATGGTAAGGCTTTTCTATTTGTCCATTCACTCCGTCGTACTTAATTCCTTTTGTTTTCGGTGCCTGTGCAAGATACAATTCAGTTAATACACTACAATTGCATAAGACATCTAGACAACCTTTTAACATCAACTTCTATGTTATTTGAATATGTATTTTTATTCATTTTTTGGTGAATTGTCATAAATGTATCTTGCACAGGCACCTGAACATCACCGCCGCTTCATAATGGTAACGGAGCTCAAGCGTGAAAGGTGGTCGTATTTTAATTTTATAACTAGGTATATCAAGAAAAAAAGCAACCGCCTTGGTTACTTTTTTCTTCGTTCTTTAATAAACACCCAGCCGGCAAACAAAGTGACTGCCAACATAATCAAACAGACAAGTGATTCCCAGGTCATGACTGCCTCAAAGATGTCCAGAAAGGAATTGCCGCGTACAAATAAGTCATAGGGATTTACATTGCGGTAAGCAATCGGCAGCTTATCCCCGATGCCGTATTGCTGGTAGGTTTGTCCTGTCACGTCTTTGATCACCTGGAAAGTGCGTCCTGCGTGATCTTCGAAAGATACAGTCAGTTCGTAGGACGAATCCTCGTATTTGCGGTATGTGACATGGGAATCACGGTCGAGGATCAGAGCATCGGTATCTGTCTTGCCGAATGGAAGCAATTTTCGAGCCAGATTCAATAGGAAGCGCCCTATGAAAATCAGAAATACAAGAAGTACGACAGCGACAATTCTCCAGCCTTTTCTTTCTTTTTTCTGTTTCTCTTTCTTCCGCCTTTTCTGTTGACGTTTCTTCTGCCGTTTGTAAGAGATTTTCTTTTCCAATGCGTCCAATACAGGGATGGACAGCAACAGTGCAATTAGGCAGCAAAATGCCAGAAACCCGAATACGGCAATCCCGAATAGGAAAAGTGAACTGTCAAAGGTGAAATCGTGGATCGTCGAAAAGTCTGAGGGGCGTAACGAGTACCCATTGATTGAATCTCCAACTTGGATTGCCTTCTCCTCACTTTTGGAAATCCGGTTGAGGTACGTAGATTCCTCTCCGTTCGGCAATTCGACCCGCACGTAATAGGCGGGTGGTGTATATAAGCCTTTTGCAGCTATTTTGTCAACAGTAGTCACGGTCACCGGCTCAGCAGAAAACAGATTGTATTCTTCTATGTAGGACGCCGTCAGCACCCATGTAAAAAGACTGAATAAAAACGTGATAACTGCCAACCCAGCGGTTTCTTTTATCCATTCCATCTTCTACACTCCCGTCCGTTCGTTGAACACATCTTATCGAAAAGAATGCGAGATGAACAGATGCCAAATAGCCATTTTCCTATTCACTTCAACTTCTATGGTAATATTGTAATAAATTCAAAAAGTTCATAGATTGATATGGAAACATATGATTAACTCAAAAGTGAGGGGTAATTGATGGAAATACTGATCATCAGACATGGCGAATCAGAAGCGGATTTATTGGAAGTGCATGAAGGAAGGGCGGACTTTCCGTTGACCGAATTAGGGGAGACGCAAGCTAGAAAAATGGCGGCGGCTGTCGCGAAAGAATATCCTCCCGAAATGATTCTTTCGAGCACCTTGAGGAGGGTTGGGACGGCAAGAATTTTGCAGGAGGCAATCGGTTGTGAACTCAAGTTTTATGATGATTTGAGGGAATTCAATAATGGAGTGTTAGCTGGAATGTCGAGAAAAGAAGCGGCGATCAAGCATCCGTTACCTGAAGGCGGGAGGCCGGTTCATATACCGATACAAGACGGGGAATCAGCTCTTGACCTACGCTTTTGGGCAGAAAGGATACTCCGCCAGATCCTCCATGATTATCAAAGCTATCAACGGATTGCGATTGTCTCCCATGACAAAATGATTTCTAATCTGATCAATGCGTTTCTCAAACTGCCTATTGGAGATGTCGTATTTCCTACTGGCGATACAGGAATCCATCTGCTTGAAATAAGGGAAGACATGCGAGTCGTTAGGTTTATGAATAGGCTGGATCATTTATCTTGAGAATGATGCATGGAGTGTTGCACATAGTTAGGAGAAGCATAAAATGACTAATTGGGACATTTTAACGGGCACCTTATTTCTGTTTCTCTGTTTCCGGTTCTTTCGGTTAGTCATTAAAATGAAACAGCCTATTGTTTTCCCCGTCACAGAGGAAGACTTGCAGGCAATACGGGTACAGCCGAAAAAAACGATTGAGCGGCCTATTGTTTTCGAGCAAAAGTCTGCTCTTAAATGGCTAGGTTTCAGTCTAGCGATCTTCCTTATCATGGCTGTTTATAATTTGCTAGACACAACTATCCATCTGCCTTCCGCCTATGTTTTTATCTGGTCTTTGATCAATTTTAATCACATTTGGAATTTGTTTGCAGTTGTGGAAGACGGGGTGTTATGTGGAGGCAAGTTTGTTTCATGGAAGAATATTCGATCATATCATTTCGAGGAAATAGATAAGCACCACCGTTTTTACGGGGATTCTCCTGAAGTGAACAGCGGGTATGAATTGTGGATTATGACAAAGTACTCCGAAGTCAGCTGTGTTGTCACATCGGAAGTGGTGAAAGAGAAATTGGCCGGTATATTGGATGCGCATTTGCAAGGTGGGGAAAGGATTAGAAAATAATGGGGGTGTAGATTAATGGTATGGGGAACTATTATACTGTGGCTTGTTAGTTTATTCATTTTGTATATCGTAATCTTTGCAGCTGTAAAGGATGGGATTGATCGGTCCGAAGTTGGGCAATTGATTAAAAAGAAATACGGGGTAAAAGAAGAAATTGTACCTGTAAGTGATGAGGAAATCGAAAAGGAATTAGAAGATCAATTTAAGGAATGAGGAATCTTAATAGGAAAAGGAACGCATGAAAAAAGCCATGCGTTCCAAAGTTATAACCTCTATCACTACTATTCTACATGTACTTTCTCCATCCAGTCTTTCCCTTCCAATTGCCTAGTTACAAGCATACTTGCGACTGTGTCTCCGGTAGCATTTACCATTGTTGCAGGCGGATCGACAACAACGCCAATTGCCGAGATCATTGGCAGGGCTTGGATCGGTAGACCGTAAAGGGTGACAATGACCATTTCACCAATAAATCCGCCGCCAGGAATTCCGCTCATCACGACTCCGGCCATTAAAGAAATCGCAATCGCTGTAACGAAAGTGCCGATTCCCGTGAAATCCATGTTGAATACACCGAAGACGAAAGCGATTTTAAGAATAGAAGAGAGACAAGATCCATCCATATGAATGGTCGCGCCGAGCGGCAAAACGGTTTCCCGTATATCTTTTGGCACGCCGATTTGTTTTGCTGCTTGTAAGTTGATAGGGAGAGTTGCAAAACTACTTCCAGTGCCAAGCGCAGTTGCAGCTGGTGCAAGGATGTTCTTCCAAAAACGGACAACCCCTTTTTTCCCGCCGGCAATGAATGCGTAAAGCGTGAATCCAATCGCAAAGTATAGAAAGGCAACAGGGTAATACAGGATAAAGGCTTGTGCATAATCACCGATCAATTCTCCGCCGAAATCTCCGATCAGTGCTGCAAAATAGGCGCCCAAGCCGATTGGAGCATAGTACATGACGAGCTGAATCACTTTCATGAAGATTTCAGAGCCACTTTCTAAAAAGCGGGCAAATGGCTTTCCGGCTTCTCCTGTCAATCCAGTCGCGATTCCTAATAACACCGAGAATACAATTAAAGCAAGCATATGTTTACGTGAAAATAAATTCACGAAATCCGGCACTGTAAACGTGTTTACGAGTTGATCGGACAGCGACAGCATTCCCGTATTTTCTACAACCTCGTTAGGAATATCAACTCCTGATCCGACTGGGAAGATAAGAACGGCTACTAGCATCACAATGGATGCAATAATCCCCGTAATGATAAACACCGAAAGCATGGAGCCCATGATTTTCCCAAGACGTTTCATACTATCCATATTCGCGACAGCTGATGAAATCGAAAAGAACACAAGTGGAACAACAATCATGAACAATAAATTTAAGAATAAATCCCCGAATGGTTTAATGACGCTTGCCTTTTCTCCAAAAATCAGCCCAATAATGGATCCGATGATAATTGAAGCAAGAAGTATGAGTGGGAAGCGGTATGCTTTCAATTTTTTTGCCATGCAATTGATCCCCCTTTTTATTAAAGAATCTCTATGTCTATAAAGCCTGACGCTTCCAGTGGAAGATCCCTTGAATCGTAGTCTCCGCGGGTCCGGTCATCCAAACGTGATCATCGTCTGCCCATTGAATGCATAGATCTCCACCGCTTAAATGGACTGTGACATCCCCTCCTTTTTCGATATAGCCGTTTAATACTGCAGCGACTACTGCTGCGCTTGCTCCTGTTCCGCAAGCTTCTGTTACACCTGAACCTCGTTCCCATACTCTGTAATTCATTTCATTTCTAGTTATGATTTCAACAAACCCAACATTCACTCGATCCGGGAAACGCGGATCTTCAGTAACGATTGCGCCCAACTCTTGTATTGGCGCTTCTTCAATCGCATCGACAAAAAACACAGCATTTGGATTACCCAAAAATAATGCCGTTACCTTCAATGAATGTGAAGCAACTGGGAACTCTTCTGCAATCACCTGGTTATCGTCGGTACCGAGCATTGGTATATGACTTCGATTTAATAAAGGCGCACCTAAGTCGACGGTCACTTGGTCAACACATTCTCGTTCTCCGTACACTTCGACAGTTACGATTGCTGCCCTCGTTTCAATTTGAAAGACGTTGCTAGAAACGAGATGATTTTCATAAGCATATTTTGCTGTGCAACGTAAGCCATTGCCGCAACTTTGTCCTTCCGATCCATCTTTGTTGAAAATCCGCATACCAATATCGGCCACGTCACTCGGGTGAATCACAATGAGGCCATCTGACCCTATGCCTGTATTGACATTTGAGATGTCTTTCGCCAGTTGATGGAAAGTTGAAGCGTCGAATTCATGTGCAACAGCATCGATGTAAATATAGCTGTTTCCAATTCCGTGCATCTTCGTAAAAGGTATTTTCATAAGCTAACCTCGCTTCAAGCTTTATAATGCAAATAAGTCCTCATTGAATAAAGTATGGTTTGCATATAAGGACGGGGATCCACCTGTATGAATAAACAACACATTGTCTTCTTTCTTGAATGTTCCGTTGCGAATCAAGTCGATAAGTCCAGCCATCACTTTTCCTGTATAAACGGAATCGAGCAGTATGCCTTCCGTTCTCGCCAACATTTGTACCGCTTCAATCATTCCTTGTGTCGGAATGGTGTAGCCTTCGCCAACATAGCCATCGTAGCAATGGACACTAGTAGATAAATGGTTGTCCGATATGTTTAGATAACTAGCAGTTTGGTGAACTAACTCAGTAATTTTCAGGATTTGTGTTTCATTAGGTCTGGAAACATTGATCCCATGCACTTTAATGGGTGCGCTGCTTGCAGTAAAACCGACAATCAACCCTGCCTGAGTCCCGCCACTGCCGCTCGCAACGACTACATCGTCAAGTACAAGCCCGGTCTCAAAAGTTTGTTGAAGGATTTCTTGTGCACATGCTACATATCCAACCGATCCTAAATCATTAGACCCTCCGATAGGAATTAAATAAGGTTTCCTGCCTGCCGTCGCTAATTCCTCACCCAAAGTATGCATTTCCGCTATGACATCTGATCCATGCGGCACAACCTTAATAGATTCGGCCCCTAGTAATTTAAATAGCAGGTTATTGCCGTTTGCATCTGGATCATAAGGAGTCGCAACACCTTCCTCCAAAACGAGCTGGCATCTTAAACCTTCTTTTACGGCAGCGGCTAACGTCAGTCGGCAATGGTTTGATTGGAGAGCGCCACAAGTAACAATCGTATCTGCCCCTTGATGTATCGCATCCGCGATTAAAAATTCCAGCTTTCTCGTTTTATTCCCGCCCCCGGCAAGTCCTAGTAAATCATCCCGTTTTATGTAGATGGAAGGACCATTCAATAGTTTGGATAAATGAGGCAACTTTTAGATTGGTGTTGTTGCATGCGTATAACTTCTTCTTGGGTACTTTGCTAGTAACATTTGGGCATCTCCACCTTCATCATTAATTGACCATCAACATAACTAAGCGACTCTTATTTTCATCCCCTTTCGAAATTTTAGTTATTTCAAAGTATCGACTAGACACTCTCTTCTGTCAATATACAAAATATAAATTTCGACATTTTTCTACATATGTTTGCGGTTACGTGTTCAACCTACTAATTTAACAGCTCGCTGCCTTAATCCAGTATATTTTAAGGATTTATTTATTATGCTGATAGTTTCGTGAAAGGTTGTAGGCGGTTGATTTTCATACAGGCAGTGACGAAAACAGCCTTATAACAATAAAAAAAGCCTTACCATTCAAGAGAGCACTCAAATGGTAAAGCTTTCTATTTGTCCATTCACTCCGTACTGCTTAATTCCTTCGCGGCTGCGAATAAAATTTCGACAGCTGGGAGGAGGGTGTCTTCGTTAATATCGAAGCATTCGTGGTGATGTCCTGCGGCAAGGTCGGTGCCAAAGATGCAGTACGTTGCTTGGCCGCCGCGCTTTTGGACTGCTTCCAAGAAGTACGTAGCATCTTCTGAACCTGCGTTTGCTTCACTCGTGACTTCCACATGTTTAAGGAAAGTGTGCTGTTTGGCGATGTCGGCTAATTTTTTCGCCAAGTCGTCGGAGCATTTGCAGCTAATGGCTTCGCCGGCAGTTTCAATCAAGTACTCGATGCCATACATTTGCGCAGCGCCTTTTACGATGTTTTCCACTTGCTCTTTCATGTAATTATTCACTTCACTCGTTTCCCCGCGTGTTTCAGCGATGAGTGTAGCGTGATTTGCGATGACGTTTCTTCCTGATCCGGCGTGCAGCTCCCCGACGTTAATACGTGAGTCCCCGCCGGAATGACGGCAGATCGCGTGCATATTCAATGCGGCACTTGCTGCGGCAAGCAATGCATTTTTGCCGACTTCCGGTTCACCCCCGGCATGCGCTGCTTTTCCTGTAAACGTAATATTTAACTTTGTTGTCGCCAAAAAGCCGTTATTTGCAGCGACAAAATGATACTGGGGCACGCCGGTTCCAATATGGGAAGCGATGAAGAAATCGGTATCGTCAACGACTCCAGCACGAGCCATCGCTTTTGCTCCGCGTGTGCCTTCTTCGGCTGGTTGGAAAATTATCTTGATGACCCCGTTTAGCTCATCTTGCTTTTCAGCTACCATCGTAGCGAGTCCAAGTCCGATGGAAGTGTGGGCATCGTGCCCGCAAGCATGCATGGAGCCTTCCGCAGTGGAACGGAATCCTGCTGTTGCAGGTGTATGCTGCGCCGAATCAGACTCGATAATTGGCAATGCATCCATGTCTACACGAAATGTGACAGTAGGTCCGGGTCTCTTCGTATTGAACGTTGCGACGATTCCGGTGAAACCTTCCTCGAAATAAGGGAGGAAGCGTTCCACGGCTCCGTTTTCTTTTGCCCATACGACATGTTCTTTCGTTGTAGCGGCATCGGGTTTCCCCATGCATTCGTCTTCATTCATGACTTCTTTGCCAAGCTGTAAGTCAAAACCTAAGGATTCTACTATGCTTGCTACGATGGATGCCGTACGCATTTCTAGAAAACCTTGTTCAGGAAAACGGTGAAAGTCTCGTCTCCAGTTAATCAGTTGCTTTTCTAGTTGCATCATATTGCCTCCTGTAATGGTTAAAAGTCTCTATCAATTATAAGCGTGCGTGAATACCAGGTCCAAACGGAATGCCCAAGTAGAAGAATACGAGAATCAAAATAATCCAAGTTGCCAAGAAAACAAGGCTATATGGAATCATTAAGGACATATACGTTCCGATGCTAGCTTTTTTATCGTAACGTTGCATGAATGCCAATATGATGACCATATATGGGAATAGCGGTGTAATAATATTTGTCGATGAATCAGCAATACGATATGCGACTTGTGTAAATGCCGGATGGTAGCCGAGTTCCATGAACATTGGGACAAATATCGGCGCTTCAATGGCCCATTTCGCTGAACCGGATGTAATCAGGAAGTTCATCAGCGATGTGAAAATAATATAACCGATGATGAGCGGCATTCCTGTAAAGTTGACGCTTTCAAGGAATTCAGCACCGTTAACGGCTACCCAAGTACCTAAGTTGGACCAGTTGAAATACGCAGTGAATTGCGCAATCGCAAATACGAGCACGATATAGCTGGACAAGTCTTTGACTGCTTCAGACATGTAATGGCTAATATCTTTACTAGTCTTGATTTTACCGACAGAAATCCCGAACGTTACCCCGATAATGATGAAGAAAAACAAGATGATCGGAATGATGCCACTCAAGAATGGAGAACTTGGGATCAATCCACCGTCTTCGTTCGTCAATGGACTGTTCGTAGGAATGAAAATGGCTGCTAAAATAATGGCAACATAGATCAGGCCGGCAAGGATAGCATGAATGAATGCTCTTTTTTCATTCGGGAGATCTTCCGTTCCTTCTTCTTCCAATGCTTCGCCTTTATACACACCGAGGCGCGGTTCGATAAATTTGGAAGTTAACAGACCACCGACGATCGTCAAGACGAAAACAGAAGCGATATTGAAGAACCAATTGTCCACGGGTGAAACTGTGAATGTTTCATCCATGATGCGTGCCGCTTCTGTAGAAATACCAGCGAGCAATGCATCTGTTCCAGCGATGAACAAGTTTGCTGTGAATCCTGCCCCCGCACCAGCGAATCCGGCAGCAAGTCCAGCCAATGGATGGCGTCCGACTTTATAGAAGACGAGTGCTGCAAGCGGCGGAATGAGCACAACGGCAGCGTCGGAAGCGAGGTTCCCCATAATTCCTACAAATACGACAGTGTATGTCAGTAAGAAAGGAGGTGATTTCAAGATCGTTTTACGTACGGCATAGTCCAGCAAACCGACTTTTTCTGCTAATCCAACACCAAGCATCATGACGACTACGAGACCTAACGGCGCAAAGCCGGTGAAGTTATCGAGCATCGAAGTTAAGATGAATTGCAAACCTTCAGCGGAGATCAAGCTCTTGATCGGCATGACTTCTCCTTTGCCCGGATGGACGACAGAGGCATTGAATAGGCTGAAAATCCATGACGTGATAATCATGAGTACTGCTAAACCGACAAACAGTGCAAACGGATCGGGAAGTTTATTGCCAACCTTTTCAACAATGTCTAAAAATCTTTGGAATATACCTTTTTTCTTTTTCATCATTTCACCTCGTTAGTAGATTCTTTTCCCGCCCAGTGTAGATGGACTGACATCTTTCGGGATAGGGGGGATATAAGGATTTTGTTTTTCGAACTGAGCATGTTCTTCTTTCACTTGTTCCAGTTTTTCGGATGAAGTGACCAGTTCAATGCCGGTCAATGCCATAGCGGAAGCCGCACGCAACATTCCGCGATTTGCGAAATCGGAAAGGCCTTGTGCTGTCATTTGCCATGTGTGTAAAGCAGTTCCAAGTGTGCTTGTGGCGGCAGTTAATTGAGCAGTCGGGAGTACCCAGCTGACATCAGCTACATCTGTAGAACCGTAGAAAATTTCTTTCGATTCTTCATAATCCGAAATGCTGTCATTCAAATATTTTCCTTCGAATTCGCTGCCGTCTCCGATATAACCGAATCCATTCATGACGTCTAAGTAGAATTCCTGCTCATCAGACGAGAAAGTATCCCAGATCTGTTTTGCATAAGCTTTTTCTTCTGCAGAAGGTTCACTGGCTCCAACTTCTTTCAGATTTTTGTACAGGATTCGTTCTAGACTTCTATTTGGAACATAGTTGGAGCATGCTTTCATGAATTCAATTTCCAGTTCCGTTTCTGTCATTAGTGCAGCACCTTCTGCTATTTTGCAAATCCGCTGATAAATCCCTTCCACCTGATTGTTTTTCGGTGCGCGGATCAAATACAGAACTTCTGCATGAGGCTGCACAACAGCAGGTGAAAAGCCGCCTGTATCTGTAATGGCGTAGTGAACCCTGGCATCTTGGATGATATGCTCGCGTAAATAATTGACGCCGACATTCATCAACTCAACGGCGTCCAGCGCACTGCGGCCTAAATGCGGGGAATTTGCCGCATGGGCAGCGACGCCTTTGAAACGGAAGGAAACTTGATAATTTGCCAATGTCGGCCGGCCCATAATGGAGTTGCCCGGAGACGGATGCCAGGTCAGAGCTGCAGCGACGCCTTCAAACGCACCGTCTCGCACCATGAACGTTTTCCCGGATCCGCCTTCTTCACCTGGACATCCGTAAAAAACGACTGTCCCTTTCAAGTTGTTATCTTTCAAATAAGCTTTCGTAGCGCATGCTGCGGCAAATGCCCCTGTACCGAGCAAGTTATGACCGCATCCGTGTCCGAAGTCAGGGGATTCTTTCACTTGCTCTTCTTTTGATATAGAAGGTGTTTGGCTTAAGCCGGGCAATGCGTCATATTCACCTAGAAACGCAATGACAGGTTTACCAAATCCAAATGTCGCTTTGAAGGCGGTAGGGATATTTGCGAGGTTGCGCTCCACTTCAAATCCTTGTTTTTCGCATTCTGAAGATAAAAATGCAGCAGACTTGTATTCTTCAAAACGTGTTTCCGGATGGTGGAATAGATAGGCAGATACCTCATTGAAGTAATCTGCGTTTTCTTCCATATACTCTTTGATGAATGTATACATTTGATGTCCTCCTAGTTTTTATTCTAATGAAGAGTAGTCGTTGCCAGCTGTTTCTCGTAGATATTCAGCTAGCACTCTCGTTCCTTTCAATAGATCTTCACTATCGGCGTGCTCTGACGGGTTATGGCTAACCCCGTCGCGGCAAGGGATGAATACTAGCCCGCATGGCCAGCGTTTGGCCAAATTCATAACATCATGCCCAGCCCCGCTATCTAACGGCATCGATGACAATCCAATTTTCTCGCAAATATGTGTGAGCTTAGCTTGTATGGATGCATCGAGTTGGATTGGTTCATCATCAACGAGCGTTTGAATCGTAATCACAACCGGTCTGTCCCTTTGGACTGCTAGTGCGAAATTGTTAATTCTACTAACGAGTTCGTGTTTTGCTTGTGCGTTCGTACTCCGGATATCGACGACTAACACGACTTCTCCCGGTATCATGCTTATCGCATTCGGGCTGTTTTGTATCGTGCTGACAGTAGCTACAAGCGGGACATTTTGTTGTTGATTGATGTCTACCGTTGTTTCCTCAATGAAGCTGATGATCGGTGCAATCGCGACAAGTGCGTCCTGACGTTCATCCATCGGCGTGGTGCCTGTATGGTTTGTTTTTCCGACAGAAGTGATTCGGAGTCTAGTAGGTTGGGCAATTGCTTGCACAATCCCGATATCTCTTTTGGACTTCTCCAGCTTCTTTGCTTGTTCAATATGCAATTCGACAAATTGTTCAAGTTGATGATCTTCCAGTCGGGCTTCATGAAGTAACTCCCAGTCCAAATCACAGTTTGTAAACGCTTTCTTTAAGGTGATGCCGCTACTATCTTCAAGGGAAGCAAGTTTGTCTTTATCCAACAGCCCGCAGATTGCTTTACTGCCAATCGTAGAAACATTGAAGCGCGCGGATTCCTCGCAGGCAAATGCAATAACGGCAATGTTCTTTGTCGGCTGGAAGGATTGCTCTTTGAGTAGTTTCACTGCCGCTAGGCTTGCGACTACACCAGCCGCGCCATCGTAGCCTCCGCCGTTGTAAACAGTATCGAGGTGGGAACCGGTGGCAATCCAACCTGCTGCTTCATCGACTTTCCACAAAGCCCATTGGTTACCTGCAGCATCTTGATAGGTTTGCAGTCCAAGGTCTTTGGCGATGTACCGGAATTGTTCCTGTGATGCCTGCTCTTCCTTCGTATAACCAAGACGTGAAAATCCTTCTGCCTGGTCCATTGTGTTTACAAGATTGACTTGCAGAAGCTTTTCTTCGATCCACGTAGTCAGATGTTGCATCGTTTACTCCTCCTTTCCAAAGAGAAGTTCTTGGTCCGAAAAGCGATACACATTGCTAGGACGTCCTCTTGGTGTCGTTTGTGTTTTATCGTAAATCTCAATGATACCTGTTTGCTGTAATTCCAATAAAATCCTGCGGGCGTTTCGCTTTGTGTTCGTGAACCATTGCGCCACATCGTCAGCTGTAAATTCCTGTTTGTTATAGCGCTGACAATTAAAGGCCAATCGCAACACATCGCGTGCGTTGCTGTCCGTCAATTGGAAACGTTCCTGCAAGATTGTCCGCAACTCGGTAGTGTTCAACATATTTGAATAATCGCTTTGAACTTTTTGCGTAATATCTTTTTTTGTTTTCACAATCAGAAGATAGGGCTCTTCATCTGCTTTTAATTGATTGAGACCATGTCGTACATGTTGTTCAGCTTCTACAACAGTTTGTCCATAACCGATTGTAAAACCGATATCCAATTGGTCATTCAATTTGAATGTTCCGATAGTAGTTAGTAAGGATGATTCAATATCTTCATCAATTTCGCCTTTCGTCGTGTAGATCGAGTAAAGGCCGTCTGCGATTTCAACGAAGGAGCCGTTCAATTTTTGCGTTAACGTCAGAAGGTGTTTCTTAACGAGTAAGTCTTGGTGCTTCCATTCAAATATCGATTTCTCGATATTTTCATTGGCATTTAACACTTGGCAGCCTATCACAGCCATCTGTAAGTTTTCAAAGTGTTTGGACTGCGCTTTTTTAATCAGCAATTCAATAGACAATTTGATTGCAATGTAGGAAGGGGTCAGCCGGTAGACCGGAACATCGGCTTCTTTTAGCCGATCATATACTTCCTTCATAGCTGTAATGGCAACTTCGGTTTTCTGATCTTTATAAAGTTTTTCGTGAAGAAAAGAGAGTTGCTTACCATCTCCGTTACAAGAAGAAGGGATCGTTTCGAAATGAAGGTAATTTAAGTCGTAAAAAGAAACTACTTTTTGCACTTCTTCAGCCGTAATATAATCAATGCTCACAGACCGAATGATTCTACCTTCGTTTGCTTGTATTTCTAATAGTTTTCCAAAAAAGCTTGAACCGTGCAAATAAGGAAAACTCGCTTGTTCTTCCTTAACTAAGCCATGTTGTAGAGCGTACATATGATTCATCATTCCGGAAAACAACCACTGATCCACGATGGGACGTCCTTGCTCAATCAGTGCAGGCAATTCGGTCACTGTTTCGTAGATAAAAGGGATACATTTTGTATTAGGAAACTCCTCCGCAACTGACAAAATCTTACCAACTGATTCCGCAGGCCCGACAACGCCGATTGTGACTAGCAATATCCCATCCCCCTCTGTATTCAATGAATCTATATAAGGACAAATTCCTTTAAGTTTCCTTATACGTTACTATAAAGCGCTTTCATTGTCTATATGTTTTTCTTTGGAAATATTAGATAGTTCGCAATGACATTGCTATGAAGCGGTTTAAGAGAGGGAAATTATGTTTAGGGAAGGGAAATTGAATCAACAGCAACCGTTCCTGATGAAGGAAATAGAGACACCAAAAATAACCCATCCTTGAGAGATTGCTCACTTAGGATGGGTTATCTTATCATTGATTCACTCGGAATCCTCAATCTACACTCTCTTCCGTATCGTGAAAGTGTCTCCAAGCAATAGCCAGTTTTGCGGGAAGGGGTAGCCAAGCACCCAGTAACTGATGCCTCGGAGTTTATAGTCTTTTACCATATTGAACTTTGCTTGTGCGCTACGGGCGTCTTCAAACCAGACTTCATGGGTGCGCCCTTGCTCGTCGGTGTAACGGAAAAATGGAGATTGTGTTTTCGTGTCATATTGAATGGCTACTTGATGTTGAATGGCTCGACGGACCGCTTCCTGTGCGCTGAATGTTTCAGCTTCCTGCCCTTGAACGAAAGGAAGAAGCCAGTCTCGTGCATAAATTTGGAAGCCGAAAAAAATTTTGTCCCGCGGTATGACCGTGACAGCATAGTCGAGAACCTTTTTAATCTCATTAATGGGTGAAATCGCTTGAGCAGGTCCCTTTCGATATCCCCATTCGTATGTCATCAGTACAACAAAATCGACGATTCTACCGTGCGCTTGATAATCATGCGCTTCAAATAGCAATCCTTTTTGTTCACTACTCGTTTTTGGAGCAAGAGCTGATGATACAGAATATCCCTCTGGATGTAACCGATCGACCGCAAGTTGTAAAAATTGATTGTAATTCTCTCGGTCAGCAGGATACACATTTTCAAAATCGATGTTTAATCCCTGATACCCTTTCTCTTTCATAACAGCAAGTACATTCGTAATGACCTTTTCTTGAAGTTCACGACTTGATAGGACAGTATGAGCAAGGTCAGATCCGGTTTCTGTGGCACTGAAATTTGTGATAGCCATCACTGGCACGATTCGTTCGGCAGTTGCGGATTTGAGCATTTCCTCATCATCGAGAGTCGTTAAACTACCATCCTCTTTCACGCTATACACAAATGGCATCCAGTACGTTAAATAACGGCCGACTTCTTGAATCTCCCTCGCGCCTGTTTCCCCTGTATTGATTGTATAGGCATTCACATCAATGACTGGCTTTTGGGCGGTTGAACGGGAAACGGTCGGTATTACAAGCGCTTGACCGATGACTAATGCATTCGGGTTTTCCAATTGGTTGGCCGATGCAATTTGATTCATTGTAACACCGTATTGATTGGCAATTGCCCACAAAGAATCTCCCTGTCTGACGACATGAATCTGCAATGCACTTCTCTCCTTATTCTTCATCTCCTTTATGGTATTCCGATGGGAAACGGGATGTTATCACGTATTAGTAAGGGGGATGGAAGTCCAATCGAATAAAAAAATGAGGAACCAAATCAAACTAGAATTTGATAGATTCCTCATTCTATTGATTACGGCGGCAAACATTTATTCCAAGCCGCCACTATACAAGCTTCTCAACAATTGTTTGTCGCCGAGGTATGACATTTTTGCAATTTGGTCGTCGCGCATAATGGCGACACCTGTTACTTCGATCGCCGTTTTCTCCCCGTCTTTATTCACATAATCCAGATCGACTGTAAAGTTATAATTTGTTGGCGTCTCTTCGTTTTGCTCCACTGTGACATCGTTTACCTTTAACTGATAGTCGTATCTGTCGGCTACAGTATGGAACATATCAAACTCATCCGTTCGAGTGTATAGCTCGAATGTGCTTTCCGTAAAGTAAGGTCCGTACGTTTCCTTTAAATATGACATGTATTGAGCGTATTCTTCCTCGAATTTTCCTTCGTCGTCCGAGAAGTAGTTCTGGAAAATAGCTTTTTCATCGGGCGCATTCATTTGCAGTTCGACAACCTTTTTTACCGTTTCCTTAATTTGATCTTGCTCATCGAACTTCGAACAACCTGCAAATAGTATGCAGAATGCGATGAAAAATATAGCAATTCCTCTTTCTCTCTTCTTCATCCTCTCACCTCGTATCTTCGCAGTTTCTGTTAACTATTTATACGAATGATGAGAGATAAATGATTCATTTTCTTCTACTATCATAGCGTTGGATTTTTATCGATCATTTCCCGGCTTTTATTGTCATTTTGTGACCTCTGACCTAATGAAATTTGCGTTAAAAGAACACCCTAAAAACTTTTTTAAAACACTATGAAACTTTTCCTGAAAATCTCCGTCTGTACGTTGCTTGATTGACAGTGGAGGTAAAGACTATGAGGAAATTGCCGTTAGTTGTTTTCTTAATCGTATTTATTATAAGTGTTGGAGCGATATGGATTTTGATTGAAACGCAAGGAAGAGTGTTTGCGCAAAGTACGGATCGGTTTCTCGCAAAGAGGGAATTTGAACGGGTACTGACTTTGCAAGAGCGCCAGCCGATTTATATGAAGGGCGCTGCCTTGACGCAGATTGGTGTGTTGGAGGCGGATCAGCCTGTTGCGATCACGGGTGAGGATGAGGTGTATTATGAGCTTCGGCTCGGAAATATGTCTGCCTTTGTCCGTAAGGGGCAGGGGACGGTCGAAAAGAAGAAGCTTTCGACAGTTGTCCAAATGGAGCGGTTGGCTGCCGTTCACGCATTGCAAAAAACCGCAGTGTATGAGAATGCTAACTTAGAGAGCAGTGTTATCATGGAATTGGAAGAAGGCTATCGCTATCCAGTCGTGCGGGAGGAAGGAGATTGGTATATCCTAACGATAGCGGAGCGGCCGGGATATATTCATAAGCAGTCTGTTGCATTGGATGCGGGATTGCCTGTGCTTGTCTACCATCAGGTGTTACCGCTTGAGTTGATGAGCACGATGAATAGCACGATTTCGTTGGAATCATTTGAGCAGCAGATGGGATACTTGGCGGAGCATCATTTCGAGACGTTGACAGCACATCAGCTTTATGATTATTTGGAGGGACGTCTCGTTGTACCGAACAAAGCGGTGCTCCTTACATTCGATGACGGGTTATTATCGACGAAGGAATATGCGTATCCGATTTTAAAGCAATACGGGTTTACGGCGCTTCAGCATATTATTTCTTCGCGAACGGGTCGGGCAGAGGGAGCGCAACTGTTTGATGCGGAAGGCCCGCTGCAATTTTTTACCGTGGGGGATATAGAAGAGTTGGCGGATGTTTTCCAATTTGAAGCCCATACGTATGAATTGCATTCATTGAATGAGGATACGGGCACAGGGATTGTGTTTGATCAATCAAAAGAAGAGATCCTATTGGATTTACAGCGAAATATCGAGCAAGTGCCTACAGCCGTTTCAATCGCGTATCCGTTTGGGCATTATAATGGGGATTTCATTGCGGCGGCGAAAGAGACGGGATTGCTGATCGGCTTTACGACGACGGAAGGGTATGCCAATCGGAAGACGTCAAATTATGAAGTATGCCGATACGGAGTAACCGAGAAAAAGTCGTTCGAACAATTTGTTGCGTATGTGGAGGGTGACATGACGTGGCCGTAGAAGAGGGTGAGGGTTCATAAATGAGTAGTATTGATCAAATAATCGATGAGCATTCGCGTTATTTAGTGCGAATCGCTTATTTATATGTGAAGAATTGGTCGACTGCCGAAGATATTGTGCAAGAAGTATTTGTTACGTATTTTCAAAAGAGTGACCAGTTTCGCAATGAAGCGTCGTTGAAGACGTATTTAACAAAAATGACTGCCAATCGAGCAAAAGATTATTTGCGCTCGTGGAAGCATAAAAAAGATGTGCTGTTCGATACAATCTTTGTTTCGGAAAAAGGTGCGGATGAAGTCGTGTTGGAGCAAGAACGGCTGGCGTCACTTGAAAAGAATCTTTTCCAGCTTCCGTTAAAATACCGCGAACCTTTAATCTTGTTTTATTATGACGAGCAATCGATCGCGGAAATAGCAGACTATCTGCAGCTGAATGAAAATACCGTGAAAACACGGCTGCGAAGGGCAAAGCAGCAGCTCAAGGAATTTTTTGAGGAAGAGGAGGTGGAGAGCAAATGAATGAATTCAAACGCAAGCTCGATGACATGATGGGCGATACGTCGATGCAGGAACGGCGGATCAAGCAGCGTGTACGCGAAAAGCTGCAGACGCCACCGGCTAGGAAGTTTTCTTGGCAAGTGCTGTTTGTCTCGGCTGCGCTTCCTGTCGTGGCATTGGTTCTTTTTCTAGCGATTGACCCGATGAACTATCTTTCTGCAGACCAGGGGCCAGGCACCCCATATGATCCGCTTGATGATTTGGCGCAAATCTCGGCACTGCAAAAGAAGAAGCAACTGTCGGCCGTTGAGTATGAGGAATTTGCTGCGCTTCCGCATTTTGACGAAGTCGAAGGACTGCATTATGTGGATAAAGAAGCATTTTCATTACAAGGGAGTTCGGATGTTTTCCATACGGTCATTGAGCGCAAAGCGAATTTATTCGATGAAGTTGTCTATGAGGCGGGCGATATTGTTCGCACGATGACGAACACGTCAAGCCATTTACCGACCTATATGGATGCCTATTACGAGGTGATTGCGGTTCCGGGGGATCGGGTTGTGTTGAAAAACGGCAAGTTGCGCATCAACGGCAAACCGGTGAAATCCGATCTTATGGATCGCTATGAAGAACAGGAAGTGAAGATTTTAGGAGGCTATGACCAGCTGTTGAATGCGCGGGAATATTTATTGTTGAACCATTTCCCTGCCAATGAAACGGTGCAGGGGGCAACGATTACACCTGTGCACAAAATTTACGGACAAGTGGTAGGTATTGCAACGGAAGAGCGAACCGACTCGATTTATATCGATTATTTATCTGATCAGCTTACGGGCGATTATACACCTGAGCAATACTTTGATTTGTATTTGTACGATGATCTGTTAGGCTTCGGCAATTTGCCAGAAACGCCGCTGTTTGCACAACTGAACCGGTTGGGCGAATTGTTCCTGGAGGCATCGTACAGGACAGCGACCCCTGTTTCTGACAGTGAAGTAGAAATCCGCTACCAATATGGCCGTACAGGAGTAGCCGAGCAGGTGTTTCATATGAAACGGGAATCGAACTCAAATCGCTGGGTAATAGAAGAATAATGCTGAAGGGGGATGGGACCCCCGACATTTATTTCGGAAACCAGGTTGGCAGCCGTTCAGAAATAGCCGTCAACCAACCGCTTCATATAAAGGGCGCGCTAACCTGGTCCTCGAACTACTTTTTCTTCGAAGGAGCCCTTCGAAGGTGCCTGTGCAAGACACAATTCAGATTATGAACTACAATCGCATAAATGAACGAGAGAATCCAGTAACATCTAACTTTTCTTGTATTTTTATCACTTATGATGAATTGTCATAAATGTGCCTTGCACAGGCACCACACTGAAATTATCAATCAATCGTGGAGGAAAGGTTTACGTTTTTAAAAAATGGGTATAATTGATTGCTGTATGTTTAAAAATGCATGACAAACTGCCGTCTATGACGATTTTTTAAATCGGATAGGCGGCTTTCGTGCAACATGCTGCAAAGTCGATAGGGTCAACCAGGAAAGTAAATGCCACTTACATGATTGATGTAATTCTTTGAAGGGATGACAAGTGGAAAAAGTAGAAAGGGGAATTTTTTTTGCATATTACAAGGGTGTTTTGGTATGCAGTCGTTATTTGTATAGCGATTGTACTTTGGGGTGCTTTTGCCCCAGATAGTTTAAACGAGTTGACTGTATCTGCGACAGCATTTATTTATGATCATTTTGGGTGGTTTTACATATTTGTCATTGTTGCGATGATTAGTTTTTGTTTCTATATCATGTTTTCCCGTTTTGGCAAGGTGAAGTTAGGAAAAGAAAATGAGAAGCCTGAATTTAGTTTACTTGCATGGTTTGCCATGCTGTTCAGCGCGGGGATGGGCATCGGACTGATGTTCTTTACAACAGCGGAAACCATTTCACATGCTTTCATCAGTTCGCCGAACGGGGCGCCAGGGTCTGATCAGGCGATTATCGAATCCATTCAATACGCGATGTTTCACTGGGGCCTTCATGGCTGGGGATTGTATAGCATTGTAGCACTTGTGCTCGCTTACTTTAAATTCCGCGTTGGTGCCCCGGGGTTGATTAGTGCTACGCTGGAGCCGTTGTTTGGCAAGAAAATCATGCGGGGCACAGTCGGTCATATCGTAGATACGCTTGCGATTTTTGCGACTGTTGCTGGTGTTGCATCCACTCTCGGATTCGGTTCAGCACAAATTAATAGCGGCTTGACGTATTTGTTTGATGCCCCTAAAACGTTTTGGTTTCAATTAATCATTTTAGCAATCGCGACGGTATTATTTATTTTATCCGCATGGTCGGGGATCGGACGGGGAATAAAATACTTAAGCACCATCAATATTGTCGTTGCATTTATCCTGTTAGTTCTATTGTTTATTGTTGGTCCGTCCATGTACATTTTGAATTTATTTACAACTTCAATCGGTAAATATGCAGGGAATTTCATTGAAATGAGTTTTGAACTTAAACCGTTGAATGGAGAACAGCGTCAGTGGATCAATGATTGGACGATATTTTATTGGGCATGGTGGATTTCTTGGGCACCATTTGTAGGCATGTTCATCGCACGTGTGTCAAAAGGCCGTACGATAAGAGAGTTTGTGGCAGGCGTATTACTTGCTCCTACACTTGTAACATTTATCTTCTTTGCCGTGTTTGGAGGCTCCGCATTATACTTGGAGCAAAACGGGCTTGCCAAGCTGTCCACGTTAGTTACGGAAACGGTGACATTCGGCATGTATGAGCATTATCCGCTTGGGACAGTTCTGTCCCTGATTACAGTGTTTGTCATCGCCATATTTTTCGTGACGTCTGCGGATTCGGCAACATTTGTACTCGGCATGTTCAGTACGGGGGGACAATTGAATCCTTCAAATGTTGTCAAAATCGTTTGGGGGCTCGCATTAGCTGCAATGGCCGCCATTGTCATGTATTCCGGAGGTATTAAAGGCTTTCAAAATATGCTTATCATATCGGCATTGCCTCTCTCCCTTATTGTCATTTTAATGGTCGTATCCTTTTATAAAATCATACAGCATAAAGAGTGATAAGCTCATGCATAGGAATGAAAGGTGACAGCAAACCAGAAAAAATTAAAAGGTGGGGTTGTAGTGAATCTATTAAATGTGAGGAAAGGACAATTTGTCTATTATCACAATAAGCTGCATAAAGTGTACTCGGTAAACCCGTTTTTTAGGAAGTCTGTGCATCTTATTCGACTTGAAGATTTGGAACAGCAACTCGTCACTGCAAAAGAAATTACATTGTATAAACCGAAGCATTTAGATAGTTTCATGTTCAATTATCAACGGTATACGCTTCATAAAGATGTAAAAGCAAACGTCGGCGATTATATTTTAATTATAAATCCTAAACCTGACTCGATTGATCATCACCATCTTCACGCGATTGAAACTGTATCTTCGATTGAAGCGAACGGCGTGATTAGCAATAAATCGAATGGCATCAAACATAGCGAGTATTGGGTAATGGTACCGAGGCTCGAAGAGGGTGCAACAATCATAGATCTAGCACAACCTGATGCGCATGAAAGGAGCGCCCAAGCAAAGACGCAGGAACACCATTCGGTTCCAGTCTATATACCTAAAATCGGCGACGTTTTCCAAAAAAATAATAGTGATCCCATGGTTCAAGCGATGGTCGTTGCAATTAAAGGTGAGACTGTCTATTTAGGTGGCGATATTGAAGTGCATATAGATAAATTGACGAAAAGTGGTGTGTGGAGCTTAGTTGCACGAGTACCTTTGTAAGGTAGTTCATTACTAATCGGAGACAAAAGAATAAGAAGAGAAGGGGAGTCAATCATAGCAGGTCTTGATTGGCTCCTTTTTGTTGCGCTGTTGTGCTTGCGAGGGAGCATCTAACCATATCGTGCTGGAGGCTACAGAACATCGAACGCATTTCTTTATTTTTCCTCTATTCAAACAATGTGATAATTGTGGTAATATTAACTTGGAATTTATTTGGATGCGAACAGAGTAGACAAGGGGGAGGACAATGGCTATTTTGGCAGTCCATGATCTATCAAAGTCTTATAAAAATCACCAAGTGCTCGACAAGATCCGCTTTACGATTGATTCACCCGGCATTTGGGCGTTGGTTGGTCCGAACGGTGTAGGGAAAACGACGTTTCTTAACGTTGTCACAAATATTCTTCCGGCTGCTTCCGGGACGGTCGAATTGATGGGCAAGTCGAATAAAGATCCGTCTGTTTTTAAAGAAGTTGCGTTTCTTCAGGACAATACGGTCTTATTTGATTATTTATCGGGGTATGATCATTTGAAGTATATTTGTGACGTGCAAAAGATTTATAAACAGCGGATCAAAGAAGTGGCGGAGTATGTCGGCATGGAAGGCTATCTAAAGAAGACGGTCGGCAACTATTCTCTCGGCATGAAACAACATTTGCTGCTGGCGATGGCACTCATTAATGAACCGAAGTTGCTGCTATTGGATGAACCATTGAACGGCTTGGACCCGACAAGCGCTATTTTAATGAGGGGAATCTTACTGGAACTGGCTGAAAAAGGTACAACCATCCTTTTATCCTCCCATAATTTAGCGGAAATTGACCGTGTGACCAAGCAGATTTTATTTTTAAAAGACGGGAAACTGACAGAGGTCGATATGAATACTTTCGAAAATACGTACTATGAATTTGTACTTTCCAATCATGGGCTTGCTCATCGTGTATTGACTGAACACGAGTATGACGTTGAAGCAACCAGTGGAGGAATTCGAGTTCAATTGGACAATGAACAACTGGACAACGTAATTGACCTCATCAAGGGTGAAGGCATTCACATTTTGGATATCCAAAAAGAAATAACGGGATCGGAAAAACTGTATAAAGAGATCTTTTCAGGAGTCAACACATGAAGAAAATCCTGTTTGAGTGGAAAAAGATCACTCGATTGAAAGTATTTCCTGTTTTTTTGCAGCTGACGTTCGTCTTTGTTTTCGGCCTTTTTTTCTATAACCATATGTCACAGGATCAAATTAAAGTGAAAAAGAATGAGCATTTCACGGAGTTGCGAAAAGATGTTAGCCAGCAGCTTCTCAGGGTTGAAGAGGAGCTGAAAAAGGGTTCCTCCATGGGTCTTCGAGGACAACAGCATTTTGGCACGGAACTGTCAGCAAGGTTACAAGAATTGATCGGTACAATTCAAAGCGGCGACTGGCAAGTGGAATTACAGACGGAAATCGAAGTATATGAAACCGCTATTCAATATATTCGATATGATGGCGCATACTTCGGAGTAAGCAAAATTGATATGGAACGGATCATCAAATTGAATGAAGAATTGCTGAAAAGGAATTTACCGAAGGAAGATTTTGATTTATCCACCCAGACGTCGATCTTTATGAAAAAAGTCGTTTCGTTAGTGATGAATCCTGTCGGCTTTGTCATGCTGCTATTTGTGTTAGGTCTCATTGTGACAAAGGAATTTGACGACAATACGATCCGGCAAGTATTGACGTTGCCGATGGCGAGAGTGGAGTATATGTTCATCAAGTTCGTGGCAATCGTTTCAGGTGGCGTTCTCTGGCTCGCACTTATTTTTGGAAGTTCCTATCTATTAGGAGAGCTTTTAGGCCGCGCAAAAGGGAATGTTTTTCAATATCCGATCTATACGAGCCAAGATACATTTATTAGTTCAGGGAAGTATCTAATAGAAGCTATTCTGTATAGCTTCAGCTTTATGACGTTTGCTGTAGGCCTGCTTCTGTTGTTGGCGTATGCATTCCGCAATACAATCGTCACGTTCTCGGCATTGCTTTTCATCATGGCCGGCGGGTGGCTGCTAACGAGTTATGGGTTTCAAAATATGTTCAATCCATTCACGTATCAAATGGTGGACCAATCCATTTTACAAACTCCACAATTTTTCCCTACTGGATTAGCGGTCTTATTCGTGGCACTATTCGCATTGTTAGGGGCTACCATGATGGTCAACCGAAAGCGGGGGATGTGACATGAAGTACTTTCTTTTTGAATGTAAAAAGATGCTTAAGAAGAAATCGATATGGATCGCAATGATTCTTTCCGTTGTGGCAATCGCGGGGTTTTATTTCTTTAATTATTCCGTTGCTGATCGTGTTCATCAGACTCGCATGCTTGATTTGGAAAATAGCCAAATCGATATTCCGGAAAAACTTGCGCAGGACAGGATTGATCTTGAAGAGGCAAAGAAGGCGGGAGATAGCGCGAAGGTTCTTGATATAGAGCGGGGGATCGCTATCTATGAAAAAATGCTCGAAGATAAAACGTTTCAATGGGACAATATTATATCTGGCAATTGGGCAGCAATTTCGGAATGGCAGTTTGAACAGTTGAATAATCTTGTACAAATCTCCATCAGCCAGAACTATATCGCGCACTCTATTATGGATCAACAAGTTTCAATGTTTACGATGAGGGCATCCGCAGAAGAGAGAAAACTCGTAGCGGAATTAGGGGTCGAACCTTTCGTGCAGTGGGACTACTATATTCCTTATCATCCAACTATGTACGATAAACATGATGGGAAAGTATTGGAAATGTGGGAGAGGAGTACGAAACGTTACGGGAAGCAGGGATTCTATTTTTTATATCAAGTGATTCCCGCCTTCATTATCCCGTTTATCATTCTAATCGGCTGCTTTGTCTTCGGAAATAATGTCTCTTCCGAAGCGACAAAGAAAAAAAGAGGGATGAATTTGTATGCGGTTCTTCCTTTAAAAAGACGACAGCTCTTTTTTGCCAAATATCTCAGTGGATTACTGTTCACGCTTTCTTTTGTTTTAATTATTTTTTGTGTGCCACTTATCGCCAGTCTATTTACATCCGGTGTCGGCAGCTTGCAATACCCCGTACTGATTTATGATGGTCCAGTTGAAAGTCCATTCGGATTTGAAACGATCATTTTGAATGAATGGACGGATGCATTTCAATTTATAACAATCGGACAGTATTTTAGTACAGTACTCCTAATGACGGCTGTTTTGATTGTTTTCATGTTTTCGATTTATTATCTCCTGTCGCTGTTTATTAAAAACCCGACGGTCAACGCAGCGATTTTACTTATCGGAACTTTCTTCGGGATGACTGTTTTGCCAAAGACTGCGTATAATCCATTCACCTATGTCGATATTCATAGAGTCGTAAATAGGGAGTTTGCCGTTGCGGGCTTTAACGAGGCGATCACTGTAGGGAACGGGTTGATGGTTTTAGGGGCGATTGGAGTCATAGCGATTGTTTTATGTTATTTACGATTTAGGAGATACGTGGTCGAATAGGTGCCTGTGCAAGATACAATTCTGTTTAATACAATTGTATAGACTTGCTAGTAGATCTCAGTAGATTCAATCTTCAATCTTTAACGGAGTTTCTTGTGAATATTTATTGTTCCTAGTGAATTGTCATAAATGTGTGATGCACAGGTACCGACACAATTTATTTTGTGATAAAACTCAGCATATCCCATGGCTGTTGGGAGAGATGCGGACATATGATAAATAAGTAATAGAAAAAGGTGACGCAAGGGTGGTTGGCCGTTTCCCCTGAGAAGGGAGGTGGTCGTATGACAATCACTGATGCGCTAAAGATTATGCTCACTTTTGGAGCATTAATTGTAGCAATACTGGCGTTCCACAATAAAAAGTAACCCATCCTTCAGAGTGGGAACTCATAAGGGACGGGTTATTTTAACGACCGAGCTGATCCCCCTTGAAGGGAACCTGCTATTACAGACCGTCTACTGGTAGCGCATTGGACGGTCTTTTTTAGTTTATTCTTCTTCGCCTAGGTTGGTGTCCTTTATTTGTGATTGCGCCATATATATGTAGGTCCAATTCAAAAAAGAAAGGGGGAGCCAAGTTGACTGGCTCCCCTTAAGTGGATGTCACGCGTTCGTACAGAGGAATAACAAAATGCATCTACCTACCGTATTTTGCACATGTAGCTTCATTGGATCATGGCCAGTGGCATGAGCAGGTCGCTCCTATAGGGTTAACCTCTATCACTTCTTGATGGGAACTGTATTTTTATTCCCCCTGAAGGAAA
Source organism: Sporosarcina koreensis (assembly GCF_001531445.1). Taxonomy (GTDB): domain Bacteria; phylum Bacillota; class Bacilli; order Bacillales_A; family Planococcaceae; genus Sporosarcina; species Sporosarcina koreensis_C. The sequence continues at coordinate 57,063 of NZ_LQYA01000023.1, forward strand.
TCTACTATACAAGAATTGGGTGGTTCTTTATTGTTACTTCTGCTTTAATGAATGTATGCTTGTTAGCTGGCAGTCATTTTTTAGCATAAAGGAGCAGCATGTCATGAGTTTGCGAACATTTGTAAATACGCATCGTTTTTGGGTGCTTGTTTTGATCGTTTCGATTTCCGGTTTTTCACAAGGAATGCTATTGCCGCTCATCTCCGCCATCTTTGAAAGGGATGGGGTTTCAAGCACGTTGAACGGCTTGAGTGCAACAGCGTTATACATAGGGACGTTATTCGTTTCTCCGTTTATGGAAGCACCGCTCAGGCGGTTCGGCTATAAGCCGACCATTATCGCTGGCGGCATATTTGTCATCCTTTCTCTTTTGTCCTTTCCTTTATGGAAGAGCGTTGCTTTTTGGTTTTTCCTTCGCTTGATGATCGGGATAGGGGATCATGCGCTTCATTTTTCCACGCAAACTTGGGTGACGAGTTCGTCGCCGAAGGAGCGGCTTGGCCGGAATATTTCCATTTATGGCTTATCGGTTGGCGTCGGGTTTGCAGTAGGTCCGTTGTTTGTGCCTTTAGTCGATATATACGAAGGACTGCCGTTCATCGTTTCGGCTGTTTTGAGCTTCCTCGCTTGGTCGCTCGTTTTTATGCTGCATAATGGCTTCCCTGAAGTGATGGCGGGTGAGGTGGAGCAAGGGCGGTTTATACCCCGCGTCAAGGCGACGGTGGCTGTCTCCTTTATCGCATTCCTGGGCCCGTTCGGTTTCGGATTTCTTGAATCATCGTTGAATTCCATGTTTCCCGTATACGCACTTCGAATCGGTATTCCGCTCGCGATGGTGTCCATGATCATCCCGGCTTTTTCCGTAGGCGGCATTTTAACGCAAGTGCCTTTAGGAATTCTTTCCGATAAGATTGGCAGAAAGCGGGTTATGCTAGTAGCACTTGGTGGGGGGAGTGTAGCATTTGCCGGTGCTGGAATGATGGGAAGCAATGCGATTGGCATTTTAATCATGTTCTTTATAGGTGGATTATTTACAGGTTCCATCTTTTCATTGGGGATTTCATATATGTCTGATTTGACACCGAAGGCATTGCTGCCTACCGGGAATCTTCTTTGCGGAATCTTTTTCAGTCTAGGCAGTCTTACAGGTCCGATACTTGGCGGGTTATACTTGGAAATCCAACAAAGCTTTAGCTACCTAATCCTATTCGCCTTATTCCTTGGCACGCTGTTTGTCATCACATTAGTAGGGGCTAGAGAAAAACAGTTGGCAGGATGACGGAGGATAAAACGATGCAGCAGTTATTGACTGTCTAGCTGTACGTTTACGTTTTACGTTCAAACTCAGCATATCCAATGGCCATTGATCATGAAAGATACATATGAATAAAAGAGAAAAACAACCCATCCCTCAGAGTGGGAACTCATAAGGGACGGGATATTTTAACGCTGAGCTGATCCCTCCCTTCAAGGGGACCTGCTATTACAGACCGTCTACTGGTAGTGCATTGGGCGGTTTTTTGCTTCTTCGTCTTCGTATAGGTTGGTGTCCAATATTTGTAATTACGCCATATATATGTAGGTCCATTACCAAATCATATACAAAAGTAAAAGGGAACCAAGTTGACTGGCTCCCCTTAAGTGGATGTCACGCTTTTTGAAGAATAACAAATGCTGATAGTGATTACGTAGTCCATTGAGAAGCATCTATTATATGTAGCTCCATGGGAACTTTGTTAGTGACAGAAGTCGATTATTTCTGGAGTGGGGGTGAATACCTTTTTTAAACTTAATTGGTTCTATCAAATTCACTTTGCATTTTCCGTATCTCGACGATTCGATTCCACATCGCATACTCTTCAATGAGTGCAAATTCATCAATGCCTGGCGTCATATTCACTTCAAACAAGATAGGTTTTCCCTCTTGATTCACCCCGAAGTCAATTCCATATTCTCTGCACGGCAAAACGGAATGGATTACCCTTGCTGCTGATATTGCGATTTTTTTCATTTTCTCGACTGTTTCCCTTTGAGTATTTTTGATAATTGTTTGTGATAGTACTTCGGATACGGACACTACTTTCCCGTTTAGACAGGGATTCACAATCCCGCTTTCTGTTCCTGGGCTGATTCCGGTGGTCACATATGTTGCGTACATTCCCCCAATGACCCAATTGTTTTTCAGTTTTTGAATATGAACCCGAATGGAAAAAGGATGTCCATTTTGGGTATGACTTTGTATATCTTCTTGAATGATATAGAGACCGCTTTTTCTATTAAATCTTATAAAAGGATGAAGAATCTGCTGAATTTCATCAACTCTTGAAACTGATTTTTGAATGGGTTGTCCTTGAATTGTAAAACCATTCACACAGTAGTTCCCGACATGGTCTTTACGAATATTAACGATTGCTCTGCCCTGGCCTGTCGTATCATGTTTAACGTAGACAGACTGGTAGCGATTCAAGAATTCATCCAAAATATCTTCACTGTAAACAGAAGTTACTGGAATATGTTTTGTGACTAATGGATGTTGCTGTAATAAAAAATATTGCCCCCATTTCCCAATGCTTTTCTTCATGTTTTCCATCTCCTTCAACTACATGGCCCTTATTGTCATGAATCTCTATTCTATATTATGCATATGGCATTCTATGGAGCTGGATTTTTCGGTAAGGTTGTATGGAAATGAGTGGAAGTATTAACTTTTACTCAATGAGGAATTAGTTTTCGTTTACATGCAAACTCAGCATATCCAATGGCCATTGATCATGAAAGATACATATGAATAAAAGAGTAATAGAAAAGGTGACGCAAGGATGGTCGGCCATTTCCCGTATGAAGGGAGGTGGTCGTATGGCAATCACTGATGCGCTAATGATTATGTTCACATTTGGAGCATTAATCGTAGCAATCCTGTCGTTCCACAATAAAAAATAATCCATCCTTGAGTGAGTTTTGCTAATGGACGGGTTATTTTATCGACCGAGCTGACCTCTCTTGAAGGGAACCTGCTATTACGGACCGCCTGATGGTAGCGCATTGGGCGGTCTTTTTTATGATTAGAAGTTATGGTAACGTAGTAGAAGGTGTAGATTTCAGAAAGGGACGATAATTGTGAAATGGGATATACGCAAGGTGACGATTGACAATAAGGAAGAGATTTTATCATTGCGTGTGGCGGAGGAGCAAAGGCATTTCATCGAGACGATAGAGGAATCCTTGGCGGAGGCAGAGCAATGGGAGGAATTCCGCCCCGTTGGCTTATATGTCGATGACGTGCCGGTCGGATTTGCGATGTACGGTTATTTGGGAGACGGCAAGGGTGGCGGCAATGTGTGGATCGATCGTCTTATGATTGATGAAAAATTTCAAGGCAAAGGATTCGGACGTCATTTTATGGAGTTGCTCATGCAAAAAGTGCTGGACGAATACGGAGAACAGCCGATGTACTTGAGTGTTTATCCAGTGAATACTGATGCGATCCGCTTGTACGAGAAGCTGGGGTTTGTGTTTATTGGCGAATATGATACGAAAGGTGAACAGATTATGCAAAAGGGGTAAGTGCAAACAAATTCTATGAAAATAAGAAAGGGTGTTATTGATGTTTGAAAAACTAAAACCCGGAGATACAATCGGTATCTTCACTCCATCGTCTCCAGAAACTGTAACGTCTCGGCAGCGATTTGAACGAGGGAAGCGTTTTTTAGAGGAGAAAGGCTTTCGAATTAAAGAAGGAAACTTAACGAACAAAAAGGATTTCTATCGATCCGGCACGCCTAGGGAAAGGGCCGAAGAGCTGAATTTGTTACTACGTGAACCGGAAGTAAAAATGATTATGTCGACAATCGGGGGCACCAATTCAAATAGTATGTTGCCTTATATTGATTATGAGCTGTTCAAACAAAATCCGAAGTTGGTTGTGGGGTATTCTGATGCCACCGCTGTGTTGCTGGCGTTATATGCGAAAACAGGTATTCCGGTATTTTACGGACCGGCGTTGATCCCCTCCTTTGGCGAGTTTCCGCCGTTGGTTGACGATACATATGAATACTTTTCAAATCTCTTTATGAACAATTCTCCAATGCCTTATTCCGTTCCGATGCCGGGAAAATGGTCTGACGAAGCTTCTAACTGGTTGGAAAAAACGAAAGAGAAAACGGTATATGATAATCAATGGCTTTCCGTCAATGGGGGGATTGCCGAAGGGCGGTTGATTGGCGGAAACGTCAATGCGATGTATGGTTTTATTGGAACGGAGTATTTTCCGGACGTACAAGAAGTCGACATTCTGCTCATTGAGGATTGTGCGAAAACGACGTCAACCGTTGAAAAGAACTTTGCAATGTTGAAATTGCACGGCGTGTTTGACAAAGTGGGTGCCATCTTGTTAGGAAAGCATGAACAGTACGACGATATGGGAACTGGAAGACTGCCGCATGAAGTGTTGGTAGAACAATTGGATGGAAGACAGATTCCGATCATCGCAGAGTTTGATTGTGCACATACACACCCCATGCATGCGATGCCAATCGGGCGTAGGGTGCGAGTGGACGCTGATCATTTGAAGGTGACGTTAATTGAAGAGTGGATGTAATAAGAAGCGGACTATGTAATGAAAAGGCGGAGATTCATTTGATAGAAGTTCCTCCAAGTTTAGCGAAATTAACATCTGGGTTCTCCTGGGAACCGATTACCATCGGGCATTCGGAGGCGATGACCTTCTTATTGAAAGGCGATCAAACGAATCAGTACTTAAAAGTTCAGTCGGCCCATGCTGTTGAACGACTCTATGTGGAAAAAGAAAAATTGGAGTGGTTGGAAGGAAAGCTGACTGTGCCGCGTGTGCTTTATTATGGAAAGGACGAGGCAAATGAATATCTGCTGATGTCCGAGATAATAGGTGTGAATGCTTCGGATCAATCTCATCGTGACGATTTGCCTGCGATGCTGGAGTCGTTAGGATACGGCCTCGAGACGATCCATCGTGTACGCATCGACAATTGTCCTTTTGATCAAAGCCTGGATATGAAAATAAAAGAAGCGAAAAATAGAGTAGACCAAGAACTGGTTGATGAAGATGATTTTGATGAAGTACGAAAAGGAAGGAAGGCTCGAGACCTTTTTGATGAGCTGCTCTCTAATAGGCCAGTAACGGAGGAGCTCGTTTTTACGCACGGTGATTTTTGTTTGCCCAATGTTATTATGGAAAATAAAAAAGTTAGCGGCTTCATTGATTGGGGCAGAGCCGGGATTGCCGATAGATATCAAGATTTAGCTTTGGCAATACGAAGTATCTCCAGTAATTTTGGCAAGGAATATGTTCCTTACTTTCTCTCGGGATATGAAATAATAGATATGGATGAATCCAAGACGGAGTACTATCAACTAATGGATGAATTTTATTAAAACAGACATCACTAATTTTTAACAAAACCCATTGACCGAAAAGTACATAAAGGGGCAACAAAAAGACACCATTTCGTTCTTTTATTGAACGAAGCGGTGTCTTTTAAGATTTTGAAGTACTTTGCAAAATTAAAGCAGCCTCAGGGAATGCAGATGTTCTTTTTTACGATGGAATCGGATGTGATGTATCAGCTGACGTAATCGTTTCTCTACTTACCAAGACCCTCTTCAGTTTCTCCTCGTCCACTTCATAGCCTATTCCGTCACCGGAAGGGACATGGATGAGGCCGTCGTTCATTTCGATTTCAGGTGTAACTATATCTTCTTCCCAGTAATGGGATGAGGGAGCGGTATCCCCTGGAATGGTGAAGTTCGGGAGTGTTGTCAGCTGGACGTTGTGAGCACGTCCTACACCCGTTTCGAGCATACCGCCACACCAGACGGGGATGTTGTTTGCTTCGCATAGGTCGTGGATCCTTCTCGATTCTGTCAGGCCGCCGACTCTTCCGATTTTAATATTGATGATTTTACAGCTTCCGAGCTCAATTGCTTTCCGTGCATCCTCATATGAATGGATACTTTCGTCCAGACAGATGGGCGTATTCATCACTTTCTGCAAAGAGGCATGATCAATGATGTCATCATGGGCAAGTGGCTGCTCGATCATGAGCAGATTATATGGATCTAGTTTTTTCAAGTGGTCGATATCAGCGAGCGTATAGGCGGAATTCGCATCCGCCATAAGCGGTATATCAGGGAAAACTTCACGCACTGCGGCAATGTAGCTGAGATCCGCACCAGGCTTGATTTTCACTTTGATTTTGCGGAAGCCTTCCTCAACATATTGGCGGACTTTCTCGACCAAAGCTGCCGGGTCCTTTTGGATGCCGATGCTTTTCCCGACTTCGATTTCCTGCTTTGTCCCGCCAAGAAGATCGGCGATGGACTTCCCGTTTTTCTTTGCAAATACATCCCATATCGCTGTTTCAATAGCCGCTTTTGCGATGTTATTGCGACGGACGAATTGCAACATGTCGTGTACGTCTTCGGCATGCTTGATTTCCTTGTGAATCAAGCGAGGGATGAGAAATTCCTTCAACATGTACACAGTTGTTGCAGTTGTTTCCTCGTTGTAATAGGGCTCGTTGCTTGTGACGGTTTCCCCCCAACCGGACATTCCTGATTCGTCGATCACTTCCACTAAGCAGACGTCCTTATGCTGCATCGTGCCGAAGCTTGTCGTGAACGGTGCAATGAGTGAGACGTTGATATGGTGGAGGACAACCTCTTTGATAGTTATGGACTTCATAGCTTATTTTCCCCTTTCGCATGCAACTCAAGAATCTTGGTGAGGACGTCGATACCATTGAACATGGCGTCTCGATCGAATGTCATGTTTGGATGATGCAGCCCTGGCTGCAGGCCGCAGCCAAGTCCGACCATTGTCGCTTTCAAGTGCGGTCTCTTGATCGTATAAAAATGGAAGTCATCTCCGCCTGGCGTAATGATCGGATTCGCGGTATTCTCTTCTCCCAAGACTTCTGTTATCGCTTTTCTCGCAATCGCTTCCGCTTCCGGGTGGACTTCCGCTGCAGCGATGCCGTACTCCTCGGTAATATTGATCGTTGCATTGAAGAATGAACGGGCGGATTCGAGAACATCGTGCACCCTCTCCACAAGTACATCCATTGTCTCATTCTGTTGTGCTCGCAAATCGACCGCCAGTGAAGCATTTCCCGGGATGATGTTCGTGTTTCGGCCGCCTGCATGAAAGCGAGTCACTTTGGCGGAGTGGGGAATAGTCGGGTCAAGATGGATCGTATGGATGGCGTTCACGATATAGGTTCCGATCTCAACCGCGTTTTGGGTCAGATGCGGACGGGCTCCATGTGCATCATCTCCGCGTATTTCGAATTGAATGGTGCCGGTCGCGCCATGGACGATAGCAGGAGCGGCTTTGCCATTATCAGTCTCCTGGGACGGTCGCAAATGAATTCCATAATAGAAGTCGACATCGTCGACAACCCCTTTATCCACAAGTTTCAACGCACCGGCGCCAACTTCTTCAGCCGGCTGGAAGATGAATCTGATGCCTATACGGTCCAAAACATCCTTTCTGTTTTTCACACTCTCCAGCACTCCAAGCACCATTGACATATGTGCATCATGACCGCACGAATGATTCGCTTTCATTTCCCCGTCAACTTCCTGCCATAATGCGTCCATATCCGCACGGAGTGCAATGATTGGCACACCACCTGAGAAGTTGCCGATATCGCCGATGACACCTGTGCAATCGTCAAATACAGTTGGCGTGCAGCCGGCTTCTTCCAACTTCTTTTTGATAAAAGCAGTCGTTTTCACTTCTTCCCAGCTCAGCTCTGGATTCGCATGTAGATGATTAAATGTCTCCATCACTTGTTCCTTTAATGCTTCACTCATAATGAAACCCCCTTAAGTCATTGAATGTAATAATTGTTTGTCGGATTGATAAGATCCAACTTATCGATTCGGTGTGCAATATGAAGCAAAAGGCTATTTAACACCGAAAATGTGACTGGCCCTTTTTCCAACACGGATTTTTGGGCAATCGGTATGACGAGTGCGTGATCGGCATATTCAACGACCGGCGAAGAGCGGGAATCGGTGATGACAATGACTTGATTGCCTTTGTCCCGAGCTTCTTCTGCTAACCGGATTGTGCCGAGTGCATAACGGTAATACGAAAAGATGACGACACATTGACCGCTTCCTTGCTTCGTGATGCCGATATCCGTTTCAGGCCGGTACAGCTGCGTGTTGCCGAGGAGTGTGTTCAGGAGAACTGCAAACCAATGGGCATACGCGAAGGATTGGTAGTAGCCGACCACTTTGATGCTGTCTGCCGTCTTTAGACAATCCACGATTTTCTCCGCTATCATCCAGTCTAAATGGTCAGCGATTTGGTTGATGTTATTGCTGTCGCTTTCCATGATGGCTCTAAAAGGATGCATGTCCTCAAGAACCCCATTATTCTCGGGAGGCTTGATTGTCAAGAGGTTACGTTTGACGTCCGCCTGGAGAGCGCCGAATCCTTCATAGCCGATCGCCTTGGAAAAGCGTACAACCATCGTTTCGCTAACATCCAGCACATGGGCAATTTTTTTTGCGGGATGCGTTGCGAACAGTATAGGGTTCGTCAACAACACTTCAGCGACCTTCTTTAGTCCTGGTGTCAGATTCTCGTACTCGTTTTTCGTCATTTCATAGTATGTCATATCTACAACAGTCCTTCTTTTGTAATAAATCATACAATTTAACGTTGTCAAAATAAATTATATGATTTATTATATGAATAGTCAACGGAATAGAAAGACAATTCAGGAAGGATTGGTAGCTTTGGAAAAGAAAAAGAAGATAAAGTTAGGTATACCGGATGCATACGTAATACTATTCATGATACTTGTCCTTATGGCAGTCTTGACGTACGTAATCCCTGCTGGTGAATTTCAGAGGGAAGAGGTCGATGGAGTTACAGTCGTTGTTCCGGGAAGCTTCGAGAAGATTGAGTCCTCCGCTGCGAGTCCAATGGATGTTTTTCTGGCAATCCAAGATGGAATGATTGCTTCTGCGCCGTTGATTTTCTTAGTGTTGATTATCGGGGGGTCTTTTGCGGTCATCGAGTCGACAGGAGCGATTGATGCGCTCATATTGAAAACAATCGAGAAAACGAAGAACAAGGAAATTGTATTGATCACCATTGTCATGGTCTTGTTCTCGATTTTCGGCACACTAGGCATTATCGTAAATGCGGTCATCGCTTTTATTCCAATCGGTATCATTTTGGCGCGCTCCATGAAACTGGACGCTATCGTAGGAATTTCAATTATCTACCTAGGCGCTTATGCAGGTTTTAACACCGCTTTCTTGGACCCATTGACGACAGGGACAGCGCAGCAAATTGCACAATTGCCCTTATTCTCCGGAATTGGCTACCGGGTAATTATTTATATTGCCATCTTGCTATCAACTATTCTTTACGTCGCATGGTATGTGAAGCGGATCAAAAAGGATCCAATGAAAAGTGTGCTCGGAAGCAATCCGTTCCCGAAGTTGGAAGAGCGGGATGAAATGAATGAAAACGTGCAAATTACAGGCACACATAAGCTCGTCCTGTTATGGCTTGTGCTAGGCATTGCGCTATATGTATTCGGTGTATTCAAATACGAATGGAGCCTCAATCAAATGGCGGCCATTTTCATTATCATTGCGGTAGGAACGGCAGTTATCGGACGTTTGACACCGAATCGACTTGTGAAGGAATTTTTTGAAGGTGCTAAGGGTCTTGTCTACGGAGCGATGATTATCGGGATGGCTCGTTCAATTGTCGTGGTTCTGGAAAACGGAAAAATCTTGGATACGATTGTTCAAGGAATGGCCAGTTTGATGACTCCTTTCACCAGTGTAAGTGGTGCGATTGTCATGTTTATCGCCAATGAACTGTTCAATATTCTCGTATCGTCGGGAAGTGGACAAGCAGTCATCGTTATGCCGATCATGACACCGCTTGCGGATTTGATGGAGATTCCAAGACAAGTGGCAGTGCAGGCGTACAAAATGGGAGATGGCTTCACGAATGTTATTACACCGACATCCGGCATCTTAATGGCAAACCTGGCTATTGCGGGAGTCGCGTGGACGAAGTGGATCCGCTTCGTTTTCCCGTTACTGCTCATATGGACAGTACTTGGAATCATCTTCCTATCAATTGGGGTCATTATGGATTGGGGACCGTTTTAACGTATCCATCCATTGGAAGAAGCACCTTTTCCTATGTGGGGAGAGGTGTTTTCTTGTTTTGTTAGTATAAGATGCTAGCATATAATGAAAAGCTATGCAGTGACAACTTCATTAAATTCTTGTCGTTGCGTCAACAGCTTCGATACCATAATCTAATCATTAGGCGCTTGGAACAGTTATACTATTGGAGAAGGCCATACATCGTACTTACCAAGGAGGAAAACCATAATGAAAATAGTTGTTACAAGTTTGTTTGTGGATAATCAAGACAAAGCATTGGAGTTTTATTCAGAAAAGCTGGGCTTCGTGAAAAAGCATGACGTTCCAGCAGGAGAGTTTAGATGGATCACGCTTGTTTCTCCTGAAGATGAGGGTGGAACCGAGCTTTTGCTTGAACCGAATAACCATCCGGCTGCGAAGGAATACCAGCAGAAAATCTATGCAGATGGCATCCCGGCAACGATGTTTGGCGTAGACGATATCCAGAAGGAATACGAACGATTAGTGGAACTTGGCGTGAAGTTTTCGATGGAGCCGAAAAATATGGGCGAAATCACCATAGCTGTATTCGACGACACATGCGGAAACTTGATTCAAATCATACAGCAGTAACACATAATATCTATAGAGAAGCATTGTTCATCGTGACGGCGTTCACTACTAAGGGGGGCAGCCATCATTGCTAGTTATCGTTCTTGCTGTCGTTGTTATTGTGCTCATCGCAACAACAGTCATTGTCACTTTCAGGCGCTACAAGAATGAACTATTGAGCCAGGATTGGTATGACGAACTTTATTATAAATTTCAATCGTCCGAATGTCCGCATGAAAAGCGTATCAAGTTCTCGGAAACGGATTGGAAGTTCCATTTCTCACTCAAACGGGAGAGGACTGTCACTGTTCAAAAAGGGATGGTCTCCAAGCAAATACGGCAATATCACTTCCGATTCTTTTGTGAGGAATGCGGCAAACAGCGTTGGTTCGAGCAAAGCAATCCTAAGACGGAAATAAATAATTTATATAGTTTGCGCTTGAAGTATCTGTTCTTGGCAGGTGCGTCGATCCTGCTCATTTTATTCATTACGAGCAAGGTGTTCACTTGGTTTCTGTAGATTTCATAAGTAAATAAAACCACTCACTGGGCAGATTAATGTTATAGTTAGAAAGTATATTTTACAAGTGAGTAGGTGAACAGCATGATTGAAGTAAAAACATCTTTGATCAGTGACGGAGAATTCAACAGAGGGGTATTTGCCACATGTGATATCCCCAAAGGGACGATGGTGCATGAAGCGCCCGTCATTGCATACCCGAACGACCAGCATTCACACATTGAGCAGACGTTAATCGCTGATTACTGCTTTGAATATGGCATCAATCATACCGCAATCCTTCTTGGCTACGGAATGTTATTCAACCATTCCTACGAGCCGAATGCGACGTATGAAATCAGTTTTGAAAAGCATACATTTGACTTCTATGCGTTTACAGATATAAAAGCCGGCGAAGAGATTTTGATTAATTATAACGGTGACGTAGATGACAAAGAATTGCTGTGGTTTGATCAAGAGTAGGGAATTACGTCAATAAAAAATCACGTAGGAAACGCAGGAATGAAATTGATTCTTGCGTTTTTTTTATTCCCCCGTCACGTTCCACCTGCCCAAATCGTAAATGGACGTACATAACTATCAAATTTTTCGAGTACACATATACTACATATTCAAACTTCATGAAGAGAGGGGACTATAATTGGCTAAACGGATTTTCCGCTTGGTTGTTTGTTTTGCTGCGATTTTAGTCATTGGGATAGGTGTGCAACAAGGGAAAGCCTCTGCAAGTTCCGCAGATTCCATTATTAAAATTTACCTGAATACGAATGAACTGGACACGAAAACTCCGGCGAAGATTAAGAATGGGACGACGTTTGTTCCGGTACGGGCTGTTTTTGAGTCGTTGGGGATGAAAGTCGTGTGGGAGCCGAAGAAACAACTGCTGACGGTGAAAGACAGTGAAAGGACGATCACGTTAATTGTTGGGGAAAAGGCTGCGAAAATAAACGGCAAAACAGTTGCGCTTGAAGCGCCAGCTGAAAACATCGATGGAGCGTTGCAAGTGCCGCTGCATTTCGTTGGGGATGCGACGGGGGCTATCGTTTACTGGGATCCTTATGTCGCTGAGGTTTCTATTCTGACAATGAAATTCATGAAAGATAATAACATTAATAAAGCAGAGTTGGATAAGCAGGTCAAAGAATATTTGGCTGCAAAAGCGAAGGAAGAGGCTGCGAAGAAGAAAGAGGATACAAAGCCGAACGTAACAAAAAAACCAAAGACTCCTGTTGATTTGAATAAAATAAACGGGATGTATGCGGGATTCCGGAGTGATTTCGGCGGGTATGAATGTGGCGGCATGTGTTGGGATATGTACACG
>NZ_LQYA01000023.1:69730-101400 GCF_001531445.1 Sporosarcina koreensis
CAACGGAAAAACCATGCCAATCAAAAAGACGAAAAATGGTTTCCTTGAAATAAACAGCATTGCGCTAACAAAGGTGGAGCCAGTCCCTAAAGGAACGACATTCAATAATACGTATACGTTTATGGGTTATTCGGGCTTAATCGGCGTTACTCCTACCGCTAACTCCTGGACGTATAAACTGACCCTTCACAAAAATGGAACGTTCGAGCTATCGGGGATTAGTATTGGCAGCTTGGCAGCAAACAGTAATCCTTCGACACATACGGGCCATTCCGGCAAAGATGAAAAAGGAAAGTATAGGATTCAAAACAATACGATCACGATGACAGGCAGCGATGGAAAAGTCCATAAAGCCTTATTCTTCATTCATGATTCGGATGTGGATGACATCCAAGTCGGACTGCGGAATTACTATGTCAATTAAGGAAAAGAAAAACAGCCGCCTAGGCTGTTTTTCTTTAATCTTATAGATCCCGGAGCTCTACGATTTCACCCGTGACAGCGTCGACAGCTTGCTCAGAGTCGAGCAGCCCGCATAAAATGTATTTCTTCAGATCCGCGTCGAACACATAGACGGGATCTAATGTAATGTAAGGAATCATCTTCTCGAATGCTGTTTCATGGTCGATGCGCGGTTCGGGCGCCGGGGTGAATGAATCGAATACGTCGAACATTGCTTCATTGTCGATCATATTGATGACGGTCATTGAGTCCCTGTCGATTATGACGACAAGCTTTGGCCGGAAAAGTGCATTCCTGGAATCATCTGCGTAACAGAATGCCTCAATATGTGAATACGCGGCGCGAAGTTCTTTCAACCTCCATTTGCCGCTATCGTCAGGATACTCCATCCGCAGTGCTTCATGGACGAGTTTTACGCATTCATCGATTGGTGTATCGGTCAAATCTCGATTGCGCTGTCTATCTGTATGGAAAGCTTCATCCACACTCACTTCTTCTGAGAAGTTAATGAATTGCTTTTCGATTTTTCCATCTAACGGTTCGTCCCATTCCATTAGATGATCCACCTGGGTCATCCGTTCATCGAGAAGGAACGGTATGCATCGTTTCCCATCCGCTGTCACATAGACTTCATCGATCGCATAGACCGGGATGAACTTCTCTTCCGCTTCGGATGGGATGTTAATGCATGTAAGATGTGCCTTGACGATCGGTTCGATTTCTTCAAGGGTCAGATTGAATTCCTGCTTTTCCACGAGCTTTACATCCGGTACCTCTCCATATGTGGAATATATCAGTAGTTTCCCATCATCATCGAACTCGACATTCAATTGTAAGCTTGGCGAAAGACGTACGCCGTCCACGCGGGATACGAATTTGAATTCATTTTCACTCGCCTGCTCCGCGAAGAAATCCTGCTCATATATCAAGCCTGTTTGTCTTTCGAGCCAAGCGGCCGCTTCCTCGATCGTCTTTGCTTTAAAAGGATGGGCGGTTGAATAGGTTGTCCCCATTGTGAAAATCACACTTTGAAAGCGGCCCTGTTGGATATTGTAATCAATGCTGGCGGTGCCATCCGGATTCATATCCTCTTCAAGAGGTCCGTCATAATCATTCGGAAACCATTCCATATTCAATTCATAATCGGTGCCGTTTCGTTTTGTATACATTGCATATCTTTCAAGACGATACTTTTCAAGGCCGAACTCAATCCGTGCTCTATCGGCAATTGATTGTATGCGTTTATCCATAAACTCTCTCCTCCTGCTTAGGTGGTCTCTTATTATGTTCAGTTCTGGTTTATCGAATCCCGATGGCAGACCGCCAATTCCTCTTCTGCTAATACATAGGAATGAGTGTCCAATAATATCTTGGCGAGGTCTGCGGACACTCTATTCTTTCCGTATGCACAAACATGCGGAAAGGCATATTGATTAACGACGGCATCGCAGGCAGTTTCGCATTCATTTATAAGGTGATGGGGTTCTTCCGTGCCGGCCCACTCCACGTGTGCCCACGACCTGAAACAGACGTCTTTGTCGATATGTGGCTGAATGGTCTCTTTGAAGTATTTGATAATCGCAGTCGGATTGTAACTGCCACTCGTCCTGTAGAAGTACAGACTGTTGACGAAGTGGACGGCATCCAGATCTTCGGCTGAATAACGGAGATCCAGTTCCCGAAGCAGCTCGGCGGTGATTTTTTCATTTTCAACTACAATTACTTGCTCTTCGGCAGCGATTCCTTCTTCAATAAAAGTCATGGATTGACGTATGTATTCCTCTTCATCCGTATACGGATACAATATATGTAAGTCTCTCTTCTCTAATAGAAGTTGATGCAAAAACGATGTTCATTTCATTTCCCCTCTCAATGGTTCAAGTATACGTATATCTTGTAAAATCTACCATAGGGATTTTCGGATAGTGCCATTTATGCATTTGTGAGGTGCCTGTGCGGGAAGCTATTCAGATAATACATTGCAATTGTATAATTGTAATCGAGGGATCCAGTCACATCAGTATTTAGCTGAAATTATATTGTATTTTCATAAATACAGATGAATTGTTATAAACGCACCATACACAAGCACCCGCATAATTATTCATAACAAGTCCCATTCCGTTGTCTATAAATTGAATGTCTGTCAAGGCGATAATTTTCAAGGCCGAATTCAATACGTGCTCATCACTATATAAACAGTTTACTACAGACAGCTAAGAGAATACTGCTTGGACAAAACTGTTCATGATTAAGTTTAATTTGGATGAAATACTACGAGGAGTTTGGTTATCTGTTCAGCATCTGATTTACGATAAAAGGTAAAAAAAGAGCTGAATCTCAGCTCTTTTTTAACGATGAATTTATTGTTGGATGTTCACTTTAAAGGACTCAAACTCAATTGGTTGGATAGAATCCCCTTTAAATTCTAACTTTGTTTCCTTACCATTTTCGTCGATTTCTACGCCTCCCCCTTCAGTCGGAATGACGACATAAGGAGTGATTGTCAATTCAGTAACAGTAGAATCAACGGGATCAAATTGCTTACTACTCTTGAACATGATTCTATCTTTGCCCATTTCACCTGTTGCTCCACCTGAGAGACCAGTAATTTCATTTCCATTTTGATCGACTACCAAGAATTCGATATTACCTCCGCGACTGAGCTCGAAATCTGTTTCCTCCTCAGAACTCTCGTAGGCTATGCTTACACCTGTTTCACTTAAAGAAATTTCTGTTACCGTAAGGGTCAAACCATCAGCCGTCTGTGAATGTTGAACAGGAATTTTATGAATGTCAGTAATTTTTTCTACTGGAGTTGAGAAGTACCACGTTTCACCATTTTTTCCGTGCAATATTAGTCCGAGTTCGAATTTCTCCGGCATCTCTTCATTCACATTTATTGTTTGAATGGCAGTCATAGTAGTTGCTGAAAGGATATGTTCACCGTAACTTCCCGTGGATCCAGAAGGGAGATCGCCATTAATCGTAAAATCCATTCCAGCACCAAAATAGAAATCACCGAGTTCCTTATCAGATTCAATAAAAAGACCTAGCGTAATATTATTTTGATCATATAAAATTTCATTGAGCGTAACGGAAATGCCATTGACCGTCTGTGTCTCTCCAATTTCTTTCGTTAACCCATGTTTTTGAGCTTGTTGTAAACCAATCAGATCAGAATTCCCGAAGATCGAACCGATAAACGGTATTTGTGACAAACTGCTTGCCAACGCTGGCGAATAGTAAGAGGAACCAATCAATATTCCAAATACAGCTGCCGCAGAGCACAAAGCATAGATGATTTTTCTTTTCCCATTTTTCTTTCTTAAACGAGGCGCATCTACTTGTTCTTTAGCTTGAACGATTCCCGAACGAATAGCTGAACGAACTTGATCTTGTGGAAACTCCTTGAAAGGCTCATGTGACTTTTTCATGTAATTGATAACTCCTCTCCAACTCACTTTTCAATTTTTTCCTCGCTCTACGTAAATTCGTTTTCACTGTACCAACCGGTTTCTCCAATATCTCGGAAATGTCCTCAATTGACAAGTCATGATAGTAAAATAAAATGATGGGTGTTTGATAGGACGAGTTTAACCTCGCCAATGCCTCACTTAAATGAAAAGAATCGATCTCTTCGTCCTGCTTGTGATCTAATTTCTTCAATAATTCGCTTTCTTCATATGGAATCATTTGGTCTCGTACTTTTAACAATCGATAACATTCACGTATTAAAATTCTAAACAGCCAAGTAGAGAAATACTCTGGATTCCGTAATTGTCCTACCGCAAGGAATGCATTATACGCTGTTTCCTGAATAGCATCCAAAGCATCTTCTTTATTCCCAACGTACGAAAGCGCTTTGTAATAAAGCATTTTTTCTTCATTAAAAAGCAATTCTTCAAAAGCATCAGCGTCTCCATGAATCGCCCTTTTTACAGCATGTAAATCGTGTTTCATCGTGTTGTTCCTCCCTCCTCTCACTAATTAGAGTGATTTAGACAGGCAAGAAGTTTCAATTTGTACAATTTTCCTGAATTCTTTTGTTGCTATTAATAATAAAGTGAAGTTTATAGAATAATAGAGCGGAAGGGGGAGTGCTTGTCCTTTTTCCAAATGCCCTGTATAGGTAGGGCAGAGGCTCTTCAAGTCTTCTAAAATATAGATGAGGTGGAATATCACAGTTTGTGCGGCTAGGATTTGTGGCGATATGTAAGGAACTGAAAAATGCATGCCTGTCTAAAACGATGACGTTTACGCAGTTCCAAAAACAAGAGGATCGTGAAGCTGCAATCCGCAGAATGGAACGAATTGCACTAGAGAACTTTTGTGAGGTGCCTGTGCGGGACACTATTCAGACAATACACTGCAATTGTATAATTGTAATCGAGGGATTCAGTCTCAACAGTATTTTTCTGGATATCTATTGTATTTTCATAAATACAGATGAATTGTCATAAATGTATCATGCACAGGCACCTGAATAATTAGGTTGTCTTTTTCACTTTTATTCGATAGGAAAGGCAAGAAGATAGTGGTGCGGTTTCGATGTACGCCCACTTGTCAAAATCCATCGCTCCGCCTGGAAAAATCCCGACGATCGTCAGTTGTGCTTTTTCACACATAGCGCTGATTTCATTAATCGTATAGCAACGTAACGATTGCGCGACGATATCCTCGGGGTGTTCGGCATGCCACCAACTATCGACCAACCGACAGTTTCCTTCGTCAAAGGAATAGATCCGTTCTGCATTGTCGATCTTCATCTTTTGGCCAGCTGCCATGGTGCGCCAGTAATCCGGGTGGTAAATGTCGATGAGGAGAGAGCCGTCATCTTTCACCCAATCTTTCATCCGCTTGAGAAGTGTTAGCTGGTCATTGTCTGTTCCGATGCCGAAGCCGTCGAAATAGCTGACGACGTCGAATTGCTTCGAAAATGTATATGTGTAGAAATCGCCCATGTGGATGTCGACTGATTTCGGTGAGCGAATTCTTGCTGTCTCCACCAATTCAGGCACCAGTTCTAACGTCGTCATGGCGATGCCGCGGGCGTCCAGAACCCGGGCGATACTGCCGACGCCAGCTCCAATATCAAGCATGGATTCGAATGTAACCCCGATTTGCTCCTCGATTTTATCTGCACTTTGCTGCAAGTAACTTGCCATTTCTTCTTCTACGTCTCGTAACCATTCAAATTGTTTTTTATAAAAAGGGATGACCCATTGGTCTGTTATCATGTTTAATTCCTCCTGTAATTTTTTCTCATTACAGGTGGTGCTTTAGATTTCGGATGCCCATATACAATCGCTCCTTTCGTCTTCATTGTACAAAGCGGGAAGGGAGACTGCAAACTATTTTGAAAAATTTTAGAGGGCCTTATTCAATAAAGGGAAATCGTTCGGTTCACAGAAGTTATCGATCATTTTTCGACTTTATTGTCATTTTATGAACTTAGACCTGACAAACGCCGAAAAAAAGCCAGTTCAACTTAAACTGGCTTTCATTTACTTCACCAACTTAGCGCCATACGCAGCGTGCAACAACTGTTTTCGGCATCGCTGTTCGAGAAATCGATTCGGATACCGCTCGGTGTATAATCGAGATTGTATTTGGTTGTAACCCCAGTCGAGCGGACGAGCCGTTCGACTTCAGTTTTATCCGATCGCTGAGCGGCATCCATGAGTTTACGGGCGAATTCATTTGAGGATGTCAACGTGCCGATGAATAGATTCGCTTGATTCATCACTTGCTTAAACCGGTTTGCCGACTCATTGAATTTCCGCGTATCCACTTGAGGAAAGGGACTTCCTGGCGTCGGTGTAGGCATCGCGATATAACCCGGATGAACCGGTATGATAGCTTGCTGCCGGGAATTAAAGCCATACGGAAAAGAAGAATAATACATAGAGCAACCTCCGCATTCCATCGATGCCTCAGTATATGCCTATTGCGGAGGACCCGTGTGTTGGATTCAGTAATCGGCTTCCCAGTACCGATCATTTTTCAAATCTTTCACAATCCGCTCGAAAAACGGAAGCATGCCCTCCGGTTTATCTCTCCAATGAAACATTATGTGCACAGCGGACTCGGAATCGCTCGTTCCTTTGCTCGTACACGGGTAAACTAACGTTTGATAGGGAGCATGTTCCTTCCGGAAGTAAACATCTTTGCGATGGACGACCTTAACAAGCCAATGGGTTGCATTTGAATATTCTGGATCGTAGCCTTCTTTATCAAAAAAAGCTGTCCGATCGCTTTCTCCCATTTCGACAATTTCATTGGCAATGCACGTTTGTCCTTTACGTTTCCGCGCCTGCCGTCTTGTTTTCAGCAGCAAATGAAAACTTGTGCCCATCTTTTTCTTTTGCCTTTTGTTCATTCCCTCACGCCCCGATCATCCGAATCAGCTTCTCCATATCCTCTTTCAAGAAAATCGTCGGTACTGGATAAAGTGGATTCGCTTCTTGGATTGCGCGCTTTGCCATGAGGGGGATATCGCTGTCGACAATGCAGTCCACTTTCATCGGGATTTCCATCTTTTCATTCAAGTCCTTAATTGCCTGAATGAATTTCGTCGCCTTCTCCTCGGTAGAGTCGGAAAGTCCGGAAACAGACGTTGCGTCAGCCAACTCGGCCAACGGTTCATGGACCGATTTTCCATAATAGTCGAGGACATGAGGCAGAATGACGGCATTGGCAAGTCCGTGCGGCACGTTGTAAAATCCGCTCAACGTATGGGCAATGGCATGGACATTGCCTACATAGGCGCGTGTGAACGCCATTCCTGCAAGATAGGCGGCTCTTTGCATATTCGTGCGTGCGACAATGTTTTCCCCATTGGAATAGGCTTCATAAAGGTTTTCGAAAATGAGTTTCACTGCGTCGATGCTCCATTGCTTCGTCTGTTTTGTGTTGCTTATTCCAATATACGCCTCGACCGCATGAGTAAGCGCGTCCATTCCAGTCGTGGAAGTAATATGCTTTGGGAGTTTCAAGGTGAGAAGCGGGTCCAACACTGCGAAATGCGGAATAAGTGCAGTGTCCATCAGTGCATATTTTTCATGTGTCTCGCTGTTGGAAACGACGCAGGCAAGTGTTGCTTCGCTGCCTGTGCCGGCAGTTGTAGGAACAGCGAATAGCGGCGGCATTTTTTTATTCACCTTCAAAATGCCTTTCATTTGAGGAATCGTCTTGTTAGGTCTCGCCAAACGTGCACCGACGCCCTTCGCACAATCGATCGGCGAACCTCCGCCGAATGCGACAACCCCTTGGCAGCTGTTCGTCTTGTAAAGCTGCAACGCCTCCTCGATATTTTCAATCGTCGGATTCGGAACCGTCTTGTCGTAAAGGAAATAGCTCATCCCTTCAGCCTTCAATCCATCTAGGAAACTATCCAAGATCCCGGTTGCGGCGATCCCCTTATCCGTGACAATTAAAACGGTTCCAATGCCTTCGCGTTTAATTAAGAGCGGAAGTCTTGCCAAACTATTTTCTCCTTCGACTAATTGGGGCTCCCGCCATGGCAGGAAAAAGGTAGATACTTTCATAAAGCGCTGAAAGCTTCGGCAATACAATTTATACATGCATATCACCATCCTTCAAGTAGATGTAACATTCTAACTATTGTACCGTGAAATGGGAGTGAAATGCTAGATTTCCATTTGGTATTAATGAGTAAATGGGATCGTCTGAAATGATATCGTTCATTTCCCCGCTTTATCGTCATCTTGTGACCTTTGAACTATCAAGGGTGAAATAAAATAAAGGAGATTCTAGCATTTTGGCGTAGTAAATGAGTAAGATGTGAATGAGGTGACGCGTATGCAAAAGAAAACACGAGTTTTGTTGATCATTATTGGCATTGTTGTATTCAAAACCTGGGTCTGGGATGAATTCATCGTAAACTCGACGGCCAATGCTGCGTTGGAAGGAGTTGAAGGAAGGGCAGGTGTCTCGCATGTCATCAGCAAAAACCAAGAGATAGCCATCCGGCCTTATGAAGAGGGGTTCAAAATATATGCGGTATCCAAAGGGTTTTGGGGTTGGTCCATTACAGACGAAATGTTTATTGGCGATGAGGAAATAGTGGAACGGATACTGCAATTTAAGGGGAATAAAAAAATATATATGAGTTTTGTAGTGGATAGACAGAATACCTTTGATAACGTGAAGGGTTACTCCACGACTGTCGGACCTATCGATTTCAATCGAACTGTTGGTGACAATGCATTCCTTTATTATCATTATAGTGATAAACCGTTCGGTAGAGTCACTTATGAAGGTACACGCTTAAATGGAGAAACGGAAAAGTTGCCACGGAATAAGATGTCCAATTGACGCATAAATTGAAGGTGAAGTACACACGTCATTGGAGGGAATCGGATGCAGAAAAAATTATACCCACTTTTGTTTCTAGGCACATGTCTATTAGCCGCTTGTTCTTATGATAGTGAAAAAGCAGTGAAAAATGGGGATGTTATCAATATGAATGGACCAGTCTTCAATTTTGATCGTTTTGAACAATTTTTGGAAAGTGTCGAAGCGGAAGAAACAGCTGCCGTCCGGATTACCAACTACTCGCTCGAAGGAAATCCGACCTTATACGATTTATCATTCGATGGCTCCGAATTCGACTTGGAAATCGATCGGTCGAGAAATAAGGAGCGGGGGGACAACCCTCGTAAAATGATCATGTCCTGTACGGAGTTAGTGGCGGAGGAGGGGCAGCAATTATACATCTATACACTGGATGGTTGCCAGCAGGGCTCCTCTGATGATAGATTTCTCCTTTTAAACATCTTGAAAGAGCAAATAGAAGAGCACGAGCATTAAACGTTATGGAAGTGTCGCCGCACTTCCTATTTTAAATGAACATAATTCAAGTAAACCATCTGATGAAATAACAGTGAAATGCTATAATACAATTTGAATGGATGATTACATCGGCATCTATCGTCTTAAAAAGTTAACAATACATTCAACGACATGGAGTGGGAGATATGTTTTTCAGCAAGAACAAGAATCCTTACAATAGTCAAATGGAAATTGAAGATTTTAGTAATGATACATATGCCGTCATACTTCATTTTACACCGACGGCGATTTATGTGTACGAAGACAAGATGGGCTCCCATATCGTAGAGGGCAACAATATTGAAATGTGGGATGACAATGAAACGGTTCTTACCGGTACATTAATCGTCACCTATGTAACTTCCGCTCGAGAGGCACTTGAGAAATATAAAGTGAAAGACCTGGGTCTTCTTGTAATCCCGGTTGATCTATCCTATGAAGAGTAATATTAATGAAACCTTAGCTGACCAAAAAAGGTCCATTCAAAGGAGGGACATGCAAAGGGGGAGAGAATATGTATGCTTGGCTGAATGTCGGCAGCCTCGTGCTCGGACTGATTGCTTGGATACTACCGATTGTGAATCTCATGGGACTGACTAAACATCGGAGTGCTTTCTCTATTATGAGTTTGAGTGCTTGTGCAATTTCGTTAGTTTTCCAGATTTATTACAACTATCATCTCGTGCAAATCGAGGATTGGGCTGCGCTGATGGACACGATGGGGGCAGTGGCGGGCGCTGCCACAATACTACTTGTCGTTACGCTGGTCCTAAATGCAATTACGCTGATTGTGTACTGGGGAAGAACGGTAAAATAGAAGGAAGGTACCTGCCGCGAGCAAGCACCTTCCTTCATGGTTCAGTTAAAAACATCCTCTAAATTCACTCGGAAACCTTGTAAGGCTGTAGATTGAATCGTGCCGCTTTTTTTAAGTGAATCGACTTGTTTGTACTGTCCGTGCTGATCCAACTCGTATACTTGGATAATACTCAACATGGGGTTCACGATCCAATATTCTTTTACGCCTGCCTGCATATATAAATTCAATTTGAAAACGAGATCGTGGGCTTGATTGGACGGGCTTAATATTTCGATAATCATTTCCGGTGCTCCGACAAATTTATTGTCTGTTAACCCTTTTTTATCACAAATAACTAAAAGGTCGGGAACGACGATATGAGTTCCTCCGAGGTTCTCGCCTTTGAGTTCGACATCAAAAGGTGCATGGAAAACCTCGCAATCCCCGCCATCTAAGAAATTAAAAAGTTTTGCATGCAGCCGACTGGAAATTCGCTGGTGATGTGTGGAGGGGGATGGCACCATCATTACGACACCATCTGCATACTCAATGAGACGGTCTGTTTCTTCCCGCAGATTATAAAATTCTTGTATGGACATGGATCTTTCATTAGGTAAGCTCATCGTCAAACTCCTTTCCATCGATATTCCTTTTTGTGATTAATTGTACCATAAGTAAGCAGATGAACATTGCCAGGGACTCGCGAAGGGCAACATGATTCGATTTACGTTATTTCTGCTCACCATATAACAAGCTTCGCAATAAATCCTTGTCATGGTATGTAATTTTCGCGACTTTCCCCTCACGGACAATGGCGATTCCACTTATTTTGATTTCCCTTTTCTCTTCCTCTTTCTTTTCATAATCCAACTCAACCGTAAAATTATAATTCGTTGGTGTCACTTCATTCTGCTCAACATCAATATGTTTCACCTTAAGTTGATACTCATATTCGTCAGCTGCCCTGTGGAACATGAAAGCCCCTGCATGCATAATGAATTGTTCAAACCCGCTTTCCGTGAAATAGGGTCCGTATGTTTCCCTTGTGTATGTTTGATACTCCTCTAAAAATCCATCATTCGCCTGTTCGGCTTCTTTTGAGCGATAGGGTTCATGGAGCCGGCGGATTGCTTCCTCGTCAGGTGCATTCAAATCAAGTTCCAAGACAGTTTTAATAACTTCAATGTTCTCATCCTGCGGTTCAGGCTTTGCGCATCCTATAATGAGCAAGCAGCTGAGAATGAAAACGATGACGATGCCTGATTTCCATTTATGCATTGTCCTCACTCCTTCCAGACGTTTATACTTTTTATACGCATCGTATAGACGAATAGTTTCATTTGTGACAGAATATTGAGATGACGAAAGTGAAGAGGAGGGGGAGTTTGCATGCGTCTTGAAAGACCGTCCTTGAAATGGGAAACGGAGCATATTGCCTATATGAGAGAGTGGGATGAAGACCGGATGACGCCTAGCAGCTTTCATTTGAAAGAGGACATCCCTTATGAAACGTACTTAGAGGAACTGGCGGTAAAAGAGGCGGGGGATGGCAATCGGGTGCCAAATACG
The DNA here is from genome assembly GCF_001531445.1 of Sporosarcina koreensis. GTDB lineage: Bacteria > Bacillota > Bacilli > Bacillales_A > Planococcaceae > Sporosarcina > Sporosarcina koreensis_C. Next base: position 81,417 of record NZ_LQYA01000023.1, read on the forward strand.
AATTACGTCCTGGTCGATGATGACGAACGGATCATTGGGATGGTCAATATCCGGCATAGCTTGAATGACTATTTGCGCCAAGTCGATGGCCATATCGGCTATGGAATTCGCCCGTCGGAGCGGCGGAAGGGGTATGCAACATACTTGCTTTCTGAAGCATTGAAGGTAACGGATCAGTTGGGCATTCGCTCTGTGCTGGTCACATGCAATGAAGATAATATCGGCTCCGCTGCTGTTATTGTAAACAATGGCGGCGTGGAGGATGAAAGCTTTACTGAACCGCATGGCAACATCGTTCGGAGGTTTTGGATTGAACGATGATTCAGGATTGCTACGTTTCTTTCAACCGTCTATGTATAATGGTAGAATGAAACAAAGTGATTGGAGGAAATGTGATGACTACCACGCAAACGATGTCGATTCACCGTGCACTATCCGAGTTGAAAACATTGAATGACCGTATTCCTAAAGCAATCCAGGAGGCGGATTTTATCGCAACCGACCGAAAATCTGCACAGAAAATAAATGGCTTATCAATCGAAGACTATGAAAAGACGATCCAAGCCGGCTTCGATAAGGCGGTGTCGTTAATTGAAAGACGCAATCGGCTGAAAGATGCAATCGTCCAATCGAATGCAATCACGGAGGTAGTCGTGGCTGGCGAGAGGATGACGGTCGCCAAAGCAATTGAGCGAAAGTCATCTATTGTAAATGAAGAAAAATTGCTTGCCGCGATGGTTGGAAAACGCAGAACGGCCATCAATAGGCTGACGATGGAAAACGAGTCGCTTCCGTCCCGATTGGAAGACTATTTAACAGCCATCCTAGGCAATAAAGAACATGCGAAAAAAGAAGAAGTTGAACTACATACGAAGTCGTTTATGGAGCGGAATGAGTATGTCCTCATCGATCCATTGAAGCTCGATAAACGGATTGAGGAATGGGAAGAGCGAATTACCAGCTTTCAAGCGGAAGTGGATGCAGTCCTATCCGAATCCAATGCCATTACGAAAATCACTATATAATTGTATTGCATGAGTAATTGAAAACGACAACCACAAGACCCTTCTTTGCGGATTTTCTTTGGGTGAAATAGAAAACCGACTACAACTTACTGATAGTTAATCCATCGCAGAGAAAAAGCTCAAACCTTAGCGTTCAAAGCTGTAAACCTTACAACTTAAAGTTCTTTATAGTTTAAAGATTAATGCTCAACGATCAAGGCTCTTTCAAATCTTGGAGAACCAGTTATGGGATTCTTGTGTTGGCCCGTCGTTCGCTGCTAAGCTGATTATGTCGTGCAATCACTGTACCGTCGCAGGATTTTTCCTGGGGCGGTTTTTTGGAGTTGATTACACAAGTTTGAACATATGTTCGATGGATGTTATGATATGCGTAAACTGTGGAGTTGACGAGAATGAAAAAGCAATGGAGCCACAAGGGGATTATCGAGAAGTTTGAAATGTGCCGAAATGACGAGCAAGCAGGTCCGATGAAAGCGTATATGAAACACCATTTTCCGTTTCTCGGCATTAAAAGCCCGTTGCGGAAAGAGCTGTTGCGTGAGCAATTCAGGGAGTATACGCTGCCCAAAAATGACGAGATTTTTGAAGAGGCGTGGAAATTATATGACTTACGCGAGCGGGAATATCAGTATGCGGCAATTGCTTTGTTGGATAAAATGAAGAAGCATTTCACGACTGAGGATTACCCGCAACTATTGAAATTCATCGAAACGAAATCATGGTGGGATAGTGTCGATTCAATCGCGCCACATCTCGTCGGACATGTCGTCAAATTGGACCGCGCATACGGAAAAACCGTGATGCTTGAATGGTCGAGTTCCGATAATATGTGGACAAACCGCTCCGCCATTTTACATCAGTTAAAGTTCAAAAAAGAAACAGATACGGAGCTATTATTCGAGATCATTTTGCAGCATACGCACTCAAATGAGTTTTTCATTCAAAAAGCAATCGGGTGGGTATTGAGAGAGTACGCAAAAACTGATCCGGTCATTGTGAAGCAGTTCGTCGAAGAAAATACGCTAAAGCCATTAAGCAGGCGAGAGGCTTTGAAACATATCGGCGACAAGTAGTGAAAGTAGTGGCAGTAGCGGATAAAGAAGGAACGGATGCACAAATGCACTCGTTCCTTCGAAGGATTCCATACTTCCTGTTTACATTTTTTTAGTTAAAGGGAATAACACACAATCCTTTATTGTCTCACTATCTGTCAAAACCATTAATAAACGTTCGATCCCGAACCCCCAGCCGGAAATTGGCGGCATCCCATACTCCATGGCCAATAAGTAGTCTTCATCCATTTCCATAGCTTCTACATCGCCGCTATTTTTCAGAATGGCCTGTGCCTCTAATCGTCTCCGCTGTTCAACAGGATCGACTAATTCTGAATAAGCATTAATAATTTCAGCGCCATTGACGACTAATTGAAACCGGTCTGTAATTGCTTTGTTCTCATCGTTCGCTCTTGCCAATGGCGATAAATCAATAGGGTGCTGGATTAAAAATGTTGGTTTTATCAACTGTGGACGACACATTTTTTTATACAGAAGGTCAATTAAGTTCCCTCTACCTAAAGTTTCGATATTCTCATGCTCCAAATAAATATTTTTCCGCTTTGTCTCTTCATATAAATCCTTTTCATCTGGGAACAAATCAATATCAATGCCCGTATCCTTTAAAATTAAATCTCTAAATGAAATAACGTTCCACTCCGATGAAAAATCAATCTCTTGTCCTTGGATCGTAATCACTGTTGTATTAAATGTCTGTTTGAGCACATATAGTATCATTTCCCGCATAAGCGCCATTGTATCTTCATAATTCCAATACGCGGCATAGCCTTCAACCATCGTAAATTCTTGAAGGTGTTGAGGACTCATTCCTTCATTTCTAAAACACTTTGCGAATTCAAATACTTTTGTAAAACCGCCTACAATTAGTCTTTTCAAGTACGTTTCCGGTGCAATTCGTAAATTCAGTTCTGTATCTAACGAGTTATGATACGTTCTAAATGGACGTGCTAAAGCGCCTGAGGAAGTATGCTGCAAAACAGGGGTTTCCACTTCTGAAAAGTTTTGATCCTCTAAAAATCTGCGAACAGCACTAACTAACTTTGATCGCACTAACATACGATTTTGCGTCTCTTCTGTCATTATTAAATCTAAATATCGTTGTCTGTAACGTGTGTCTATATTGCTTAATCCATGCCATTTATCCGGTAGTGTGTGCAATGCCTTTCCAAGCAAAGCATACTGTTCGATACGCAGCGTTTTTTCATTTGTTCTCGTTGAATACATATTTCCTTCAGCGCCAATAAAATCGCCTATATCGAATAAGTGGATGAAATTATTAAAAGCTTGCTCTCCAACCTCGTCTTTTGTCAAAAGAAGTTGTAATTTACCTTGAATGTCCGAAATTGTGATGAAGCATAATTTAGGAAACTGACGAATTGCTATGATTCTACCAGCAACTCGGACACTTGGTGTTCCATCCTCAAGTGAAGATGCTTCGAAAAGTTCGTGACTAGTCGTATATCTATCAGGATATACGGAGACCCCCTGCGATTGTAACGTCTCTATTTTTTCTGTTCGAAGGGTTGTTTGTTCATTCCTCATTTTGTTCACTCCAATTTTCTAGTTTATTTTTGCGTATAAACGACAAAAAAACTCTCACCCCCAAGATTATCCATCTTGAGGGCGAGAGTTTTGAACTTCGCGGTACCACCTCAGTTTGTTGATATGTTGCCATACCAACCTCTTCGGGTACGTCAATTAATAAATTGATTATACCCTATCTCTGTAACGGGAGATCCCGTCGCAGTATCACTAAGCAACTACTCTTAGATCCTTGCGAAGCTCCGAGCTTTTTTTCATTAAGATCATTATTGCTCCTTCCCACCTACTGGAGCTCTCTGGAAATAACGATTCAAAACTACTCTTCTCTTCATAGCCTTATGTTCCGTATAAATATTTCATATACTTTAACTTACTTTTTTGAATTAGTCAATTTTATCATTCGGCGGGTGTCTTTTATCTATTAACATGTTATCAAGCTTACTACGAGCGTTGCTTATTTCTCAATAACTCACCCAGCCAAACAAACCCGTGTCCGACTACAACGATTCCCCAAACGGCCGTGACAAAATTCAATTGCTCGCTCGTATACGGTTGAAATCGATCGAAAAATGGATGGACGGATTCGATAAGCCTCATTCCTAGATTATTTACATTGAAAATAGCCCAAATGCGAGAGCCGTCAAATAGAATGAACATGATTTGGAAGGCGACAAATATGATGAAATGGATTGGCCATCCTCCAAAAATTTTACCGCGGGCTTTTGACTGATTATCTTCCTTCTTCAATTCCCTATGCATTAGGTGAGCTCCTTTGCCGAATAAATTTTAATATCCAATCCCCTTTAAAATACTTTTCTACTATAAATACGTATCGAAAGCATCCAAGAAAACATGTAGAGAAGCACTACTGCTAGTATTCCTCCTGCATACAACACAGAATTATCAAATGATAGGATCGTTTGGACACCCGCACGCAATCTATCGTTCAAATCAGGTATGAACTTATTGACAAGTACTAAATAAAGGACAAACAAAACACCGCAGGCTATCATCAAATACTGACTTTTAAATAGATAGGAGAATGGAAAAGCAAATGAAATAAACACTACAATAACACCTGCTATAAACAGCAATTGATCCAATTGAGTTATTTCTCTATGAATAATGATATTCCCTACCACAATCGTCAATAATATAATGAAAGTAAAGACACATGCCCCTATATATTTAGAACTGACGATTTCCTTACGGGTATATGGTAAAGAATTCATTAAAAGATTGGTGGAGGGTTTTTCATCCAACGCAAAACTTTGCATAATGATAGCGAAACTAAATAAAACGCCTACCCAAATAATAGATCTATCTATTAATAAAGCGATCAATAATGCAGGTAATAGAATTACTAATGTGTTTTTCTGTAACACAATATCTTTACGAATAAGATTTAGCATAGTTATCATTTCCTTTCTTCGTATACAGCATAATATCTTCAAGTGTCGGTTTCTCCAAAATGACTGTATCACCAAAAAGATTTGCCGTGCGTTTTTTGTTTGTCGTTAATGCTTCAAATCCATGATTGGATTTTCGAATACCTAGAAACTCTTGCTCTGTATCACGATCTAATAAATTCGTTTCGCCTTTTACAATCGCATAATCTTCTTCGATTTTATAATGCTCTTTTGTGAAAATATGCTGTCCATTATGGATGAAGGTTATATAGTCTGCGATTCGATCTAAGTCTGTCGTAATATGCGTGGAAAAGAAAATTGTTTTTTCTTCATCCTCCATAAGGTCATGGAGGATATCTAACAGTTCCCTGCGAAAAATAGGGTCTAATCCCGATGTTGGTTCATCCATAATAATTAACTCGGCGCGATGGGATAACGCAAAAGCTAATGAAGCCTTCATCATCATGCCTTTCGAAAAGGTCTTTATCGGTTTCTTCAACGGCAGTTCAAACAAATTAACATACTGATAAAATATAGTATCGTCCCAGTTTTTGTAGGCAGGCTTTATAATTTTCTTCATTTCAGCCAATGTAATATGTTCATAAAAAACGTTGTGATCGAATACAAAGCCGATTCGCTGCTTGATTTCTTTTTCATGCTTTTTATAATTCAGACCAAAAAGAGATATCTCTCCACTGTCCGGTTGTAATAAATTCATAATTAACTTGATCGTTGTGGATTTTCCTACTCCATTACCACCAATAAAACCTGTAACAAAGCCTTTCTTAACGGAGATAGACATGTCTTTCAGCTCAAACCCTTTGAAGGCTTTATTTACATTTTGCAGTTCAATAACGTTTTCCATCATAAGTCCCCCTTATATAGCATTGTTAGTAATTCTTTTAATTCTCCTAAACCGACTCCTATTTCTTTACTATTTTGGATTGCAGCTATTAACTGCTCTTCGATTGCTATCCTTTTTCGTTCAAGAATCATTTCATTATTCTGTTCAGACACAAACGACCCTTTTCCTATGACTGAGAAAATAAAACCCTCTTTCTCCAACTCCTCATACGCGCGTTTCGTTGTAATGACGCTTATATGTAGATCCTTTGCAAGCTGTCGCATCGATGGGAGGACATCGCCTTCTTTTAATTCTCCCGACAAAACCAGTTGCTTAATTTGGTCTTTTATTTGATTGTAGATAGGTTCTTTTGAGCTGTTGGAAATCAAAATATGCATATCGATCCTCCCTTGCTGTTGAATGTGTATATACACACTATATACAATATGTACGCTGAATGCAATCACAATATGTTCATGTTCCGTTAATGTTGGTGTTTTATTATAACGATATAACAAATAACGGAGGCGTTTTTGATGAAGATAGCATGGAAAGAAATGAAGAAGAACAAAGCGAAGTTTTTAATTCTCGGCTCAATCATTTTCCTCGTCAGTTTTCTGACGTTTATTATTTCCGGCTTGGCAAACGGTTTGTCGCAGGATAATGCGGCGCTTATCAAGGATATGCCGACTGGTCAATTTTATTTGAATGAAGATGCGAAGCAGACGTACAACTTGTCGAAAATAGATATCGATCTGCAAGAACAGATTATGGAAGAGAATCCGGGGGCGGCTGCATTTTCGGTCCAAATGGGATTTGTCAACGATGCGGACGACAAGCAGCATAGCGTTGCGTTTGTCACGTCGACAGAGTCCGATGTATTTGAAACGGTACAGGAAGGTGAAATCATCTTGGACAGCTCTCTGAAGGACGAGGGCATTGCAGTCGGCGACGTGCTGTCAAACAATCAGTTCAGCGGTGAATTCATCGTTAAGGGATTTGTCGACAAAAAGAAATATAGCCACGCGCCGGTAGCTTATATCAACATGACGAACTATCAGGAAATGTACCGTGTCATGGAAATGCAGACGATTTTCATCCCTGCTAAGGACGCTCCTATGTTCATTGGACTCGAGTCGTTCTCGAATAAATCATTTTTGAACGCCATTCCGAGCTATAGTGCAGAACAAATGTCGCTCAACATGATCATTTGGTTCCTCGTCGTCATTAGCGGCATGCTGTTTGCGATTTTCTTCTATATGATGAATGTCCAGAAAATCGGCTTGTACGGCATCTTGAAAGCGATTGGCATGAAGACGATTGCTTTGTTCAGAATGATTTGGGTGCAAATGATGGTCATTACAATCGTCGCGCTTGCGCTCAGTGTTGGGCTCAGCCAATTGTTCAATGTATTGGCGCCGGCGGGAATGCCGTTCCACTTGACGCTTGATACAGTAATGATGTTATCGGCTGTATTCCTCATCGTCGGTTTTATCGGAGCAACGATCTCAGGCTTCCAAATTAAAAAAATCGAACCGCTTCAAGCGATTCAACAAGGAGAGATGTAAGATGGCCAACTTTCTTATAGAAGATGTCACAAAGTCGTTCACGTCCGGTGAAGTGGAGGAGCAGATTTTAAAAGGTGTCAATCTGTCCTTGAAGGAAGGGGAGATTACGGCGCTTGTCGGTCCGTCGGGATCTGGCAAGTCGACGATTCTGACGATTGCGGCCGGACTGCAACGGGCATCGGACGGGAAGATTCTGTTTGAAACGAAAGATATGACGAAGATGTCCCAGGAGGAAATCCGCCAAGTGCGGGCGAAGGAATTCGGATTCGTCTTTCAGTCGTCCCATTTAGTCCCGTTTTTGACAGTGGAGGAACAGCTGTTGGTAATGCTCGATGTTTCTAAAACAAAGCTCGGCAAGCAGGAACAGGTGAAAGAAGTTGAGAAGATATTGAAGCTGGTAGAGATGAATCATCGGAAAGATGCCTATCCGGCTTCCTTGTCCGGTGGGGAACGGCAAAGGGTCGCCATTGCACGGGCGATCATCCATCAGCCGAAAATACTGTTCGCCGATGAGCCGACAGCAAGCCTTGATACAAAACGTTCAAAGGATGTGATGGAGTTGCTTCGTGAACTAACAAAAACGTTGAACCTTACAACATTGATGGTGACGCATGACGAAGAGATGCTTCCTTATGCCGATCGGATCATTACTATGAGGGATGGTTATATTGTTGAGTGAGACGAAGTATAACGGCTGAAAAAGTATCACAATATTATTGAAGAAAACGATAGCATTCCTACGATAAAAGGCGTACGATGTACATGAAGCTAGACAGAAAAACTGTCCAGGCAATGTTCATCGTACGCCTATTTGGTAATATTCATAATGAGAGGACAAGGTACATATGAATTTTGGAAGAATTGAGAAGGATTTCTTAGGGGAAAAAGAGGTTCCCGATCATGCATATTACGGGATTCAAACGATACGGGCGACTGAAAACTTTCCAATTACGAAAGAGCGCATGCATCCAGAATTGATTCGCGCAATCGGGATTGTGAAAAAAGCTGCAGCCATTTCAAATGTTGTTGTCAATGATCTGCCGGAGGACGTGGGATTTGCCATCGTTAAAGCCGCAGAAGAGGTAATCGAAGGAACGTTGACGGACCAGTTCATCGTCGACCCGATACAAGGGGGCGCTGGCACTTCATTCAACATGAATGCGAATGAAGTGATCGCGAATCGCGCGCTTGAAATCATGGGACGTGAAAAAGGCGACTATGCATACATAAGTCCGAATAACCATGTCAATATGTCCCAGTCAACAAATGATGCATTCCCGACAGCGATTAAAATCGCGACACAACAAATGGTCAATCAATTGCTTGAAACGCTTGAGCGCTTCGCGGACGAGCTGAAGGCGAAGGAGCAGGAATTTGATGGTGTCATAAAGATGGGGAGAACCCACTTGCAGGATGCTGTTCCCGTTCGATTAGGACAAGAATTCAGTGCATACCGAAGTGTCATCGAACGCGATATTGAACGGATCGGCAGGACAAGAGTGCATCTTTCTGAAATCAATATGGGTGCTACTGCAATCGGGACCGGGCTGAATGCAAATGTGAAATACATTGAAACAGCCGTAGAGCATCTCCGTGAAATTAGCGGTTTGCCATTGAAGTCCGCTGAAAACTTGATCGATTCGACGCAGAACACGGACGTATATACCGAGCTTTCCTCCGTCTTGAAAATCTGTATGATCAATCTGTCGAAAATGGCTAACGATCTGCGGTTGATGGCCTCAGGTCCAAGAGCCGGCCTGAATGAAATCAACCTTCCTGCAAGACAGCCGGGTTCATCAATCATGCCGGGGAAAGTGAATCCCGTCATGGCGGAAGTGATGAATCAAATCGCCTTCCAAGTAATCGGAAACGATCATACAATCAGCCTGGCTTCCGAAGCAGGCCAATTCGAATTGAATGTCATGGAGCCCGTGCTCGTCTATAATTTATTGCAATCATTGACAGTCATGAACAACGGCATCGAAGTATTCCGCAAGTACTGCATCAGCGGCATCACTGCGAATGTTAAGCAAATGCAGGAATATGTGGAAAAAAGCATCGGCACGATCACGGCGCTAACACCATACATTGGCTATGAAATGTCTTCAAAAATTGCACGCGAATCATTCGAAACAGGCGTCCCGCTTAAAGATCTCTGCCTGCGTTACAACGTGCTCACACTTGAAGAACTGAACCGCTTGCTCGACGCGTATCAAATGACCGAAATGAAACGAGACGGCGTAGCACATTATTAAGGAACTTAAACACATAGACAACATGAAGAAGCCAATCGTACCCAAGTACAATTGGCTTCTTCTCGTATTCAGAATCTTTTCGGTGCCTGTGCAACATACAATTCAGATAATACACTACAATTGCATAAAGAAGTTAAGCAAAGCTTGATGTAACAAGAACGTAGTTGCTAATACATGCATGTACATTCATTTTCTTGAATTGTCATAAATGTGTCTTGCACAGGCACCGCTTTAGGCTCCGTTATCAGTAAGCTTAACCTGGCATGCAGTTTATCGTTTTCCTCTATATAGTATCCGCCATGTATATTCGAGCGGACCTGTTTTGAAATGTCGTAGCCAAAAAGCGCTTAGGAGCATTTGCAATCCGAACAGCATAAATGCTGTGGCGGTCGTTTGCCATAGTGTTAATTTGCCAAAAAGACCGAGTCCATAGCTGTAGAAAACAAGGCTGCACATGATGGATTGCAAAATGTACATCGAAAACGCCATTTTCCCGGGATAGGTGAAAAAGTGTAAAGACTTCGGATACTTCATGAAAACTATCGAGAAAATAGAAACGTAGGAAAGCATAAGCAATGGCGCACCAATGAAGACACTTCCAACATCCAATAATGTATTGGAAGAGTCCGATAGTATCCGTGGAATAGTGAATGCAATTCCAGCAAAGCCGCCGACCCATCCTAATTTTACGAAGGTGCTCTTTTTACTATAAATGTCTTCAAAGAACTTCCGCTTCGCAAAATAAGCTCCCAATAAAAAAGTGCCTAAAATTTGAGGGAAGAATAATATCATATTCAGCAAGCTAGCAATATAATCATTAATCCGCTTTGCTGTCATTTCCATATACGTGCCTTCCCCGTAAATCTGCTGATCCTCCTGTTGAAAAGCTATGATTTGTGACGGATCAATTGTATACATATTTTCAATATTACTCCCTCCTGACAGGCTGCCTACAATCATAAAAAGTGTCATGATTAGTGGGATCAACAATGTAAAAACGATGGACCAAATAAGGGTCGTTTTCGGGCTGCGACGTATGAATGGCAATAGAAGAAGGCCCATCAAAGCATAACTTGTTAAAACATCCCCATGCCAAATGAAAATGCCGTGTAAAACGCCGAAGAAAAGCAAGGCGAGCATTCTTCTAATAAACATTGGAGTGAATTTTCTTTTAGCAGCTTCAGCATTCGAATATAAAATGACCGCACCATATCCGAATAAAAATGAAAATAATAAAATGAATTTCCCTTCTACGAACAGAGCTGATACTGTTTTAATTGTTTCATTCAGCGACCCTTCTACAGGCAGCCCTCCAAGGCTTATTGCCATTAGTGATTCATTGAAAAAATTAATGTTTACGATTAAAATTCCTAGCAAAGCAAAACCACGCAAACCGTCCAAAACCTCAATACGTTTCATCCGATATCCCCCTATACCTTTTAGTATCTGTAGATTACAAGTAGAGGATAAAGGAAGTATAACGGCGAATATTATACTTTCGTTAGAATTGAAAGGTATGATAATAGAAAAAGGGAAGATGTAGGATGGCGACAGAAACAATTTTAATTGTAGATGATGAGGAAGAGATTGTTTCCTTTATTCAAGATGCGCTTGAAGATGAGGGGTATGAGATTCTTACTGCTTTTGACGGTGAACGCGCGATCATAGAGGCAGCAAAAAAACCGGATTTGGTGTTGTTGGATGTCATGATGGACGGGTTGGATGGCTTTGAAGTGTGCGAGCATATCCGCCCTGTTGTCCGTGGACCGATACTCTTTCTAAGTGCTTGCCAAGATGAAACAGATCGGGTGAAGGGGCTCGTTGTCGGCGGAGATGATTATATTGTAAAGCCGTTCAGCTTGTCTGAATTAAAAGCGAGAGTCCATGCCCATTTGAGACGGGAAAGACGAAAGATCGATGGGAAAGATAAAACGGAACTCCAATTTGACAGGCTGACGATTGATTATAAGGGCCGCTCAGTTCGGCTCAACGGGATTGACGTGGAGTTGACGAGCAAACAGTTTTCCATCGTATGGTTTCTTTCATTACATAGAGGGCAAGTTTTTTCGAGAACCCATATATATATTAACGGATTTGGGGGCTTGAAGCGGATGGAGACGATTCAACTGTAACGGAACATATTAAGAAAATACGGGCGAAATTCATGGAAATCGAACCGACTGTGACATTTATACAAACTGTTTGGGGAGTAGGGTATAAGTGGATATGAAAACAGTATCGATCAAAAGCAGGCTTCACCGGATGATTGTGAAGATTTTATTTGCGAGTTTCGGATGTACGCTCATTACATGGGTCGCACTGCTCTTCATTGGCGAAGATAAAACGTACTATGCAAACCATTATGAAAAAATGATTCCTTCAATTGAGGAACAAGTAAAGCACGAAAAAGATGGTTTGATGAAAGAATCAGGCAAGGAGTCATTGGAAGAAATCATCCCGAAGGAAGGATTTAAGTATAAAGTCGTCAATGAAAAAGGCGTTTATCAATACGGAAACCTACCTGACGAATCCGATATGACAAGCGAGCGTCTATTGGACAGTTTGAATTTAGTAGAAAATGGACCCGGTGATTATTATGAAAAATATATACCGATCTTATCAGAGGGAGGGTCCTTGCAAGGGGTACTACTCTTATATTATACGTTGAAGGTAACACCTATCAATGAATCGGAAGCATTGTTAGTTAAAACCATTACGATCCTGTTTCTGTTGGCCCCTTTTATATACGTCATTCTCTTTACAATTGTGTTTGTCAAGCGATTAAACCTTCAATTGAAAAAGCCGCTTGGACAGTTGATGAAGGCAACCTCTTCTATCCGTAATAGGAACTTGCAATTTTCTTTTGATTACTCAGGAAACATTACAGAAGTGAAGGAATTGACTGTTGCATTTGAACAGATGAGGGATGAGTTGTCGGACTCGCTGCAACGCGAATGGGATTTGCAGAAACAGAGGAAGGAAGCCATTGCCGCATTGGCGCATGATATTCGCACCCCTTTGACAATTATCCAAGGCCATGTAGAAGGTTTGGAGGAAGCGCATAAGAGGGGAATTGATCGGTTCGAGCGATATATTCCTGTCATAAAAAAGAATATGGCAAGTGCAGTGAAGCTTGTTCATGATCTGAATGAAACAGCGATTTTGGAAAATGATTCGTTTGTAGTGGACAAAGTGGCAATTGATCCGATTGAATTTTTCACTGAAAAGATGGAAGACTATGAGCTCCTTTGCACGAAGGAGGAAGTTCAGTTTACCGGGAATATTGAAGATGAGCGCAAAGAGAAAGATGAGATATATGCTGATCCATACCGGTTGACACAAGTATTTGATAATTTGATTTCCAACAGTTTGCGTTTCGTCGATAAAGGTGAGATTCTCTTTGAAGTCAAACTTACGGAGGAGAAGCTTATGATAAAAATAGCTGATGACGGACCGGGGTTTTCGGCAGGACAGATAACGAAGCTGTTTGAAGCATTTTACCAAGGGGCCCGAAGAAAGGGACATGCAGGGTTAGGTCTTCATATCTCAAAATCTATCATCGAAAAACATGGCGGCTCGATTGAAGCAAAAAATGGGGGAAAGGGTGGTGCGATGATGATCATCTCTTTACCAATATGAAGGCTTTTATTGAAAATATAATTGGTTCCTGTGGGTTGCGCAATTCAGAATACTTTTGGTACCTGTGCGAAAAACGATTCGGACTATACACTGTAATTGCATAATGAGGTTAATCAAAGACTGAATTCACTAGAGATCGATTGTTGACTTTTGCATTAATATTAACTTCCTTGAATTGTCATAAATGCTTCTTGCACAGGCACCGATTTCGGGTCAGAGGAGCAATGAAAGTAAGGAGAGGGTATTGTGAGTGAGATAGATAAAAGAAACAGATTAGGTGAGGAGCCATTTACATATCAAATAACGAAAAAAGGGACAGTCATGATCAGTTACGAGGGCAAACAAATTAAAATTGTAAACGGTAAGGAAGCAGACCGTCTTGTTGCAAGGATCAGGGATGTAGAAGATAGTCCAACTGAAATACAGTTGTTGTTAGCGAAAATCACGGGCAATTTTAAACGAGGTAATGAGAAGCTTGGTAAAAAGGGACAGAAGTAATTTGTATCGCCGCATCCAAACGGACTTCAACTCTACAATGAAGCGGCTGAAGAGTAGGGGACAAAAGAGCCTTCGGAAACCTTAACTCAGTTACCGAGGGCTCTTCATATTTCATTCAAACAATCAATTCGGGGCTTGTCCTTCCAACCCGCGATATCCTGCTTCCGCTTTGAAACGGACTTCCGCGTAGGCGACTTCTTCGGCCTCCATACGTTTCGCGCCGACATACGTACCGATAATGGCGGCAATGAAACCGGCCGGAATCGAGATGATCGCCGGATTGACGAACGGGAAGAGCGGTTCGCCGACGAAGAATGCAGCGCCTTCAACCGGATTGATGACGTTCGGACTGACCGCGACGAGGACGAGGGCAGTAATAAGCCCTGTCAGCATAGAAGCAACCGCGCCAGTCGTGTTGAATTTACGCCAGTAGATCGTGAATAGAATCGTCGGAACGTTCGCGGACGCTGCGATACAGAATGCAAGCGACACGAGGAACGCGACATTTAGCTTTTCAGATCCAAGTGCAAGCAAGATGGAGACGACAGAAACGCCAATTGCCGCATAGCGTGCTGCTTTTACTTGCTGCTTTTCTGTCACTTTTCCTTTTTTGATGATTTGTGCGTAAATATCATGTGCAATGGCTGATGCGCCGGACAGCACGAGCCCTGCAACGACTGCTAGGATTGTAGCAAATGCAACGGCCGCAACGAATGATTCAAGCATATCGCCGCCAAGCACTCCTGCTAACATCGGGGCGGCCATATTGCCCGCAGAGTTTTCCGCGATGATGGCATCTGCACCAACGAATTTGGCAGCACCAAAGCCGAGGAAAATCGTCATGACATAGAAAATCCCGATGATCCATACAGCGTACACGACGGAAGAGCGCGCAGTCTTTGCATCTTTAACAGTAAAGAAGCGCATAAGGATATGTGGCAATCCTGCAGTTCCGAGTACGAGCGCAAGCAACACTGAAATGAGGCCGATCGGATCTTTATAGACGACCCCTGAATGAAGGAATGACTCTCCATGAGGCGTCGCTGTCCGCATGACATCGAACATGCCGACAAAGTTAAAATTAAATTTCATAAGAACGAGGAATGAAATGACGATGGTTCCGATCATTAGCAAGATTGCTTTGATGATCTGCACCCAGCTCGTAGCAGTCATTCCGCCAAATAATACGTAGATCATCATCATGACACCGACGATGAGAACGGAAATCCAGTAGTCGATGCCAAATAGCAGCTTAATGAGCGCGCCGGCTCCGACAAGTTGTGCAAGCATATAGAAAAGGACGATTGTAATCGTATTAAGCGCCGCGGCGCCGCGGACTTTCTTCGCCCCGAACCGTGAACCGATCATATCAGCCATCGTATACTTTCCGAGGTTCCGTAGTGGTTCCGCAATTAAAAACAATACGACGAGGTAAGCGGTCAGCCAGCCGACGCTGTAATAAAACCCGTCAAAGCCATTCAATGAAATCGCTCCGGCAATTCCTAAAAATGAGGCAGCCGATAAATAGTCCCCCGCAATGGCCATCCCGTTTTGCCAACCTGTCAGTGAACCGCCTGCCGTATAAAACTCACTCGCCGTCCGCGTCTGCTTAGCAGCCCAATATGTGATGTAAAGCGTCAAAAGAATAACTGCAAAAAAGATTCCATAAGACATTAAACCCATGCTTCGTTCCCCCTTTATTTCCGAACGTGTTTTTCGAGCAAATGCTCGACGTCGCTATCAAATTCTCTCGACTTCTTAACATAGATCTGCGTGAACACCCAAACCATGATAAACATGCCAAACGCATAGACCCATGTCCACGTCATCCAGCCAATCGCCCGTGTTTCAAGAATCGACGTATATCCCGTCAAAATGGGGAGCAATAAATAGATAGCAAAAAAAGCAATTACATAAGGCATCATAAAGCGTTTTTTCTTTCTTACCAATTGCTTAAACTCTTCCGTTTCGATGAGCCGTTCATAATCAAGCAGACCGTCTGACCTTCGCTGCATTTCCCGTTTGACAGGACGATCCGCTTTCTTCACCTTCATTGTCATTCCCTTTCATCCCCTTGCCACATAATGTATGTCATGCCACAATTTAATAGAGTCGACCCCCTAATCGACCCCGCACAGTTTGAAAGACTACCAGCATGCCATATTGGTTACGGTAACAAAAATACAGAAAATAATCAATAGTATATTAATAAAACTATTAGAAAAATCGAATAATGGGTAAAAGGTATTGATATGCGCAAATCAGAATATAATAAACTGTTTCGGTGCCTGTGCAATGAACAATTCAGATAATGCACTACAATTGTATATTGCGTTATTTAAAAGGTTAATGTCACAGGGAAATGGTTGAGAGAAACTGCATGAATATCATTAAGGATGAATTGTCATAAATGTGTGTTGCACAGGCACCGAAAGAGGGCGGTGGAATAGAAAAATCCATCCTTGAGTTGGGATACTCAAAAGGATGGATTTTGATTAGTCTGTTGTGCCTTTTCGTTCAAATCCCAAATATCTGGTGCCTTGGAACGTTAGGATGCCGAGATCACCGTCAGCTAACATGCCGTATTCCTTGCCGGACATTTTTAATTCCATACGGTCGCCGCTCTCCACTTGGAACGTAACATAATAACTCGTATGGGCGGAAGAGTCGCCGCTGCCGCCCCTTGTATTCGTGCGTTTCGTCTTCACCTGAGCGGAAACCGTCAAGCGAGGCGAGCCATTGTTGGAGGACCATTGGCCGATGCCTTTAACAATTACAAATATGAATCCGCCAATGACGATGGCGAAAATGACGAAACCAAATATCGGCATAGCATTAAACATAAAATCATCAAACGGAGAAAAGCCCATTTCGCCACCACCTACTTTATCGATTGCTTCTTATTTTAGATAGAAGCCTAAGAATTTCAAAATACAACCAAACTAGCGTAACCATTAAGCCGAATGCGCCGTACCATTCCATATACTTTGGCGCTTGCTGTTCGGTCCCTTTTTCAATGAAATCAAAATCAAGGACTAGATTCAATGCGGCAACGACTACAATCGCGACAGAAATGAGGATGCCGACGAGTCCTGTCTCATGGATGAAGGGGACTTCCATGCCAAAAAAGCGAAGGATGAAATCCGCAAGATATACAAAGAATATTGCACCCGTCGCAACAACGACGCCAAGCTTGAAGTTCTCGGTCACTTTGATAAGGCCTGAGCGATACACAAGAAGCAGGGAGAATAAAGTTCCGAGCGTCAAAAGGATCGCCTGTGTCGTAATGCCTTCAAATTGGGACTCAAACATGGCGGAAATGCCTCCGATCGCAAGCCCTTCCAATAATGCGTACAGAGGCGCGGTGTAGGGAGCCGCCCTTTTCGCAAAAATGGTAATGAGGGCTACGATGAAACCGCCTAAGAGTCCAATCCAAAGCCACGCCTGAATATCATTCCCTGAAAAGTATTGATGCCATGTGAAAACAGCGGTTGCACATATCAACAGGAACAGGATGAACGTCTTGTTCACGGTCCCTTGAATGGTCATCGCCGCGCCTTTTTCTGACCGCAGTCCTTTGAAGGTGTTTTCCCCAAAACTTGGGTTGGCAGATCTCATGATCAATCACGTTCCTTTCTTTACATTGCATATGATTCATTCAATTACTATGCTTGCAAGATAGACTACTATACGAAAAAGCATATGAATAGTTTCAAGTTTACAATGGTTTTTATGCGAAAGGCAGGTGATTTATAAGAAGTGGAACGGGGGATGGACCATGAATATGGAAATAGAGGGTCGCAGACAATTATTTACATAGTTACCTGAACTAGACCCCATCCAAGTCGACCTTGAATGGGTTTTTTTCATGGGCGATTCACATGTTGATCCACAAGAATCAGATTGCCATCCGGATCCTCAAGAGTAAAACTCGCGACCCCTGCACTGGATTCATCCGCCTCGGTAAGCAGTTGCATCCCTTTCTCTTTCAGCTGCTGCTGAAGGTACCGGATATCCGTAAATGAATCAAGACTTTCGGCGTTTTCATTCCAGCCGGGGTTAAAAGTGAGAATGTTTTTGTCGAACATTCCTTGGAAGAGGCCAATGATGCAATTTTCGTTTTTCATAATGAGCCAGTTCTGTTCAATGTTACCTCCGAATGTTTGAAAACCAAGATTTTCGTAAAATGATTTCGATTGATGAATGTCTTTTACAGTGAGGCTGACAGAGAATGCACCAAGTTTCATAAATTACTCCCCTTCCATTATAAAAATTCAGATGTGGTGAATTAAGTATAAGTGAGCCTTATCCAATAAACAACATTGGAAATATTGGCGGCACCGTCTCGTTGAAATTACGTTAAATGGTCGGCGTGACTTTATTTTCTTGCCGTAATGCCTAGCATTCGCTAGTTGCCGTTCGTATAGTAAAACAACTGCTTACAACGGAGATGAAATGAATGTTCAGCGACCATCAAGAAATTAGTCTATGTATGATTGTACGGGATGAAGAGAAAGTGCTGGAACGGTGTTTGCGTTCGGTAAGTGAATTTATGGATGAAATAATTATTGTCGATACTGGATCAGTTGACGGGACCAGGGAGATTGCTGAGAAATATGCGGACAAAGTTTTGGATTTTGCGTGGGTGGATGATTTTGCGGCTGCTCGGAACTATTCATTTGCGAACGCTACGAAGGACTATATTATGTGGTTGGATGCGGACGATGTTTTACAGGAATTGGACAGACATGGATTTCGAGAACTTAAAGAGCAACTTGACGGGAAAGTAAACAGGGTGTCTATGCCCTATCATTTGGGGGTGGATAGCAACGGAAATGTCACACATAGTTTACGGCGGAATAGGATTGTTCGGCGCGAAGCAGGGTTCAGATGGGTTGGAAAAGTACACGAGTATTTAGAGGTGTTCGGAGATGTGATTGAAAGTGACGTTGCTATCACACATCAAAAAGAAAAAGCACACACACCAAGAAATCTTGAAATTTACTTGCGCATGCATGAAAATCAGGAGCCGTTTTCCTTGAGGGATACTCTATACTTTGCGAATGAATTAATGGATAACGACAGAAAAGAAGAGGCCATCATCTATTTTGAGAAATTCTTGTCGTTGGAAGGCGGTTGGCTGGAAGATAATATTACGGCGTGTTTACATCTTTCACATTGCTATAAAAACAGCGATGATCGCAAATCTCTCCGATATTTATTCAAAACGTTCGAATACGATAAACCGCGGGCGGAGGCTTGCAGTGAGATTGGACGCTATTTTATAGGACATGGAGAGATGGGATTGGCGGTTTTTTGGCTGGAAATGATATTTACTTTGGACAGACCACACTCTATGGGGATTGCGAATGAAGCCGTGTGGACTTGGATGCCGCATATCGATTTATGCTATTGCTACGATCAATTGGGACAATTTGAAAAGGCGTATGAATATCATATGAAAGCATTGTCTCTTGTACCGGATCATCCAAGCGTCTTATTTAATGAGAAGTACTTCGAACATCGTTTCAATCAGTAGCCGTCGCTTCACCCCCCCTTTAGGAACATTAGTACAAGCAATCATCATTTGTTTGAATAAAGTAATACTGATGTAAAAAAGGGGGTGAAAAAATGAGAGGGAATAGAAGTTTTCCATGTAGAAGTTGCAGGCAATCACATTCTCCTAACCGCCCATGCCCGCCTGGTCCAACGGGAGCAACCGGCGCGACCGGTCCGCAAGGGGTTCAAGGTGAAACGGGACCGACTGGTGCAACGGGAGCGACTGGAGCTACAGGTGCGCAAGGAATCCAAGGTGTTCCGGGGCTGACTGGTCCGACAGGTGCAACCGGTGCGACCGGCATCCAAGGAATCCAAGGTGACCCAGGTCCGACAGGTGCAACCGGCGCAACAGGCATCCAAGGAATCCAAGGCGATCCCGGTCCAACCGGAGCAACCGGTGCGACAGGTACTCAAGGCATTCAAGGTGTTCCCGGTGCTACAGGTGCAACCGGTGCGACAGGTACTCAAGGCATTCAAGGTGTTCCCGGTGCTACAGGTGCAACCGGTGCGACAGGTACTCAAGGCATTCAAGGTGTTCCCGGTCCGACGGGAGCAACCGGCGCGACCGGCAT
>NZ_LQYA01000193.1:0-9865 GCF_001531445.1 Sporosarcina koreensis
CCCTCCCCCCCCGCCAGTCTCGACCGCTTTTGCGATTGCTTTTATATCCGTAACATTCGGTGACAGCTTTACATACACCGGCACTTCTGAAACTTCTTTTACTGCCTTTGTCAGATCATGTGCTTGCTGTGGATCGGTGCCAAAAGTGATGCCACCGCATTTTACGTTCGGACATGAAATGTTCAATTCCAACGCTTTCACGTTCGGTGCCATCGAAATTGTTTTTGCCACTTCTACATAATCCGCTGTTTCTGTTCCTGCTACGTTTGCAATGATTGGAACATCAAATTGTTCCAGCCACGGAAGTTCATTTTCCATAACGCTTTGCACTCCCGGATTTTGCAAACCGATCGCATTCAACATGCCTGACGCTGTTTCCGCGACGCGAGGAGTCGGGTTGCCGAACCGCGTTTCAAGAGTTGTCGCTTTGATCATAATTGCGCCTAACATTGACAGGTCATACAAATTCCCGTATTCCTTGCCGAATCCGAAACAGCCGGATGCCGGCATAATTGGGTTTTTCAATTGCAATCCAGGCAATTCAACTGCCAATCTATTCATATCGACACCACCCCTGCAGGAAATACTGGTCCATCCGAGCATACTTTCACATAGTCTTTTTCCGTCTTATCTGTCGTTTGGCAAACGCAGGCGAAGCAAGCACCTATGCCGCAACCCATGCGCTGTTCGAATGAAAGGAACCCTTTTTTGCCGGTGTAAGCTGTTTGAACCGCATTCAGCATTGGCATCGGACCACAAGTATAGTATGTCGTGAACTCGTCTCCGATTGTTTCCATTACATTCGTGACAAAACCTGCTGTCCCTTTTGATCCATCCACAGTTGCGATATATGTGCCACCTAATTGATTGAACTCCTCTTCGTAAAACGACACATCTGCAGTTTGGAAGCCTAGTACATGTATGCATGTAACTCCCTTCGCAGTCAGTTGTTTCGATAATTCGTATAAAGGCGGCACCCCGATTCCTCCACCGATGAGTACCGCAGTTTCGCCCGGTAAAGTTTCATCTACTGGAAAACCATTGCCTAGCGGACCGAGCACATCTACTTCGTCGCCTGCTTTTTTCAATGAAAGCAGTTGGGTGCCGCGCCCTTCAGCGCGATAAATGATTGTCATCTCGTTACCTTCAACATCTACGGATGCAATCGAGATCGGTCTTCTTAACAATGGCTCGAATGAATCCGATACCCGGATATGGACAAACTGGCCAGGGGAATTGATTTCCCCTACCAGCTTGCCAGTTAGTTTCATTTCAAATATATTCTTTGCAATTTCTCGTTGACCCGTCACTTTCATCCGATCTTGGATGATCATATTATCACCTGCTGCTTTTGCATTTTATCTGTTTGGAATGTCAGAGATTCGACTACCCGTATCATTGCTTCTGCCGTATCGATGGATGTGAAGCATGGGATACCGTTCTCGACGGATTCACGTCGAATACGGAAACCGTCTCTTTCAGGCAATTTACCTTTCGTCAATGTATTGATAACGAGTTGAACATCGCCTTTTTGAATGACATCGATAAGCGTCGGACTTTCCGAGCCTATCTTGTTGACAATCTTCACTTCTATACCGGCTTTCGCCAATCTGTTAGCTGTCCCAACTGTAGCAAGGATACGGTATCCGATATTCGTGAACCGCCTTGCAAGGTCTAAAACTTCTTCCTTGTCTTTATCCGACACCGTTATCAGAACAGTTCCATAGTCTTTAATCGTCATTCCTGCTGCTACAAGGCCTTTATATAGTGCTTTTTCCAATGTCAAATCTTTCCCCATGACCTCGCCTGTCGATTTCATCTCAGGTCCTAATGTTGTATCGACACGGCGGAGCTTTGCGAATGAAAATACCGGAACTTTCACATAGACCCCTTCAGGCGCCGCTGCAAGGCCTGTTGCATAGTCCTGCTCAAGGATTGATTGGCCTAAAATCGCTTTTGTTGCGATGTTTGCCATCGGTATATTCGTAATTTTACTTAGGAATGGAACCGTCCTGCTCGACCGCGGATTCACCTCGATAACATATACTTGGCTCTCAGAGATGACAAATTGGATATTGAGAAGCCCTTTAATATTTAGTCCAAGCGCCAATCGTTCCGTATAGTCAACAATCGTCTCCACCATCGCCGCAGACAAGTTCTGCGGAGGATAAACTGCGATGGAATCTCCTGAATGGACGCCTGCCCGTTCAATATGCTCCATAATTCCCGGAATCAACACATTTTCTCCGTCACAAATTCCGTCAACTTCGATTTCCGTCCCCGTCAAGTAGCGGTCAATGAGTACTGGATGTTCGGGACTTGCTTCAACTGCATGTTCCATATAATGGAGCATCTCTTGCTCCTGATAGACGATTTCCATCGCGCGTCCGCCTAATACATAGGACGGCCTGACAAGTACTGGATAGCCGATCTCATTGGCAATTTCCACGGCTTCGGGAATGGATACCGCTGTTTTCCCGAGCGGTTGCGGAATACCCAGTTCATGTAATACACGTTCGAATTTATCCCTATTTTCCGCACGATCGATATCTTCAAGGGACGTCCCTAAAATTTTCACTCCGCGCTTTTCTAGTCCATCTGCAAGATTGATCGCGGTCTGTCCACCGAATTGCACAACGACCCCTTCAGACTGTTCCAAATCGATAATATGCATGACGTCTTCGATTGTGAGCGGCTCAAAATACAATTTATCCGAGACTGAGAAATCTGTCGAAACCGTTTCGGGATTGTTATTGATGACAATCGCTTCATAACCTGCTTGTTGGATTGCCCAAATCGAATGGACGGTTGCATAGTCGAACTCTACGCCTTGACCAATCCGAATCGGACCTGAGCCAAGGACAATGACGCTTTTCTTTTCGGATTTTACGGATTCATTTTCCTCCCCATATATCCCATAGAAGTAAGGGGCATTGGATTCATATTCGTCCGTGCTTGTATCCACTTTTTTGTAGACAGGTACAATTCCATTTTCTTTCCGAAGCTTATAGATGGAAAACTCATCTGCATTCCAAAGTTGTGCGATTGTCACATCCGAAAAGCCCATTCGTTTCGCTTCGATCAGTTTTTCAAGGTTGAACGGGTGTGACGCCAACTCACGCTCAAATTGAACGATCCTTTCCAATTTGCGAAGGAAGTACAGATCGATTTGACTCCATTCTTTCAGTGTTTCCACCGAAACGCCCCTGCGCATAGCCTCGCCGATGAAGAAAAGTCTTTCGTCTCCCGCAAATCGGATCCGCTCTTCAATCCATTCATCCGACAATTCGTCTGCATTTTTCAATGCCAATCCGAATTGTCCCGTTTCAAGGGAACGGACCGCTTTCAAAATCGATTCCTCGAATGTACTGCCGATTGCCATCACTTCGCCGGTAGCTTTCATTTGTGTCCCAAGATTGCGCTTGGCAGATTCAAATTTATCGAACGGCCATCTGGGGATTTTTGTAACGATATAATTGATCGCCGGTTCAAATAATGCATTCCCTTTACCGGTGATTGGATTCACCATTTCATCGAATGTAAGGCCTACTGCAATTTTGGCGGCCAATTTAGCAATCGGATACCCCGTAGCTTTTGAAGCTAGTGCAGATGACCGGCTCACGCGCGGATTCACTTCAATGATATAGTAGGTCAGGCTTTCTGAATCGAGTGCCAGTTGGACATTGCAGCCGCCCTCAATCTTCAAAGCTCGGACGATTTTTAATGAAACATCCCGAAGCATCTCAATTTCGTTGTCTGTCAATGTTTGGCATGGTGCAACAACGATGGAATCGCCCGTATGGATACCGACTGCATCCACGTTTTCCATATGACAAACGACAACTGCGTTATCTGCGGAATCCCTCATGACTTCGTATTCGATTTCCTTCAGTCCTGCTATCGATTTTTCTAGGAGGCATTGATTGACTGGACTATACTTTAAGCCGCTTGATACAGTTTCAAGAAGCTCTTTATCGTTCGAACAAATCCCTCCTCCAGTTCCGCCGAGTGTGAAAGCGGGTCGGACAATTACCGGGTATCCAATCTTTTCTACAAACGCATAAGCTCCCTCTACAGTGTGGATAATCTCACTCTCAGGAACGGGTTCGCCCAGTTCCTTCATTAGAGAACGGAAGAGGTCTCGATCTTCCGCCTTTTGAATTGCTTCGAGACCCGTCCCGATGATTTCAATTTCATATTCATCTAAAATTCCTGATTCTTGAAGTTCAATAGCCATATTTAAAGCCGTTTGACCACCTAAGGTCGGAAGAAGGGCATCTGGTCTTTCTTTGCGGATAATGCGGCTGACAAAATCGAGTGTCAGCGGTTCGATGTAAACTTTATCTGCAATTTCGGTATCCGTCATGATCGTTGCCGGGTTCGAATTAATGAGGATTACCCGGTATCCTTCTTCCTTTATTGAAAGGCATGCTTGTGTTCCTGCGTAGTCAAATTCGGCCGCCTGACCGATGATGATCGGACCGGATCCGATCACTAGAATCGTTTCAATATCTTGGCGTTTTGGCATTGTACTTCCCCTTCCCGTTGGTTGCATGAATAACTAAGCAAATTATGGATTAGAATCATTTAGTTTTTTCTTGCAGTACTTTTCCATCTTGCCAGGCGATGTCTCCACCGTAGATTGTTGTTACAGGCCAGCCGACACAAGTCCAGCCGTCGAACGGTGTATTTTTTCCTTTTGAGAGGAATGTGTTCCGGTCGATTGTTTGTTCTTTATTCAAATCGAGAAGGACTAGATCTGCTTGTGCTCCGACTTCGACTTTCCCGTAAGGAAGACCGAAAACGTCCGCGGGCTTGTTTGTCATCCAATCAATCAATTGCTTCAACGTCCATTCTCCCGTTTTCACAAAATGCGTGTATAGAAGAGGGAACGCCGTCTCCAATCCTGTTATTCCAAATGGCGCTTTTTCAAACCCTGCGTTTTTCTCTTCCGCAGTGTGAGGAGCATGGTCCGTCGCGATGAAATCCAATGTGCCGTCAAGTAGGCCGTCCTTCAATGCTTGTAAATCTTCCGCACCTCGTAATGGCGGGTTCATTTTCCAATCTGCATCGTTTCCTGGGATATCGTCTTCAAACAAGATCAGATGATGTGGACTCACTTCAGCAGTCACGTGGACACCCGCTTTTTTCGCGTCACGGATGACCCTCACCGATTCTTTCGTACTTACATGGCAAACATGATAATGGGCGCCAGCAGCTTCGGCGAGAAGAATATCTCGTGCGATATGGACCGATTCGGCGATGGACGGGATGCCCGGAAGCCCAAGCTCCTTATTCCGTTTTCCTTCATGCACCGCTCCGCCATATATCAACGTATTATCTTCACAATGAGCGACAATTGGCATGCCGATCTCTGCAGCGTCCCGCATTGCCTCATACATCATCCCGGCCTCTTGAATGCCGACGCCGTCATCCGTAAATGCGAAAGCTCCGTTCTCTTTCAGTTCTTTCAAGTTCGTCCGTTCTTTTCCGGCTTCCCTGATGGTGATGGATGCGTAAGGAAGAACCCGTATATGCGCATTTTCAGCAATTAACTTGTTTACATGTGCTAGGTTTTCCTTTGTATCAGGAACCGGTCTCGTATTCGGCATTGCGCAAATGGTCGTGTATCCGCCTTTAGCCGCAGCAAGCGTACCCGTTTCGATTGTCTCTTTGTGCTCTCCGCCAGGTTCGCGTAAATGAACATGGACATCGATGAAGCCAGGTGCCAGCAAAAGTCCTTCTCCGTCAATCACTTCAGAATTTCCCACATTCAAATCTGTACCGATTTCTGTTATCTGCTCTCCATTGATACGTACATCCGTTAAAACCATTTCACCTTCATCGTTTAATACATAGGCACTCTTAATGATTTTCTCCATGTCAATTCCCTTCCTTTCAATAGAACTTCTAAGATGGCGGCGCGTATGTATACGCCGTTTTCAACTTGCTTGTAAATTCTTGAACGTCTGCCCTCAACGAGGCTTCCCGCTATTTCCACATCACGGTTCACCGGCGCTGGATGCATGATGATTGATCCAGGCTTCATCATTTTCTCCCTTTCGACCGTCAGCCCAAATCTCTGATGATATTCTTCTTTAGTAAATCTTGAAGTGCCATCATGCCTTTCATGTTGGACCCTCAGAAGCATGACGACATCGCTATTTTCGATGGCTCCCTCCCATTCACACACTGACGGAAATTCGCCTGCCCACTCAGCAGGACAAAGGAAAGTGACATTGGCACCTAGCTTAGTAAGAGCATCCGCATTCGATTTCGCGACTCTGCTATGAGCGATGTCGCCTGCAATGAGTATATTGAGTCCTTTAAAACCGCCAAATGCTTCTTTTATTGTGAACAAATCGAGCAATGATTGTGTCGGATGCTGCCCTGAGCCATCGCCGCCATTTATGATTGACAAATTCATTTTTCCAATCAAATCTTCGTAATACCGTTCTTCGGGGTGTCTGATGACAACAACATCCATGCCGATTTCCTCTAGCGTCCGAAGTGTGTCGTACAGCGTTTCTCCCTTAACCGCGCTTGAGGAACCCGCTTCAAATGGGATTGTTTCCAGACCTAATTTTCGTTCCGCCACTTCGAAGCTCATTTTCGTACGCGTACTCGGCTCGAAGAAAAGATTGCTAACCATATATTTTTCTGGTAATTCACGGATTCCATATTGCTTAAGAATCTCTGCTCGATCCAAAATGGTCGTAATTTCATCGATTGTTAGGTCCTTCATTGATAATAGGTTTTTCATTTTCGAAAATCCCCTTCCGTTTGGATAAAAAATAGCCTTTCCACTTCATGGAAAGGCCAGTTGGGCATGACTGAACAATGCCATTCATTTTGAATGACGATCCGTCAACCGAACCTTTCCTTGTCTCTCTGTACAATGTTAAAAGGTCTTTCTATTCAGTTGGACTATCTTCCATGCTATCATTTGACCTACCTGGCAAGATAAGGTTTAAAAGTACACCGACGATTGCAGCAAGCGCCATTCCTCCCACTTGGAATGTTTCACTTATATTGATGGAGGCTCCTCCGATTCCGATAACGAGTATGACTGAAGCAATAACAAGATTCCGTTGCTGACCAAAATCCACTTTGTGATCGACGAGCATCCTCAGCCCTGACGAAGCGATGATCCCGAATAGCAGGATTGAAATTCCGCCAAGCACAGCTTGTGGAATCGTCTCGATAATTGCCATCAGTTTCCCAATGAAGGAGAAGAGGATCGCAAACACCGCAGCTCCAATAATGACATAGACGCTATATACTCTCGTGATGGCCATGACTCCGATATTTTCACCGTAAGTCGTTTTAGGTGGGCCGCCGAGGATACCACTGATGAGCGTTCCTAGACCATCTCCGAGCAGCGACCGGTTTAACCCAGGATCTTTGATGAAATCTCTTTCAACGACACGTCCGAGCACAAGTTGGTGACCGATATGTTCCGAAATCGTTACGATGGATATCGGAACCATAATCGCAAGCAACGTCGGGGTGATGACAAACTCATAGTCTATTCCCGGAAGCAGGAATTCTGGTATTTCAAACCAGGCAGCTTCATGCACTTTGGTGAAGTCCAATATCCCGATTGCCGCCGAGTATATGTAACCGACGATAATTCCGATGAGGACCGGCATCAGGCTGACCACTCCTCTAAAGAACATAAGGCAGATGATTGCCGCTGCCAATGTGACTAACGCAGCTGAGAAATGCAGAAGATTATATTCCGCTACGTCGTTCACTTTGATAGTGCTTGCCATACTCACTGCTGTCGGTGCTACTGCTAATCCGATAACCATGATCACGGGTCCGACTACAACAGGTGGAAGGATTTTCATGATCCAACCCGATCCCGTTCTCCAGATTACCAATGATATAAACCCGTATACAAGTGCGACAAACATACTGCCAATCATCGCGCTTCCAATGCCGCCAGACTCTGTAGCTGCTAGGATCGGTGCAATGAAGGCGAATGATGAACCCAAATAAGCGGGCACTTTGAATCGAGTGACAAGTATGAAGACAAGTGTCGCAAGTCCACTTGTCAATAAAGCGATGGCCGGGCTTAAGCCAACTAATTGCGGCACGAGGATCGTCGCCCCGAACATTGCAAACATATGTTGCAAACTGAGTGCAAGCCATCTTCCTGGAGCCGGCTTATCGAGTACGTCTAACACTTTATTGTCATTCACCATTTCGCTCTCTCAATCCCTATCTTGTTTTTATTTTGTATGGATTGTCACGCCGTCTGTTCCATCTTCTTCAATGACATTTACAACTACCCGCTCTTCATTCGATGTCGGAATGTTTTTCCCGACATAATCAGGGCGAATCGGCAATTCACGATGGCCTCTGTCAACCAGGACTGCTAGTTGAATCGCTGCAGGCCTTCCTAGATCGATGACGGCATCCATCGCCGCTCTCACTGTTCTTCCGGTGTAAAGGACATCATCGACAAGGATCACTTTCTTTTCTGTTACATCATGTTGGATGTCGACCTGGTGGACTTGAGGTTCCTTGTTCTCATGTTTCAGTTGAAGGTCATCCCTGTACAACGTAATATCCAACTCGCCTGTCATTATCGGTTTTCCTTCAATTTGCTTGATTCTTTCCGACAGCCTTCTAGCAAGCACGGCCCCTCTTGTTTTAATGCCGACAAGAATACATTCGTCGATACCTTTGTTCTTTTCGATAATCTCGTAGGCGATTCTTGTCACCGCCCGGGAAATTGCCTGTTCGTCAAGAATAACTGCTTTTTCCGTCATGAGAATTCCTCCTTTTTAGTAACTGAGCAAGCGCCCTTCGCTTTTGCATTAAAAAACCCTCCTGCCAAGATGGCGGGAGGGTACAGGTGCAGAAAGAAGCGTACCGAGAATTAGCGCACAGCTATCCTACAGTACTTCCGTGCAACCTTCCCAGCCTCTCTGGACTGATCTTAAAGGTATCGCTATTCATTTCATTGATAAGTATAGGCGCCCGGTTTCACTTTGTCAACGATTTTCTGAACGCATTTCTTCAATCAATGTGTTAAAGTCTTCCGGCAAGGGCTGTGTAAACTCTAAATATTCCCCAGTACGCGGGTGTTTGAAGCCGATTGTGCCTGCATGCAACGCTTGACCGTTGAAGTCAATTGTTTTCCTCGGTCCATATTTCGGATCCCCCGCAAGCGGATAGCCGATATACTTCATATGCACCCGTATTTGGTGGGTCCTTCCTGTTTCCAGACGGCATTCCACCAATGTAAAATCGCCAAAGCGGTCCAATACTTTGAAATGGGTGATCGCATGCTTCCCTTTATCTGTAACCGTCATGCTTTGCCGATCTTTTTGATCCCTTCCGATCGGGGCGTCGATCGTTCCTTGATCATGAGGGATATGGCCATGAACGAGCGCGGTATAAATACGCGTCACGGACTTATCGACGAGTTGATCGACAAGCGATACATGTGCCTGATCATTTTTGGCGACCATCAGCAATCCTGAAGTATCTTTGTCAATCCGATGAACAATCCCTGGACGCATGACGCCGTTAATTCCTGAAAGGTCTTTCACTTGGTGCATGAGACCATTTACAAGGGTGCCTGTCGCATGTCCAGGCGCTGGATGGACAACCATGCCTTGAGGTTTATTTACAACAAGAACATCCGCGTCTTCGTAGACGATTTCCAAATCGAGATCTTCCGCAACGATGTCAAGTTCAACAGGTTCTGGCTCCATCACTTCGATGATATCCCCTGTTTTCACTTTATAGTTCGGTTTAACGGTTCCATCGTTTACAAGAACTGCTCCGTCCTTCACCCATTGCTGGATTTGTGTGCGGGACCAATCAGCGTTGATATCTGAAAGGACTT
>NZ_LQYA01000193.1:9890-14665 GCF_001531445.1 Sporosarcina koreensis
CTGCCATTGCCGTGTTCTTCTGTTATTACAAATTCAAACGGTTCCATTATGCCACCTTTTTCTTGTTCTTTTTTTCATCCAGTAAGACGTGAAGAATCATGAGAACGACACCAACTGTCAGTGCAGCATCCGCTACGTTGAAGATTGGAAAATCATAATTGATGACTGGAATAAGAATGTCAACAAAATCGACCACTTCTTTTCGAAATAACCGATCTATGAAGTTTCCGAGTGCGCCACCAAGTAAAAACATGAGGCTGACACTTAATAGCTTACTGCTCTTCGCTTCCTTGTGGAAAAAATAAATAATGCCGCCGACAACTAGTATCGTGACGATATAAAATAACCACATTTGCCCTTCCAGCATTCCCCATGCCGCTCCTTTATTCCGATGTGAGAGGAGTGCAAAATAAGGTTCTACTAGTGGAATTCGTTGCCCTAGATTCATGTTTTGTACGACAAGCCATTTTGTCAGTTGGTCAAGCAATATTAATAAAACAGCCAATCCATAATATAATATCAATCCAAAAACCCCCGTCCGACGTTTCTGTTCCATTTTACCACAAAGTACACTCAATCATGAAGTTGGCGTGCATTCGATGGAAAAGAAAAAGGCTGCTGCAACTATGGATTATAGCCACAGTTGCAAACAGCCTTTACCAAAATGCTTATGAATAGTATTTTTTCACGACTCCAGCGCAACGCGAGCATAGATCTGGATGATCTGCATCCATCCCGACAGTTTCGGAAATCGTCCAGCAACGGTCACATTTTTCACCGTCCGCTTTTTCTACAAGGACTGTTGCAGCGTCAAGTTGAATTGCATCAGCTGGCATTGTTCCCTCGTTACCTTCCTCGAACTTGGAAACGATGAAGAATTGAGCGAAATCGATATCGTCGGCTGCCAAAATGCCAGTCATTTTTTCTGGTAATGCGACCGTCACTTTCGCCTCGAGTGATTTACCGATCACTTTTGCGTTTCTTGCTTCTTCAAGCGCCTTCAAAACATCGTCACGCACAAGCATCAATTTGCTGAAACGTTCGCGTAGTGCTTCCGCTTTCTCTCCAAGATCTTCCGCTTGCGGCATATCTGTCAACTGAACGCTTTCTTCTTCTACATTCTCTAGATAAGCCCATAGCTCATCTGTCGTATGCGGGATGATCGGCGTCAATAGCTTCAACAGGGCTAGAAGTGAATCGTACATGACTGTCTGCATTGCACGACGGTGTGGATGATCTACACCTTCGATATAAACGACGTCTTTTGCGATATCAAGATAAAATGAGCTTAATTCACCTGTGCAGAAATTATTCACTGCGTGATAAACGCCTGCAAACTCATATTTCTCATAGGCTTCAAGGACGTCTTTGATCAGATCTTGAAGCTTCACATAAACGTATTGGTCGATCGGGCGCATATCTTCAAACGCGACGCGGTCAGTAGCAGGATTGAAATCTGCCACATTTCCATGCAGGAAGCGGAGCGTATTGCGGATTTTACGGTATACTTCCGACACTTGCTTGAAATTCGAATCGGAAACCCGTACATCTGCCGTATAATCGACGGAAGACACCCAAAGTCGAAGGATATCGGCGCCTAGCTGGTTCATCACTTTTGAAGGGACGATGACGTTGCCTAGCGACTTACTCATTTTGCGGCCTTCCCCATCCAATGTGAAGCCGTGGCTCAGTAGCCCTTTGTATGGTGCGATACCATTGATGGCAACACTTGTTGTCAAAGATGAGTTGAACCAACCGCGGTATTGGTCGGAGCCTTCCAAATACAGATCTGCCGGATAGACGAGATCGTCTCTTTCCACTAACACGCCTTGATGGGTAGAACCGGAGTCGAACCAGACATCCATAATATCCGTTTCTTTTGTAAACTGGCCGTTCGGGCTGCCTTCATGCTTGAAGCCTTCCGGAAGCAAAGCATTCGCTTCCCATTCAAACCATACATTTGAACCATGTTCTCTGAACAAGTCGGCCACATGGGCAATGGTTTCATCGGTAATGATCGCTTCTCCATTTTCCGCGTAAAATACTGGAATCGGAACTCCCCATACACGTTGGCGTGAAATACACCAGTCGCCACGGTCGCGCACCATATTATACAAGCGAGTTTCACCCCATGAAGGAGTGAACTTTGTATTGCGGATTGCTTCCAACAACTCTTCGCGGAATGATTGAATGGACGCAAACCATTGAGCAGTCGCTCGGAAAATGACCGGTTTCTTCGTACGCCAATCATGTGGGTACGAGTGTGTGATGAATGAAAGCTTTAATAGAGCTCCTTCTTCATCCAATTTTTTCGTCACTTCTTTATTTGCATCTTCATAGAATAATCCTTCAAAGCCTGGCGCTTCATCTGTCATGACACCACGGTCATTGATTGGAGACAATGCATCGATTCCATATTGTATAGAGACGTAGAAGTCATCTTCACCATGACCGGGTGCTGTATGAACGCAGCCTGTACCTGCTTCTGCTGTAACATGGTCGCCAAGCATGACGAGGGAGTCGCGGTCATATAGCGGATGCTTCGCAATTACTCTTTCCAGATCAGAACCTTTTACCTCGCTGGCAATTTCATATGATTCCCAGCCAATTTCTTTTGCGACAAACTCAACAAGATCCTTCGCCATGAGAAACTTATTTCCGTCCACATTGACGATTGCGTAAGTGAATTCCGGATGAACCGAAATTCCGAGGTTTGCAGGAATCGTCCATGGCGTCGTTGTCCAGATGACGATTTTTACATCCTCGCTTACAACACCGCGACCGTCCTTGATCGGGAACGCAACGTAAATGGACGGCGATTTTTTATCTTTGTATTCGATTTCCGCCTCTGCAAGCGCCGATTCGCTTGAAGGGGACCAGTATACTGGCTTCAGACCTTTGTAGATATAACCTTTCTTGGCCATTTCACCGAATACCTGGATTTGTCTCGCTTCGAATTCAGGCTTCAATGTGATGTATGGGTTTTCCCAGTTGCCGCGTACGCCGATCCGTTTGAATTGTGAACGTTGGCTGTCGATTTGGCTGTATGCATATTCCTCGCACATTTTACGGAACTCAGCGACGGAAAGCTCTTTACGATTGACACCTTTGTTGACGAGAGCCTGCTCAATCGGAAGACCGTGCGTATCCCAGCCCGGTACGTAAGGCGCATGGAAGCCTGTCATCGATTTATGGCGGACAATCATGTCTTTGAGGACTTTGTTAAGGGCGTGGCCCATGTGCAAATCGCCGTTTGCGTATGGCGGTCCGTCGTGAAGGACGAAGAAAGGACGTCCTTCGGTGCGTTTTTGCACTTTTTCATAGATATTCATATCTTCCCATTTCGCCTGCATATCTGGTTCTTTATTCGGCAAGTTGCCGCGCATCGGAAAGTCTGTTTTCGGCATGAGCAATGTGTCTTTGTAATCCATATTGTTTCCTCCTTTAAATATAAAAAACCCCGTCCCTAGTAAAGGGACGAGGAATTATTCTCGCGTTACCACCCTAGTTGCAGCATGAAAAATCATACTGCCTCTCAGAACACCGTAACGGGGTGTATCCGGGATTGATTTTCGTCAATCCGGCTCTGGAGTGATTTTCGTTTCCGATTCAGACCAGGCTCCCACCACCCCCGGCTCGCTTTGCATGAATTTCGAAAAGTACTCTCTCTTTCAATGCCTGTTTCTGCTTATATGGTCATTATTATATGTTTGAATATGATAATATGTCAAGCTTCCGAATCATTCTACTTCCGCTGCAGATTCTAGATGTTCCGTATCAGGCTCATATTCAAGAAGTTTTTCCCAGTCATCTGTCTTGATCATATCTAGTTGCGCTTCAATCAACATGCGGAAGCGGTTTCTGAACACTTTCGATTGTTTTTTCAAATCCTCGATCTCCAGCGCGATTTTACGGGCTCGCGACAGTGCTTCATTCACAATACGGTCTGCATTCTTCTCGGCCTCTTTTACAATCAATTTCGATTCTTGCTTCGAGTTCCGTCTTACATCTTCGGCTGCTTCTTGGGCGATCAAAATGGATTTCTGCAATGTCTCTTCGATTGAGTTGAAATGGGAGACCTTTTCTTTCGTATCCTTCAAACTGTTTTTCAACGCTTTATTCTCTTCCAGTACGTTTTCATAATCCTTCATGATCTGTTCAAGAAACTCGTTTACTTCATCTTCATCGTATCCACGGAAGCCGCGGCTGAATTCTTTGTTATGTATATCGAGTGGTGACAATGCCATCTTTTGTTCCTCCCTTTCAAGTAAATCTTCTATTCCCTATTATACATGCCGACAGCAGATAAGACAGCAGTTTTTCGAGCGGTTGTCTGAAAAATCATTCTAACCTACCAATCAACAACCGTATTTTGTCTTTTCGTGTCCTTCCTTCTATCGACATGATTTTGAAACGGCCTGATCCCCTGATCGAAAGAATGTCCGATTCATTCACCTCGAACGCTTGCTGATCGCGGACTACATGATTCACTTTCACTTTATCATTCTGGATTAGCGAGACGGCTTTTTGACGCGGACAATTCACTAATGAAGCGACAAGCGAGTCGAGGCGCAACGAGCTGATTGTGTAAAGCTCTTCCTTCCACGATTCCGCCATAACGATCAGTTCATCAGAAGAACCAAGCTCTTCTACGCGTATTTTTGATTTGCCGATCGACGTTAAATTGGCGGTGAGGTAATCCTTCATTTCCACTGCAGCCGCGAATTGGACGACATCTTCCTCCAACCGTATATCTCCAAATTTCGAACGGTCGA
>NZ_LQYA01000194.1 GCF_001531445.1 Sporosarcina koreensis
TGAAAGCATCTAAGCATGAAGCCCCCCTCAAGATGAGATTTCCCATTACATTTTGTAAGTAAGATCCCTCAAAGATGATGAGGTGGATAGGTCCGGGGTGGAAGCGTGGCGACACGTGTAGCTGACGGATACTAATCGATCGAGGACTTAACCTTAAAGTTAAAAATAGTACGGTTGGACTTGAGTTCAGCAACAATGTTGATTTTATCCAGTTTTGAACGAACAAGCATCGTTCATACATAGTCTGGTGACGACGGCGAAGAGGTCACACCCGTTCCCATACCGAACACGGAAGTT
>NZ_LQYA01000195.1:0-19072 GCF_001531445.1 Sporosarcina koreensis
GCAAAGCGACGAGGAGGCTGAGGGCAAGCCCCCCGGAAAGCGTCCGCTCGGAACGGAAATCAACGTCGCGTCAGTCTAACGTTTTTGTGTCAATGCGCTAATATGACAAAAGGGATGAAAATCAATTCGATTTTCATCCCTTTTGTCTACAGTCTGGATGCTGTTTGTTTGAAAAACAGCATCTTTTTATTAGCATTAAAGTTGCTATTCATTTTTCTCCAGTCAATTGTGAGCTCGCATTGATTGCAATCTTATCGAGCCGCTTTTGAAAAGTTTTTCGCCAGTCTTCCGATAATTCATCGACTTTCAGCAAAGTCCGAATTCCATCCAAATCGTTTTTATCGTGATGCATAAGTCGATTTGCCTCCGTCATAGTTATAGCCGAAGCTGGGCGCGAAATATGTACCAACTCGTCGGAGGGAGAGACGACTCCTTCCTTCAATACCCGGAAATAAAAGCCGGTATAGCCTGTGTTTTGGATGAGCAAAGGCATGTCTTTCCGTCCATGGACAAGAGATAGCTTGAAGCAGGGCTCACGAGGTTGGCTTACTTGTACGACCGCTTCTCCTATTTGGAATGAATCCCCGATGCATAACACATCCTCCGTTAATCCTTGGAGTGTCAAGTTTTCGCCGAATGCGCCTGCGTTCAACGGCTTTCCTAACTCCTTTTCCCAATGCGGATAATGATCAAAAGGATATGCACATACAGCTTTGTCTCGACCTCCATGATTAACAAGGTCAGCTTGCCCGTCGCCGGAAAAATTCAATGTCGATAAAAAAACAGGATCTGAAACCGGTTTTTTATGAATTCCAGTCGTTATTTCTTTTTTTCCGTACTGCATATCTTGCGGTTTGCCAACATTCAAAGAACAGATATTAATTTGTTGCATGCAAATCACCCCTTACAAATTCACTCTGTCTTTAAGTATAAGCGATATGGATGATTTGCGGTTGGTAATTTTCTTAACAATTTATCAAATCCTATCAATCATAGATGTTAGCAATTTCCGTTCCATCTCCCCGCGTAAGTACAATGGGTGCCATTTGCCGAGTGAATCTTTAGCGCTTTCCAAATGCACGATGGCTCCCGTGAAATCACCTTCTATGTATGAAAGCAAAGCATTCCGCTTCGAATCTATAACGGCATCTGATTTGCCGATTTTTCGAAGCCCTTCTAGGATTCCTGGATAATCCTTTAGCTCTTCATTGAAGAAAAGGGAAGTGGCGAAGGTGATATCAGCACAATCTGCATAATAATCGTAGGAGGCGTCTTCCCGTGTAAAAGCCAGTGTTTGTCCAATTGTTAACACGATTTCAGGATTTGCAGGTAAATAATAATAGCCGAGCGTTGGCAGTAAGCTTTTCGCAGTCGCATCCTCGGATTTTATCAACCTTTCCAGCTGCTCGATTAAATCAGCATCCCACTTTTTCACGTCAGCTGTTCTCATACCTTCCGCTAACACCGAATAAGCGGCTATGATGACTGAATCCTCGACCGGAATCATCCGAAGTCTTTGAATGACCAATCCGTCGGTCATGACACTTTTCGCCATGACCGGTTTCAAATTCATGAAGCCTAGAAACACATTCACTAATCCGAAAATGAGGTAAAACGGGTGATGCCATAAGCCGAAAGCGATGCCCATAAGGAGGAATCCGATGATGATGTTGGTCAAAGGTCCCCCATAAACATAACGGACGAGCTGATCTCGCATCTTTTCCTTCTTCAATTGCTCAGGAAATCCCATCATCGCTCTTCCGAGATACCCGAGAACGGAAAGGGTCATATGGAAATGAAGTTTGCCTTCATGACGTTCAATGACGAAGGGGCCGACACTTAAATTCAGCAGCCGCATTCCTTGTAGACGCCCAGCAAGGAAATGCCCTGCTTCATGCAGTAAAATGCTTAACGGAAGGCTGACGATGATGCTTGCCGCTATGATAAGTACGGAGCGTACCGACCAGGTTTCAGGATATAGTATGAAATAAATGACTGCGGAAAGCCCGATGAAGGCTCCAGTTAAAAACGATCCGATATTTTTCATAAATGCCACCTCAAATCATTTGAAAACCATTGTATAGACGAGGAAGACAATTGCTCCGATTCCGATACCTGCTAGAAACCTAAGTGCTTGCTTCATATTAATCGACCATCCTTTTCCGATAGATGACAACCGTCAGGAAGATAGAAGCGATGACCCATCCTAAAATAATTGCAAATTCGACAAGCACATCTCCGAAACCAGCGCCCGCTTCCACTTTTGCCGCTAATTCGATTAATTGGAGGTTCGGCAAGTAATTCGCCGCTTGTAAAATAGGATATTTCTCCGCAGCAACCGCGATAAACGATCCGAATGAAAAGATGACAATAACCGGCATGACAATGACAGACGCTTCCAAAACCGATTTGGAGTAGAGGCCGAGCAGCGTACCCAATGCGATATAGAAAAAGGATGATAATACAATCGCCACCACAATGACTGCAACGTTTGCAGGTTTGTATTCCGCCAAGTAAGCAGAGAAAAAGACGACAACCATCGTAATAATGAACGTAAGCAAACTTTTTCCGCCAAGAATATCGGCCGTACTTGCTGGAGAAAGCATCAGCCCACGCAATGTGTTTTTCTCCTTCTCTTCAGCGATCAAACAACATTGGACAAATGCAGCGACCATTCCAAATGTCATGTTGATGAGCATATAGTGCATATCAATCGAATCCGCACCCATTCGCCCCCAAAAGGCAGCCAATAGAATAGGGATTACAATAACTATAGAAACAGCATAATTCCGTGAGAAATCCTTAAAATCCTTCTGCAATATCGCGTTCATACGTTTTAATGAGATCATCATGCCAATTTCCTCCCTGTCACTTGTACAAAAATATCCCCTAATGTTGGTTCGTTCGTATGGATCGTTTCGACTTGATTCGTATTCATATATTCGAACAAACGATTTGCCCCTTCAGAGCCTGCGGGTAAGATCACTTTTTCTCCATTCGTCAATTCAACTGTGATTGTCGAATCGGAGTAGCTCTTTTTCAATTTATCTGGCGTATCCAAAAGTTGGATTTGCCCTTTATTCAGGAAAGCGACTCGATCGCATAATACTTCTGCCTCATACATGTCATGCGTCGTCAGGAAAATTGTCGTTCCTTTTTCGTTAAGCGCCCGCAGTCCCTCGTGGATATGGAGAGAATTTGTCGGATCAAGCGCAGATGTAGGCTCATCAAGGAAAAGCAGTTCCGGTTCGTGGATCAAAGCCCGCGCAAGTGTCACGCGCTGCGTCATTCCTTTCGATAAAGCGGAAACTTTTTTCGCTTTCTCTTGTTTCAAGTTAACAGCATCAAGCACTTCGTCGATTTTCGAGTAGGCTACATCGTATAAATCGCAATAGAGCTTCAAATTATCGTAGATTGATAACCTTCCGTATAGCCCGCTATTGTCTGTTAGAACCCCGAACCGTCTCCGATACTCCGCTTTTTTTAGTAGAGAAACGGATTCTCCAAAAACCTTCGCCGTCCCGCTAGTAGGTGTTAATTGCCCGGTCAAGATTTTAATCGTTGTTGTTTTTCCTGATCCACTTGGGCCAAGGAAGCCGAAAATTTCACCCTTTTTAACATGGAAGTCGACGCTTTCAATCGCTGTTTGATTCGCAAAAACTTTTGCTAAACTGCTCACCTCAATAATATTTTCCATTTCCATCCTCCTGTCGTAGGTTTCGTACATTTCGTATTTGCACCTTCAGAATAAGTGAAATCCGAATAGAGAACATTATATTTCGGACGAAAAGAGTGTAATAGAGGGTGAGCAGAGCAAAATAGCCCGTGAATGAACCGTATGTAGAAGTGGATTTCCCATCCGAAAATATGAGCGGAGTATTTCCCGGATTGAAACGTCGGATACTGTCAAAACATTTCCGGGGAAATAATACAATTTTCTACAAGGTTATAGGCCAAGCATCTCTTTCAGCTCAACCATCTTTGTTTTCGATAAAGGAATTGTTGATTTCTCGGCGTCATCCAAAACAAGGCTATAGCTATTCCGTGTCCATGTGACGACTTCCCGTACTTTCTGTAAATTAACGATGTATGAACGATGGCAACGGAAGAAGCCGAACGGAAGTAAACGTGCTTCCAATTCATTCAATGTAGAAACGGAAGGGAAAGATTCTCCCTTAATATGTAAAAAGGACTGTCCATCATTGCTTTCAATATAATCGATTTCCGGCGGATCGAATAAAACGATTTTTTCATTGACCTTCGTCGGAATTTTTTCGAACCGGACAGGTACTACCGATTCTGCCACAGAAGTAGCGTACTCAATTTCTTTGTCTTCATCCGTTGCGGTTTGGACGGCATGCAGTCCGTTTTCGTCCAAACGGAAGATTTCGTCGGCGGCTGTGACGGCGCTCTCCAAATATCCCGTTAAGATGAATGCGCTGCGGCCATCTTGTTTGAGCTTTTGAAGGATAGAAAGGAAAATCCGTTTTGTTTCCAAATCCAGATTTTGATCGGGTTCTTCAAAGATACAAATAGTAGGGTTCTGGATAAGCAAAAGGGCGAGCTGCACCCGTTTACGTTCCGAATAGGACAAGTTTTTTATTTTTACACGGCGTTTTGCATCCAATTGGGCAACCTGAATAACATCTTCAATAGATTCAGTCGATAGATAAAGCCGCCTCGTAAAACGAATCATTTCTTCTACGGACAACCTTTCATATAAGCCATCTTGAAGAAAGAAGAAGCCGATTTTTGATTTATTTTCTGAAATACCGCTTTCCCCAATACGGATTTCGCCATTCGACAGTTTGGATCTTTCAAGCAATAGCTCGATCAGCTGCTCGCGTACATTGACGCTTGAATGGACGGCAACGATTTTGCCTAAGTCGATTGACAAATCGAATGAAGGGAAAATGACAGAATCATGAATCCGTTTTTCTGCGTTGATAAATTGAAGTGACACCCAAAATCCCCCGTTTACAAAGTCTATTTATTACAAGTAGTATACCAGTTATTTAAATTGTGAATGAACCTTCTAATGAAAGTGATTGTTTATGGAACAAAATAGGTGAGTGGTGATAAAGGCTGTGTAAGCGGTGATAAACTCCACCGAAGCGGTGAAAAAGCGCCGAGAGTCGGTGATAACTAGCAACTCCTAACTTTTTGAACAATTTATGACTTCAGTAAAACTGTGATATGCATCACATCAAGCGCTCGACGAGTCATCTATGATGGAGTTGCCGGAAGGGAAATAGGCAATTCCCTAATATCGCTTCCGCAGAACATTCATTATCATGTAAATCGAAAAGAAAATTTGGGGAGGAATTCATTATGTCTTCACTTACCATCAATACACGCGTCTCGGATATTGTCACGGCATTGCCGCAAAGCGCCGACTTGTTCAGAAGTCTTCGCATCGACTATTGTTGCGGCGGGAAGATTCCATTGAAGGAAGCGGCAGAGCAGCGGAACTTGAATCCTTCGGAAGTTTTAAACAGCATCCATTCTATAGAAGAGAAACGGGAAAAACGTCTAAGCATGGAACCTTCTTCATTCGGGGAGAAGACGTTGATTGCCTATATCCAGGAAAAATATCATGAAGACTTGCGCGATGAACTACCTATGCTTGCGCCATACATTACAAAAGTTGCCCGCGTCCATGGTGAAAATCATCCGCATTTATTGCGTGTGCAAGAGATTTTTAAAATGTTGCGCACCGAACTGATTGATCATACCGATGATGAAGATCAAAATGTTTTCCCTCTCATTCTTCAGTTTTTGGACAATCCAACTCCCGAATTGAAGGAGCAATTGAAGCCTCATGTATCCGAATTGGAAGCGGAGCATGACAATGCGGGGCGTCTGCTTCATGAGCTAAGGGAAATCACTGATGATTTCACGCCGCCAGAAGGGGCTTGTGGAACATACCGTCTCGTTTATGCAAGGCTTGAGCAGCTTGAAAAAGAGACGTTTGAGCATGTGCATCTTGAAAATAATGTTTTATTCGAGCGGGTTGCGAAGGCGTTGTAATTGAAATTGCATGCAGTTATGAGCTCGGCTGGAGATTTATGATCACTTGTGGATGTTTATGCGTGATTGCATCGATTTATGAGCGATTTTTAACATTT
This sequence comes from Sporosarcina koreensis, assembly GCF_001531445.1. Classification (GTDB taxonomy): domain Bacteria; phylum Bacillota; class Bacilli; order Bacillales_A; family Planococcaceae; genus Sporosarcina; species Sporosarcina koreensis_C. Next base: position 6,129 of record NZ_LQYA01000195.1, read on the forward strand.
ATGCGTCTTTGCAATGACTTATGCGGATTTGCCGGCTTTTATGCGTGAATTTCTCAAATTATGCGCATTTGCAATTCTCATTCATCAAAAAAGCTGCCAGCGCGGCGGCTTTTTTAATTAGTGTATTACCTTGACGGATATAGGGAAAACCCTAATTGGTACTATTCCGATTATTCGATAGCATAGAGGGTATAAGGTAGAAATAGGTATGTCGATTTGCCCTATCTGCACGTCATTCTGATTAAAGGAGTGAATTTATTCAATGTCCATGAACAAGTTTAGCATGAAGTATTTCAAGCCGGTTGAACGTTATTCGGGTAACTGGTCCGTACTTGAGGAGAAGAGCAGGGATTGGGAGAATATGTATCGCCAAAGGTGGTCCCATGACAAAGTTGTACGGACGACGCATGGGGTTAACTGTACAGGTTCCTGTAGTTGGAAGGTGTTTGTGAAGAACGGAATTATTACATGGGAAAATCAACAGATCGATTATCCGTCTTGCGGTCCTGACATGCCTGAGTTCGAACCGAGGGGTTGTCCGCGGGGAGCATCGTTCTCATGGTACGAGTACAGCCCGTTGCGGGTGAAATATCCATACATACGGGGGAAATTGTGGCGTATGTGGAGTCGGGCGCTTTCCGAGCATAAGGATCCTATCAAGGCTTGGGCTAGTATCGTAGAGGATCCTTTGAAAACGGCGGAGTACAAGAAAGCGCGCGGAAAAGGCGGACATGTAAGAATCCATTGGCGCGATGTGAAAATCCTCATCGCTGCCCAACTGATCTACACAATCCGGAAATATGGGCCCGACCGCATTGCTGGGTTCACGCCGATTCCAGCGATGTCGATGGTCAGCTATGCTTCGGGTGCGCGTTTCCTATCATTGCTAGGCGGAGAAATGTTGAGCTTCTATGACTGGTACGCGGATCTCCCGCCATCCTCGCCGCAAATTTGGGGTGAACAGACGGATGTTCCTGAATCGAGCGACTGGTTCAACGCCGGCTATATAATCATGTGGGGCTCGAACGTTCCGTTGACCCGGACGCCGGATGCGCACTTCATGACGGAAGTCCGTTATAAAGGGACGAAAACTGTTTCGGTCGCACCCGACTACGCGGAAAGCGTCGTCCATGCAGATGATTGGATCGCGCCGAACCCTGGATCGGATGCAGCGGTCGCTCAAGCGATGACCCATGTCATTTTGGATGAGTTTTATGAACAGCGGAAAGAGCCGATGTTCCTCGATTATGCGAAGCAATTCACGGATATGCCGTTCCTGATCACGCTTGAAGAGCATGACAATGCCTATAAAGCGGGACGTTTTGTCCGCGCGAGCGATTTAGGCCAAGCGAGCGAGCATGCGGAATGGAAACCGGTCATCATCGACGGTGCAAAAAATGAAATCATCGTACCAAACGGGACAATGGGACAGCGCTGGGAAAAGGATGCAAAATGGAACCTTATCCTTGAAAACGAGGATGGAACGAAGGTGGAACCTGTCTTATCTGTAATCGATCAGGGAGCGGAGTGGAAAGAAATCCATTTCCCTTACTTTGATAATACAGGCAATGGCGTGTTCACACGTGCCATCCCTACGAGGAAAGTGAAATTTGCGGACGGTACGGAGCGCCTCGTTGCGACTGTTTATGACGTCATGATGAGCCAATACGGCATTAACCGTTCAAACAGCAAATGGGATGCGAAAGGCTATGACGACGCGGAATCGCTCTACACGCCTGCATGGCAGCAAAAAGTGACGAGTGTCAAGCCGGAACTAGTCATCCAAATCGCTCGAGAGTTCGCTCAAAACGCCATCGATACGGGCGGACGTTCGATGATCATCATGGGTGCGGGCATCAACCACTGGTTCAATAGCGATACGATCTATCGAGCCATTCTAAATCTAGTTACCCTAACTGCTTCACAAGGAAACAATGGAGGTGGATGGGCGCATTACGTCGGACAAGAAAAATGCCGTCCGATTGAAGGGTGGAGCACGATCGCTTTCGCAAGGGACTGGCAAGCGCCTCCACGTTTGCAAAACGGGACATCATTCTTCTATTTTGCGACAGATCAATGGAAGTATGAAGAAGGCGGCACAACTGCGTTGGCTTCGCCGTTGGGGAATAAATCGCGCTATGAACATCCGGCGGATTATAACGTCCTTGCCGCAAGACTAGGATGGCTTCCATCTTATCCGCAATTCAACAGGAACAGCCTGCAGCTGACTGAGGAAGCAAAACAGGCAGGCAAGACGACAACGGAGGAAATCGTGAAGTATACGGTCGAGCAATTAAAGACCGGCAAACTGAACTTTGCCATCGAAGACCCGGATGCGCCGGAAAACTTCCCGAGATCGCTTTTTGTTTGGCGTTCGAACCTTGTATCGAGCTCTGCGAAAGGGCAGGAATATTTCATGAAGCATTTATTTGGGGCATCTTCCGGGTTGCTTGCGCAGCCGAACGAGGATATGAAACCGGAAGAGATCGTCTGGCGGGATGAAGTGGAAGGGAAGCTTGATCTACTTGTCGCACTCGATTTCCGGATGACTGCGACACCGTTATATGCAGATCTCGTATTGCCGGCGGCGACTTGGTACGAAAAAGTGGATTTGTCTTCAACCGATATGCATCCATTCGTCCATCCGTTCAATCCGGCTGTCGATCCACTGTGGGAATCCCGTTCGGACTGGGATATTTTCCGTTCACTTGCCGAAACGTTTGCTGACATGGCGAAAACCCATCTGCCTGGCGTTTACAGGGATTTGGTGACGACGCCGCTCGCGCATGATTCCGTGCAAGAAATTGCGCAGCCATACGGGGAAGTGAAGGATTGGAAAAAAGGCGAGGTCGAACCGATCCCTGGCAAGACGATGCCTGGCATGACAATTGTCGAACGTGATTATACGAAGGTGTACGACAAATACATCACGCTCGGTCCATTGCTCTCTACCGGAAAAGTTGGCGCGCATGGCGTTTCCTTCTCCGTTGCGGAAGAGTATGAGCTCATGAAAGGTATCAATGGCGTTTACACGGACGGAACAATCAAGGACGGCCTGCCGAAATTGTATACGGCTAAAAATGCAGCAGAAGCGATGCTTACCCTTTCATCCGCAACGAATGGACGCGTTTCACAACGTGCCTTCGAATCGGCTGAACAGGATACAGGTGTCGAGCTGAAGGATATTTCCGCAGACCGGGCGGCTGAACGGTTCACATTCGCCAATATTACGGCCCAGCCGAGGGAAGTCATTCCAACGCCTGTCTTCAGCGGCTCGAATAAAATGGGCAGACGCTACTCGCCATTCACAACGAATATCGAAAGGCTCGTGCCGTTCAGGACGCTGACTGGTAGACAGCATTTCTATGTGGACCATGAATTGTTCCTGGATTTCGGCGAATCATTGCCGGTCTATAAGCCGACATTGCCGCCGATGGTATTGGGTCCACGGGATAAACCGATTGTTGGCGGACAGGATGCGCTCGTTCTCAGATATTTGACGCCGCACGGCAAGTGGAACATCCACTCGACGTACCAGGACAATCAGCATATGTTGACATTGTTCCGTGGAGGTCCGACCGTCTGGATTTCCGACCTAGACGCGAAGGAGCATGGCATTGACGATAACGCATGGCTTGAAGTATACAACCGGAACGGTGTCGTCACAGCGCGTGCCGTTGTCAGCCACAGAATGCCGAAGGGCACGATGTTCATGTATCATGCGCAAGATAAGCATATCCAAGTTCCAGGCTCTAAAATTACAGAGGAGCGCGGCGGAAGCCATAATGCGCCAACCCGCATCCACATGAAGCCGACACAGATGGTCGGCGGTTATGCTCAGCTGAGTTACGGATTCAACTATTACGGGCCGATCGGCAACCAACGTGATGAGTACGTGGCGGTCCGCAAGATGAAGGAGGTCAACTGGCTTGAAAATTAAAGCACAAGTAGCAATGGTCATGAATTTGGATAAATGCATTGGCTGCCATACGTGCAGTGTCACGTGTAAAACGGCGTGGACGAACAGGGAAGGCGCCGAATATATGTGGTTCAACAATGTGGAGACGAAACCCGGCATCGGGTATCCGAAACGGTGGGAGGACCAGGAGCTGTACAAAGGCGGCTGGCATTTACGGAATGGAAAGCTAGAATTGAAATCCGGATCGAAGCTATCAAAAATCGCTTTAGGAAAAATCTTCTATAATCCGGACATGCCGGAAATAAAGGAATTCTACGAGCCGTGGACATATGACTATGAGAAATTGACGATGGCGCCTGAAAGTGAACATACACCTGTCGCTCGTGCGAAATCGGTCATTTCCGGAGATTATATGGACTTGGAGTGGGGCCCGAACTGGGAGGACCAATTGGCCGGTGCCCATATAACCGGCCCAAAGGATCCGAACATCGAAAAGATTGAAGAAGAGGTCAAATTCAATTTCGAGCAAGCGTTCATGATGTATTTGCCGCGTCTTTGCGAGCATTGCCTGAACCCAAGCTGCGTCGCTTCCTGTCCAGCAGGGGCGATCTATAAGCGCGATGAGGACGGCATCGTGCTCGTCGATCAGGAAGCATGCCGAGGCTGGCGCTACTGCATGACGGGTTGCCCGTACAAAAAAGTGTACTTCAACTGGAAGACGAACAAAGCGGAGAAATGCACATTCTGCTTCCCGCGTGTTGAAGCCGGGTTGCCGACAGTCTGTTCCGAAACATGCACAGGAAGAATCCGCTATTTGGGCGTTCTTCTTTATGACGCCGATCGAGTGCTCGAAGCAGCATCGACTCCGGATCCGCAAGACTTGTATCAGGCGCAATGTGATTTATTCCTTGATCCGCACGATCCAGAAGTGATTGAGCAGGCTCTGAAGGATGGCATTTCGGAGGATTGGATCAATGCCGCGAAAAATTCGCCGGTCTATAAATTGGCGATAGAATACAAGCTTGCATTCCCATTGCATCCGGAATACCGCACATTGCCGATGGTCTGGTATGTACCGCCGCTTAGCCCGATCATGAACTATTTCGAAGGGAAGGATTCTATTAAGAATCCGGATATGATCTTCCCGGCAATCGAAGAAATGAGAATCCCGATTCAGTACTTGGCAAATATGCTGACGGCAGGTGATACAGAAACCGTGAAACAAGGACTTCAGCGTATGGCGATGATGCGCTCGTATATGCGTGCAGTATCATCCGGCAAAGAATTTGATGAATCCAGACTTGACCGTGTAGGTTTGACAGCGGAACAAACGAAGCAGATGTACCGCTTGCTCGCCATCGCGAAATACGAAGATCGCTTCGTCATCCCGACTTCCCATAAGGAAGGAACGATGAACGTCTATCGTTCGCAAGGTTCGGCTGGTTATAACGAACAAATGGGCACATATGGCGAAAGCACAACACAAAGTCAATTCAGTTACTCAATGGTGGGGGGCACAGACTGTGATGGTTGTGGACCGGTCTCCCCAGGGAAATCGGGCAAGGAGATTTACGAGGAGAACTTCTATGGGGGGATCTGGCGTGATTAATCTGGACCGACTATATGAAGAGAAAAGCGTATTTGGCTTTTTCGCCAACCAGCTGTCCTATCCCGAAAAAATCACGTTCCATCCTTTGGTATTGGAAGAGTCAATCGACTCTTCCGATCCATCTTATCCCGATGTGAAACGGTATTGGGATCTTATGCATGAATATAGTCTAGAAGAGATTCAAGAAATGTATATCAATACATTCGATTTCCAGAAAGACTGTACGCTGTTCATGACGTATGTGAAGTATGAAGATTCGAAGGAACGCGGGCAAATGCTAGCCCGGCTGAAAGTGCTTTATGAAATGTTCGGGCTAGTCATGCCGGACAATGAACTATCTGACTTCCTTCCGCTTATGTGCGAATTCATCTATGCTGCGGAATGGAGAGGGGATCCGCGTGCCCAACAAAGCTTTTCAATGCTGTTGGCAGTGTTGGAGGATGGATCCTATCATTTAATGAAGGCTCTGGAAAAATACGAGAGCCCTTACTTCCACCTCATCAAAGGGATGAGGGAGGTATTCAAGTCTTGTATCCAACAGGAGGTTCCTGCCAATGAGTAACCAATTTTTATGGGTGATTTTCCCTTATATTTGCATGGCAGTATTCGTCGTCGGGCATATTTTCCGGTATCGGCACGATAAGTTCGGATGGACCGCAAAGTCGAGTGAGTTCATCGAGAAGAAACAACTGATGATCGGCAGTTTGCTTTTCCATATCGGTATCATTCCCGTTATTCTTGGGCATGTTGCTGGGCTTGGCATACCGAAAGAGTGGACGCGTGCGGTTGGCGTCAGTGACCATTTGTATCATATGGGGGCCATTTGGGGAGGGGGATTCTTCGGCGTCGTCACACTAGCCGGAATGCTTATTCTCACTGCACGGCGTATTACCCACCGGAATGTCCGGAAGCTCTCCTCGGCTTCTGACATCATCGTCAATTGCCTACTTCTATTCATTGTGTTTATCGGTTGCTATGCTTCTTTGGTGACGAATAACTTGAACCCGGGATTCGATTATCGTGATTCCATCTCAGTCTGGTTCCGTTCCTTGCTCATCTTCAGACCCGAAGCAGGGTATATGGCTTCCGTTCCATTGACGTTCAAGCTGCATATTCTTGCTGGCTTCCTCATTTTCGCGATGTGGCCGTTCACAAGGCTTGTCCACGTATGGAGCGTGCCATTGAATTATGTGGGCAGGAGCTATATTGTGTATAGAAGATCGCCTGTAAAAGCGGGCAAAAGATAAAGGATTTTCCATAGGGAGCAATGGTGATGAATGAATGGGTGGGATTTAATTATCAGCAAGAGATTGAACGTTTGAAAGAACTTTTCGGATTTGATTTCGTTGGCATTGCACTCGTCCAATCACCGGAACGTCGGTTTGAATTGAGATGGGTGTATGTGGCGGGAAATCGCAGCGAACGCTATCGGCGCATCAAATTGCAATCAGGTAAAGGGATAGCGGGTCTCGTCTTCAAGACGGGCAAGTCAATGTTTGTCGGGGATGCAGATGAAGAATGGAGTGCCGGCGACCTGTTCAATTATCCGATCGTCTCGGTGGAAGGGCTCAAAAGCTTCGGAGCGATTCCTCTCTATAAATACAATCGTGTAAAAGGCGTCTTGCTCGTCGGATACCGGGTAGGGGGGAAGCTGACGAGTGAACAGTTCGAGCAATTCAAGCAAGAGGTCGGTGCGGAGTTTGGTCCATTTTATAATAAGGAGATGGTGAAGGATGAATCGGAACAGTAATATGCAATTAGCGGACCTGTTAATGAAATTGTACGGCAATTCCGATGAAGCCATCTTCTTTTTTGACCGGCAAGGGAAAGTGCTTGGGATGAATTCAGCTGCGGAAGAGATTATCGATAAGAATGTCTACGAGCAGATGATGGCGGGCAGCACCAAGGCTATCTGCGTGGCATGCAAAGGCTATACGAGCTCCGATGAACCGCGGACGTGCGTCTCCTGCTATATGGCTAATCCGGACGAGGACATCAGCTCCTTCCAAGTGTATTTCGATACAAAAGGGAGAGGGGTCGTCCCTTATTCCGGCAGCATCCAGACAATTGACGAAGAGACGGGAACCCGCGTATTCATGCTGAGGGATCTGACACATCAATTCAAGACGCAAGAGGAATTGAATCGGAAACTGATGATGAAACGGGTGATCAAGGCCCAGGAGGATGAGCGGAAACGCCTTTCCAGGGAGCTCCATGACAGTGTCGCACAGGAAATGCTCAGTTCGTTAGTCGATTTACGCGTCTTAAAATATATGAACATCGAAGAGGATGTCTTGAAGAAAGTGCAGCAGACGGAAGGCTCGCTTATGCGGTTATTGGATGACATCCGCCACTTATCCGTCGAACTTCGCCCCGCCACTCTCGATGACCTCGGGCTTGAGGCGGCTTTCCGCACTCATTTCAAATGGGTGGAAAAAAATTATGGACTCGTTATCCATTTCCATCCGGAACTTGAATCCAAACGGTATGAAGGCGAAATCGAAACGGTCGTCTATCGCATTTGCCAGGAAGCCGTTTTCAATGCGTTGAAATATGCGGAAGTCGATGAAATGATTGTCCGCTTGTACGAAACGGAAGACTTGCTTCATTTACTGGTCGTGGATGAAGGGAAAGGATTCGAATTGAAAAATACAGATCCGAAAGGTACGGGTTTAGGCATTTACAGCATGAATGAGCGGGCGGAACTCGTTGACGGACGCCTTCATATCCGTTCCCAAATCGGGAAAGGGACTATTATCCAGTTGGAAGTCCCGGTTGGTAAAGGAGGGAATGACGATTGAAGATCATCATAGCCGATGATCATGCGGTCGTTCGCAGCGGTTTCATGCATATATTGAACTTTCAAGCCGATATGGAAGTCGTAGCGACCGCCGCTGACGGATTGGAAGCGTATGAACTAGTGGCGAAGCATCGCCCGGATATTCTGCTCATGGATTTGAGCATGCCTCCCGGGGAGAGCGGTTTGATTGCCACGGGGAAAATTAAAGAGGATTTTCCCGAAACGAAAGTCGTCATCCTGACGATGTACGATGACGAAGAATATCTTTTCCATGTATTGAAAAATGGCGCTTCCGGGTATGTATTGAAAAACTCCCCCGATGAGGAATTGCTTTCCGCTATCCGGACAGTCTACGACGGGGGCACGTACATCCATCCTTCGATGGCGACCTCCCTCGTGCGCCAATTCGTGAAGAAGGATTTCGACGAAGCCGAGACGGACCCTTATAAGATGTTGTCGAGAAGGGAAATCGAAGTCCTGCCGTTAGTCGCGAAAGGCTATGGAAATAAAGAAATCGCAGAAATGCTTTACATTTCCGTCAAGACGGTGGAAGCGCATAAATCGAAAATCATGGAAAAATTGAATTTGAAAAGCAGGCCTGAGCTTGTGGAATATGCGTTACGGAAAAAGTTCCTGAACTTCTAAGTGGAGGTGCGAAGTTTGACGACAACGAAACAATTCCAGTTTGAATTGCCTGCGTTGCGGGTGCTTGAAAATGAACATAATTATTTATCCTATTTGATGGACGGCTGGCATACGATCGTCCTTGGATTCGAACGGGATATTTACAATGCGGATGAAGCGAGGGTAGCTTTACAGTCATTGCGTAAGCTCCTCATCGAATTCATCGATCCACTGAAGAACCATACGGAAAAAGAGGAGGAATTCCTGTTTCCGATGCTATCAAAATATATCGGTGATGAACAAGGACCTATCCTGGCGCTTGAAGAGGAGCATGAAGAGATCGATGCGTATATCGGCCATTTCCTTCATCATACGCGCGGAGGTCTTGACGAACTGACCTTGCAGGAAATGAAAGATATCGTCAAAGACGCTGGCGAAGCGTTCGAAGTGATAACGATCCACTTCGTCAAGGAGCAGTCGATCGTCTTCCCGATGGTCATCAATACGCTGCGCATCACGGAGCAGGATCAGTTATTCGATGAGTTGTACACATCCATCATTTGATAGACCCGGTGAAAGCTATTCACTACTTTCAGAAATGGACTGATTTGAATGAATAAAAAAATCCAATTGCCGTTACAGACAGCTAACTTAGTAGTCGGTTTCATGGTATGGGTATTGATATCCTCATTATTGCCGTTCATTACGGAGGACATTGCGATTGCTCCTGAGCGATTGGCGATCGTGACTGCAGTACCTGTCGTACTTGGATCCATTTTACGGATGCCACTAGGATACTATGCGAATATTTTCGGAGCGAGAATCATCTTCATGGTCAGCTTCATCCTCCTTCTGTTCCCGGTGTTTTACATAAGTGAAACGACATCATTCACCGGGTTGATCATCGGAGGGACTTTCCTTGGTATCGGAGGCGCCGTATTTTCTGTCGGTGTCACATCGTTGCCGAAATATTATCCGAAAGAGAAACATGGCCTCGTCAACGGAATCTACGGGATGGGGAATATCGGTACAGCTGTATCGACATTTGCCGCGCCTGTCATTGCAACGCAAATCGGTTGGTCGATGACTGTCAAACTCTATTTGGTACTATTGCTTGTCTTTGCGGCTTTGAACTTCATTTTCGGCGACAAGCACGAAACAAAAATCAAAACGCCGATTCTCGAACAGATCAAAGGCGTCTATAAAAATGAGAAGCTTTGGTTCTTTTCATTGTTTTACTTCATCACATTCGGCTCATTTGTAGCATTCACGGTTTTCCTGCCGAACTTTCTCGTTACGTATTTCGGTTTGGAGAAAGTCGATGCAGGTATGCGGACAGCCGGCTTCATCGTCGTCGCAACATTGCTCCGTCCCGTAGGCGGTTGGCTTGCAGATAAGTTCCAGCCGCTGTTCCTACTGATGGCTTCATTTGCCGGCCTGACATTGGCGGCAATCGTCTTGGCATTCTCTCCGGGCATCGGGCTCTATACAGTCGGCAGCATCTTGATTGCAGCGATGGCAGGGATCGGCAACGGGGTCATCTTCAAACTCGTTCCTTTCTATTTCAATAAACAAGCAGGCATCGTCAACGGGATTGTCTCCATGATGGGCGGACTGGGCGGATTCTTCCCTCCATTATTGCTAGCGACAATCCATTCTATGACAGGCTCTTATTCGATCGGTTTTATGGCGTTTTCCCAAGTCGCACTAGTGAGTCTTGTCCTCGTCGTCTGGCTTTACTATATGGATCGCGTGTCGCTCGCGAAGGAAGTATTCGATTCGACAGGGCAGGGAATTCTTGTCACGAACCCGAAAGGCACGATTTTGTCTGTAAATCCTGCATTTACTAAACTTACAGGCTATACTGAAGAAGAAGTGATCGGCAGCAATCCGAATGTGCTCAGTTCCGGAAGGCAGTCCAAACAATTTTACACATCCATGTGGAGCATCATCGGCGAAGAAGGCTCTTGGCAAGGTGAAATCTGGAATAAGAAGAAGGATGGAACAGAGTATTTGGAACTGTTGACGATCAATGCAGTCAAAAACAATTCAGGTGAAGTCGAACGGTATGTCGGTACATTCAGTGACATTACACCTCAGCAAAGAGGGGGCGGCCGGTCGCAATGACCGGGAGCCCTCTTTTCAAAAGCAGAGGCGGCCTGTCTAGAAATTGAAAGGGGAGGCAGAAGTGGGAACGAGATATTCGCGTCAAACGCTATTCAAGCCGATCGGCGAAGATGGGCAAGAACGATTGAAACAAGCTCATGTCCTCGTCATCGGCTGCGGGGCGCTCGGATCCCCCATTTCCGAGATATTGGTCAGAGCGGGAGTCGGCAAGCTGACAATTGCAGACCGGGATTACGTGGAAATGTCCAATTTGCAAAGGCAGCAACTATTCACTGAACAGGACGCACTTGACGGAGTACCAAAAGTCGTCGCTGCCGAACGAAGATTGAAAGAGATCCGGCAAGATTGCGAAATACGGACAGTGCTCGACCATGTGGATGGCCCGTTGCTTGAACAGCTTACGGAAGACGCCGATCTGATCATGGATGCGACGGACAATTTTGAAACGAGGTTGCTCATGAATGATGTCGCCTGGAAAAAGGGGCTTCCTTGGATTCACGGCGCATGCGTCGGTAGCTCGGGCACTGTATTTCCGTTCGTCCCGGGTCGGTCGGCTTGTTTCCGTTGTTTGCTGCCGGTCCTCCCGTCTGTGAATGAAACATGCGATACAGCTGGCATTATTGCACCTGCTGTCCAGATCGTTGCAGCGAGGCAGTCCGCGGAAGCGTTGAAGTGGTTGACGGGCAATGAGAACGCGATGATGACGAAGCTTTTGCATTTCGACGTCTGGAATAATACACAAGTGGAAGCAGGCATTTCGCGTATTCAGAAAGCTAGTTGTGAAACTTGCGGAGAGTCGCCTACATATCCTTCATTGCATCAACCGGAAGGAACGCATTATGCCGTCCTCTGTGGAAGGGAAACTGTCCAGATCGTTCCGGACAGCGGTCGCTCATTGACCGTCCGGGACGGCGTGCAAGTGGCAGAGCGATTGGGTACGGAATACCGAACGACACCATTCTTTGTGGAATTCCATGCGGAAGGGTATCGTTGTGTTTTATTCCAAAACGGCAGGCTGCTTATTCATGGGTTGAAAGATCTGAGGCAAGGGAGGAAGCTGTACCATCAATTTTTCGGGTGATAGGGGGCTGGAAGGATTGTCGAATCTTACAGATAAGGAAAAGAAGAAGTCAATCGCTATCGCCGTCTTGACGGTGAGCGACACGCGGGATAAAGAAACGGATAAAAGCGGTGGAACGATCATCCGGATGGCGGAGGAAGCAGGTCACCATATTGCGGATTATCGGATCTGTACGGATGACCCAGCGGAGATTTCCGGAAATGTGGAAGAGTGGATTGGCAATTCTGTAGTTGAGGCCGTCATCATTACGGGCGGCTCGGGAATCGGCTTCCGTGATGTGACGATTGAAACGGTGACATCGTATTTTACGAAGACGATTGATGGATTCGGAGAGCTGTTCAGGTTCTTGAGCTATACGAAGGACGTCGGGTCGAAGGCGTTGTTGAGCCGGGCGACTGCCGGGTCGATCGACGAACAGGTTTTATTCGCATTGCCGGGATCGTCGAAAGCGGTGACGTTGGCGATGGAAAAACTGATCCTTCCGGAGCTTCATCATATCGTGCATGAATTGACGAAGCATCGGAAATGACAGTTGCGCTGGGAGTTCTCGTTTAACGTAGGAAAGTTCTCGTTTCCGCGCCGAGAGTTCTCGTTGAACGCGAAAGAGTTCTCGTTCAACGTGGAAAAGTTCTCATTCCGCCGCGGTGCGTTCGAAGTCGCCGTTTTTCCCGCCGGTCTTTTTCAAAAGCATCGTCGGGCCAATGACCATCTCTTTACCAGCCGCTTTACACATATCGTAAATCGTGAGGGCGGCTGCAGCAGCGGCGGTCAATGCTTCCATTTC
>NZ_LQYA01000195.1:19103-20211 GCF_001531445.1 Sporosarcina koreensis
CAATTTGCCATCCGAAGCGGACATCGACGCCGGTAAGGGCGAGTGGGTGGCACATTGGGATGATGGACGATGTGTTTTTAGCAGCCATGACTGCAGCGACTTGCGCGACGGCGAATACATCGCCTTTTTTATTAGTGCCTTCCGTGATTTGTGAGTGAATAAGTTCATTCACAATGATCGATGAAGTGGCAATGGCGGTTCTCGTCGTCACCGACTTGTCGGAAACGTCGACCATCTTAGCGCGTCCCTGCTCGTTGAAATGCGTCAATTCGGACATTGGATTCAATCCCTTCAAACATAGTACATGTAGTATATCAGAAGATAGGAGAGGAAACGTAATGGTGGAAATGAGAAAACCGATTCCCGTGGCGGAAGCTGTCAGGCTTGTCATGGAGCATGCAACGCCGTTAGGAACGGAACTGATTGACCTTGAGCAAGCGTATGGAAGGGTGTTGGCTGAGCCCATCATCGCTAAACACGATGTACCTCCTTTTGACCGATCGCCTTATGATGGATTTGCAATCCGGTCGCTCGATTCTGAAGGAGCATCTGGCGACAACCGGATTTCCTTTTCAGTCATCGGGGAAATCGGCGCCGGATACGTCGGAGACAAGCCGATCGGTGAAAAGGAAGCATATCGGATCATGACGGGCGCAAAAATCCCGGAAAACGCGGATGCAGTCGTCATGTTAGAGCAGACTGTCGAATTGGGCAGCGGATTCACACTGCGCAAACCGTTTGAAGCAGGTGAAAATATTTCGTACAAAGGAGAGGATGCGAAGGAAGAGGAACTGCTCATCGAAGCGGGTTCGATCATCCACCCGGGGACTGTCGCATTGCTCGCAACGTTCGGATATGCAAAAGTGAAAGTGGCGAAAAAGCCGATCGCCGGGATTTTGTCGACGGGGACAGAATTGTTAGATGTGGCGGATGAGCTTGTACCGGGCAAAATCCGGAATTCAAACGGTCCTATGATCCGCGCGCAATTGAAACGGATAGGCATCGACTGCCGATCTTACGGAATGATGGAGGACGACTTGGACGCATGTACAGCTATTGTCGAGAAAGCGACCGCAGAAACAGATTTTCTTATTACGACGGGCGGCGT
>NZ_LQYA01000195.1:20229-60685 GCF_001531445.1 Sporosarcina koreensis
TCGCAGAAACAGATTTTCTTATTACGACGGGCGGCGTATCTGTCGGTGATTATGATTATTTGCCAGCCATTTACGAAAAGCTCGGCGCGAAGGTTTTATTCAACAAAGTGGCGATGCGCCCAGGCAGTGTAACGACTGTCGCGGTTCTTGGAGAGAAATACTTATTTGGACTTTCCGGCAATCCTTCCGCCTGCTTCACAGGATTCGAACTGTTTACAAGGCCTGCAATTCTTGCGATGATGGGAGGAACAGACCCTTATATGCCAAGGATGACGGCGATGTTGGGCGAGGATTTTACGAAGCCGAATCCGTTCATGCGTTTCATCAGGGCGACTTGGAAGTTGACGTCGGATGGAGTGATTGCGGTGCCAGCGGGATTCAATAAATCGAATGCCGTATCGTCAATTGCCCGAGGGAATTGCCTGATTGTACTGCCGAGCGGAACGAGGGGCTTTGCCGAAGGGGATGAAGTCGATATCCTGCTCGTCGGCAGTGAACAGGGCGCCGGCGAATGGACACTATGAAGACGTTCCAAGTCGTCGGCTATAAAAATAGCGGCAAGACGACGTTGGTTGCGAGATGGGTTCGTTTATTGAAGAAGAACGGGTTATCTGTCGCAGTGTTGAAGCATCATGGGCATGGCGGGAAGCCGGACATGAGCGAGCCCGCAACCGACACGGCACGGTTCTTAGCAAGTGGAGCGAATGCAACGCTCGTTGCGGGCGGCGGAGCGATTCAATTCAATTGGAATGAAGAACCCGGTTTCGACAAACTTAAAGAATTAGCTACGATTGGAAAGCCGGATGTGTTATTGATTGAAGGATATAAAGGTGAGACAGGGGGCAAAGTTGTTTTGCTGCGCAATGAAGAGGATTGGGATACGCTCCGTCACTTGCAAGGGCGGCAGCTCGTGATCGGGTGTCCGGAAATTTCGGTGGATTGCCCCCATATTCATTCGCGCGAGCAGATTGAACAGATCGATGAATGGTTTGTGAAGTGGATTGGAAGGGTAGATGACGATGAAACAATATGAAATTGTAGAAACTCCGATAGAGGTTCAAAAATATATGGATTATGTGCTTCATCCTTCAGCCGGCGCTGTCACAGTTTTCACGGGCAATGTGCGGGAGTGGACGCATGGAGTGAAGACACTATACCTATCGTATGAAGCATACGTCCCGATGGCAGAAAAGAAAATGGCGGAAATCGGTGCAGAAATGGAAGCGAAATGGCCGGGCGTACGCGTAGCAATCGCACACCGGATCGGAGAACTGCAAATTTCGGATATTGCCGTCGTCATTGCTGTTTCCTCACCGCATCGAAAAGCGGCTTACGAGGCGAATGAATATGCCATCGACCGGATTAAAGAAGTTGTACCGATCTGGAAAAAGGAAATTTGGGAAGACGGGGAAGAGTGGATCGGTGCTCAGAAGAAATATCCTGAAAAGGGGGTTGAACAAAAATGATCAAAGTGAATTATTTTGCGAGGCTGCGTGAATTGACAGGTAAAGGAGAAGAGACGCTTGACCGTGATTCGATGACGGTGGCAGAATTGCTGAACTGGGCGGAAAAATCCTATCCTGGGTTTGGGGCGGATAATGTCCAAGTGGCGGTGAATGAAGAGTATGCATTGAAAGAAGATGTCATCCAATCCGGTGACGTATGTGCATTCATTCCTCCGGTGAGCGGCGGCTGATGAAGACGGCTGGAATTGTTCTTGCTGGCGGTTTGTCGAGCCGGTTCGGTTCTCCGAAGGCATTTGCCGAGTGGGAGGGTCGTCCTTTCTATGAATTATCATTGGAAGCCTTGTCGCCGTTTTGTGAAGAGTGCATTGTTGTGACGCGCCCCGAATTGGTGGAACGGTTTCCCGAAGGTTTGCATATTACGACAGATATCGCACCTTTTGAAGGACAAGGCCCAATTGCGGGGATTTTGTCGGGAATAGAAAAACTGCGCGCGGAACGTTATATCGTTTTGCCATGTGATATGCCTTTCATGACAGCTGATGTGATCGAGCGGCTGTTGGAATGCCATGGTTCTGGCGTGACGGCTGTCGTTTTGGACGGAAAATATCACCCACTCGTATCCGTATGGGATGCCGCTGTGCTTCCGGATTTGCGAGAAGCGCTTGAAAATGGGAAGCGGCGGGTAATGGATGTCCAAGAGAAACATGGTGTCCGGTGGATTGAAGGCGAATTGCTGACGGAAGAGGACGCTAGCCAGATTTTCATGAATGCGAATACTCCGGATGTCTTGGAAGGGAGTTGACGAAGATGAATCCAATTGTCGATAAATTAGGCCGACCGATCCGGGACTTACGGATTTCGGTGACAGACCGCTGTAATTTCAGGTGCACGTATTGCATGCCGAAGGAAATTTTCGGTGATGATTATGTGTTTTTGCCGAAAAGTGAGCTATTGTCATTTGAAGAAATGGAGCGGTTTGCGAAGCTATTTGCATCTCTAGGCGTGAAGAAGCTGCGACTGACAGGCGGCGAGCCTTTAATGCGACGCGACCTGCCCGACTTGATTGCAAAGCTGACAAAGATTGAAGGAATCGAAGACATCGGATTGACGACGAATGGCGTGCTGCTCGGTCAATATGCACAACCGCTGTATGACGCGGGCCTTCGTCGCTTGAATATGAGCTTGGATGCGATGGATCCGGAACTGTTCGGAAAAATGAACGGGCGCGGCATTAAGCCTGAGCTCATCTTGAAAAATATCGATCGCGCGAAGGAAATTGGATTCACGATCAAAATGAATATGGTCATACAAAAAGGTGTGAATGAAAGCGAAATTCTCCCGATGGCGGCGTATTTTAAGGAACGCGGCATTACCTTGCGTTTCATCGAGTTCATGGACGTCGGCAATGACAACGGCTGGAGCTTCGAGAAAGTCGTGACGAAGAAGGAAATCTATGGAATGCTGCGGGCGGAATACGAGATGGAGCCTGCCGAAGAGGAGTATTACGGCGAAGTGGCGAAGCGTTACCGGTATTTGGACAACGGGGCTGAAGTTGGCTTTATTACATCGGTTTCGGAATCATTCTGCTCAACTTGTACGCGGGCAAGGCTTTCATCGGATGGGAAGCTGTATACTTGCTTGTTTGCTTCATCCGGATTTGATTTACGGGAATTGATCCGCAGCGGCATGTCGGACGAAGAGCTGCTCGAAGCGATTACGGGTGTCTGGCAAGGCCGCAGCGACCGTTATTCAGACGAGCGGACGGAACAGACGGTGAAAAACCGGAAGAAGATCAATATGAGTTATATTGGTGGCTGATTGATGGGTGCTTCGCTAGTTGCGGAGCACTTTTTGTCATGTTGAAGATAGGTCTTAAATCACGAAATGATACTAACTCTTGGGGAACGATCGATAACTGTTTGGGCGGCCATTTAGGTTAATAAGGAATTGTGAGTATAGTTCTAAAGTCATGAAATGGTGATAAGTTTTATGATTCAATAGAAAGCTATCCATATTCAATAGATAATCCACGCGATTCAATAGATAACTCCCCATATTCAATCGATATAATTGTGAACTCGATAGATAACCATGAAAAAGAACCGACTGAATTATGCTAAAATAAATGAAACAGGAGGGATTGCGATGAAACCGACTATCTTTATTACAAGAAAGCTGCCCGATGAGCTCGTGGCGCCATTAAAAGAAAAGTTCACTGTCCGGATGTGGGATTCGGAAGAGGTGGCGGTGACAAAAGCTGTATTGAGGGAAGAAATTGCGCAAGTCGATGCGCTCTGGACGATGTTATCGGATACGATCGACCGCGATATGCTGGAAAGCGCTGCAAACCTAAAAGTGATTTCCAATTTGGCAGTCGGTTTCAATAATATTGATATAGAAGCGGCGAAGGAGAAAGGCATTATCGTGACGAATACGCCCGATGTGCTGACGGAAACGACCGCGGACCTTGCATTCGGCTTGCTGCTCGCCACGGCGCGCCGTTTCAATTCAGCAGAAAAGGATTTGCGGCAAGGCGGCTGGCTTTCATGGACGCCGATGGGCTTTACAGGAATGGATATACACGGGACAACCCTAGGGATTATTGGCATGGGCCGGATCGGTGAGGCGGTTGCGCGCAGGGCGAAAGGGTTCAACATGCATGTGCTCTACCACAATCGCAACCGCAAGCTTGAAACAGAAGAAAAGTATGACGTCGAATATGTCGAACTGGACGACCTATTAAAACAGGCCGATCATGTTGTGATTCTCGTGCCTTTCACCGAAGAGACAAAAGAGATGATCGGCGAACGGGAGTTGTCCCTCATGAAGAAAACGGCAACTCTTATCAGTGTTTCACGCGGAGGCATTGTCGATGAAGTCGCCCTATATGACGCGTTGAAAAATGAAACGATCTTCGCGGCGGGGCTGGACGTTTTTGAAACGGAGCCGATTCCTCTCCGGCATCCACTGCTCACATTGCCGAACATTACAGCGGTTCCGCATATCGGAAGTGCAAGCGTCGAAACGCGCCGTGCCATGATGAAAATGAACGTAGAAGCAATCACAGATGTGCTTGAGGGGAGAGAACCGAAGGACCAGGTAAATTCATTAGCTTCTGCAAGATAGCCAGTTCCTGCCAACCATCCGTTACGTATATGCATTCGCGTCACAATCTTTTGATAATGGGAATAAGTAATTGTCCTTGATAATAGATTGTACTAGCTGAAAATACGGGAAATAACTTCGGTTAGAGCTTCTTCGAACGAAGTGCAAATAGAAACGGAATGGAGGAAAGGGAAATTGAATGCAATTATTGTTGCGGTGGCAGGGATGATTGTTTTTGCGTTGGGTTACCGGTTTTATTCGAAATTTGTCGCTGAAAAGATCTTTAGATTAGATCCGAATTATGTGACGCCGGCGCATCGGTACAAAGATGGAGTCGACTTTGTACCGACGAATAAGCTTGTCCTTTGGGGACACCATTTCACATCGGTCGCAGGCGCAGCGCCGATATTGGGGCCTGCAATTGCCGTCTACTGGGGCTGGCTGCCAGCCTTGCTTTGGGTCGTGCTTGGAACGGTTTTTGCTGCTGGAGTCCATGATTTCGGAACTTTGGTGTTATCCGTTCGCCATAAAGGCCAATCGGTTGGTACGTTAGCGCACCGCCTCATTGGACAACGGGCGAAAATTCTGTTTTTGTTCATTATCCTCATTTTAGTGTTGATGGTGAATGCAGTATTTGCTTGGGTCATCTCCAATTTGTTCATTAAATTCCCCGCAAGCGTTTTGCCGGTTTTCATTCAAATTCCTCTGGCGATTTGGATCGGCACCGCCGTTTATAAGCGGCAGAAAAAGTTGCTTGTTCCTTCGCTGATCGCTTTGGCTGTTATGTATATTACGGCAGTTATCTCCAGCAAAGTGGGCTTTTTGCAGATTGATCTTGTGAAGTACATGGGCGGGACGGAAGGAACCGGTCTGTTTGGACTTGGTGCAGTATCAACGGCATTCTTCATTTGGATTGTCATTCTAATGGTGTATGTCTATTTTGCTTCCACACTACCGGTTTGGCGCCTGTTGCAGCCGCGTGATTTCATCAACTCACACCAACTGGTAGTCGGGCTTGGCATTCTCTACTTGGGCTTGCTTTTCGCAAATCCTACGATTACGGCTCCTATGACGAATGCAACATCTGACGTATCGTGGTTCCCGCTTCTGTTCATTACAATTGCATGCGGAGCGATATCAGGTTTCCACGGACTCGTTTCGTCCGGCACTTCATCCAAGCAGCTGAATAAAGAGACGGATGCCCGATTTGTCGGCTATCTTGGAGCAGTCGGCGAGGGTATTTTAGCACTTGTCTCCATCATTGCGGTCATCACCTTCTTCCCCAATAAAGATGCATTCCTCGCAACCTACAGCAGTTTCGGTGCAGCAAATGGCTCCGGATTGACTGTTTTCGTAGAAGGGGCCAGTAAATTGGCGACTAGCTTGTATATACCAGCTGATGTGGCAACGACAATCGTATCGATCATTGTCATTAGCTTCGCCGCCACGACATTGGATACTTCAGTCCGGCTTATGCGATACATCATTGCGGAATTGGGCATGGAATACAACATGCCGAAGCTGTCAAAGAAGCATGTGGCGACATCGATTGCGGTATTATCAAGTGCAGCACTTGTGCTTCTGCCGGAAGGACCGAATGGATTCGGATCCGGCGGATATTTGCTCTGGCCTTTGTTCGGAACGGCGAATCAATTGTTGGCCGGCATTAGTTTACTGCTGATCGCAGTTTGGCTTAAGCGGCTTGGCAGGAATTATATGGTGGCCATCATTCCGATGATCTTCCTGCTATTCATGACACTGTTGGCGATGTTTAAGCAAGTGGTCTATGAATGGTCATGGTTCGGTTCAAGCTCGAACTGGCTGCTTTTCATTTTTGGCGCCATCATTTTCGTCTTTGCTGTTTGGATCATCTTGACTGCATTCTCTGCCTTGTCCAGCAAAGATAATCAACAAATCTCAACGGACTTGGATGATTAATAGGTGGAGGTAATGATAGATTCCCTGAAAAGACTGATTAACTACTATGAAGAAGTCATTAGTTTGCCCCATCGCCGGGAAATTGCTTCAGAGTTACGGGATGAAGAGGATCTCTTTTTCCTCCTCCTTTATTCCGAAATGATCGGGATTCCGAATCCGGCATATTATTACACATTGGAACTCTATCCGTATATGATCGAAAAATTCCACGAATGGCATTTGCGCATGGGCATGGAGAAGTCTCCGATGCATGGCATCCGCTGTTGCTGAAATGAGGGGGAAACGATGGACGTACTGATGAAACAAATCATTTTTGTTGGTGGAAAGGGCGGAGTAGGCAAATCGACAACGGCGGCGGCCATTGCACACCACTTATCCGCATCCGGGAACCGCACACTTTTAGTATCGACGGATCCGGCCCACAATGTCGGCGACATATTCGGCAGGACGATCGGCGGCAAGCCGGTGGAGGTGGCGGAACGGTTGGTTGCGCTTGAAATCGATCCGCAGCTTGAGACGGAACGGTACATTGCAGGCGTGAAGAATAACATAAAGGGCGTCGTCCATTCCAGTATGATGGAGGAAGCGCACCGCCAATTAGACACTGCAAAAGCTTCTCCAGGTGCAGATGAAGCGGCTCTTTTTGATAAACTGATTACGATCATTTTGGAGGAGCGCGAGGGTTTTGACAAAATCGTGTTCGACACCGCGCCAACCGGCCATACAATCCGCTTGCTGTCGCTTCCTGAACTGATGGGTGTGTGGATTCATGGCTTATTGGAAAAACGAAAAAAGGCGAATGTTAATTACTCGCGTCTGCTTAATGACGGAGAGCCGGTGGAAGATCCGATTTTTGAAGTGTTGGCAAAGAGGCAGCACCGCTTTGCCCGAGTCCGTGAACTATTAATGGATCCGCAGACAACAGGTTTTATTTTCGTTATGAACCCGGAGCGGCTGCCAATTTTGGAAACGGAAAAAGCAATCCAATTGCTGAACCGGCATTCACTTCAAGTGAAATCGATTGTTGTCAATAAGATGCTCCCTGTACAGGTCGAGGGTGAGTTTTGGAATGAACGGAAAGAGCTTGAGCGGAAATATGTAGAGATAATAGAGAGGACGTTTAAGAACCAAGACATCCTTTATGTTCCTCTTTTTCAGGGAGATATTACGAGCTATCAGGATTTGGCTCGGTTTAGTGAACAATTAGTGTAAGAAAAGAAGGCAATCTTAGTGGGAAATTAACCTAAGATTGCCTTCTTGCTTAGCGAAATTAATTTTTCATGAACGCCGCAATTGCTTCATTCACAAAATAAGCGCCGAGCTTCACAGTCTTCCCGTTTTCATCCAAAGCGGGATTCACTTCACAAATGTCGAATGACCGGGTCTTTTCATGCCCAGTGACCTTTCGGATAATCGCGCGCACGGTAGACGGCTCAATTCCGAACGGGGAAGTCGCGCTTACGCCTGGGGCAAACGCCGCATTCAAGACGTCAGTACATAACGTCAACATCACTGCATCATGCTTGTCCATGAAGGCATCCAATGAATCCATCAAATTTTCGAGCTGGCCGGGGATCATTTCATCCTCATGTATGTATGTGGCGCCAAGCAGATCGGCACGGTCGAACAGTTCCTGCGTATTCCCGTACCGCTGGATGCCTGTGACAAAATAGCTCGCATTCGCATCATTCTCCAAAATCTGTCTAAACATCGTGCCAGAAGACGACTGCTCGTCGTAAGGCCGCAAATCGAAATGGGCATCTATGTTGACGATGCCAAGAGAGGCGTCCGGACCTAGGAATTCACGGACCCCCAGATAATGACCGTACAGGGTTTCATGCCCGCCGCCGAGAATGATTGGTGTCACCCTGTTTGAAAGCAGCGTTCCTACCGCCTTTCCCAGTTGAATCTGGGCAGCTTCCAACTCTGCGCCTATACAAGCAATGTTGCCGACGTCAAATAGCTGGGTAGTTTCAGGGAATCTCCACGGCAGATTTGCCAGCCCGGTGCGCAATGCGTTAGGAGCTTTTGCCGAGCCGAGCCGCCCTTTATTCCGCCGGACGCCTTCCTCGCATTCAAATCCGATAATGGCACACCCGTCCTTCGCCGCATGCATATCTACCGTTTCGACAACTTGATGATAACGGAAAGTCGCTCGGTCTGCCACATCATCAATCCTTCCTGTCCAAATGGATTCATTCATAACCCTCATCCCTTTCCAAAGAAGACTTCTTGCCTTCAGTATATAGCTAGATTATGATTATTCCAACTATCGATTGAGAAGAGGTTGATATTATGAAAATCCGACTGCTCATCAAAGACCCACTCGAAGCGCAAGGGCTGAAATGGCTGCTTACATCCCAATGGAATGACGTCCAAGTGGATATTGCGGAGGGGACTGACGCTGCCGACGACGCATACCTCTACATCATCGACATGACCTACATCATGACAGCGGAATTCGAACTGCCGCCTCACGCAATCTGGCTCGGCATTTCCTCCGAAAGGACATTCCAAACAGTCTACAAAGCACTCTCCCTAAAAGCGGAAGACATCCTCTTCCGGCCATTCCAGCCCGACCGGCTCGTCAAACAAGTCCAGCAAATCCGCTTCCGTTGGCGGAATGAAAAGACGCAGCTAAAAGGCCCCGTCCAACCGAGGGAAGCAGTCGTCACATACGAAGACTTTCTCATCGGCGAGACAAAGGCGGAAACCCCAGTGCTTTTCAGTTTAATCGCGCCATCGCGGTTGGAGGAGCTCAACCATCTCGTCCGCGAACTCGAATTGCACGATTTTCCGCTCGTATATAATATTTTCCCGTTTTCAGATTTTGTGTTAGTCGTCCATAAATTGAAAGATCTTCACGTTCTTCATGAAGCATATTCGATCTTTTTTGCCCAATGGAAACGCCAATCGGACGCATTGCTGACGATTTATTTGCATGCGGATGAAAACAGGACGTACCGCGAACTTTATAAAAAAATGCGCAAGTATCACGAGCGGATCTTCTATGACGGCTATGATATTCTGACGATCGAGCAGGACGATCTTCATTGGCGTGACATGGATCCGTTTTTATCACCGCTCGAGCAGCGGAAATGGGTGGAGATGCTTGAGAAACGGCAGATGGCAGAAATCCGAGAGTGGATGGAACAGGATTTCCTGACGCTTGAATCGCCATTCCCAGATCCTGAAATGGTCCGTGTCAGGTTGACGAGTATACTCGCGCAAATCCGACGGTATATGACCGCAAAATCATTGAAGTCGCAGGCAGTGGAAAAGGCGTACCATGCATTGTTTGAAACGGTCATCCGCGAGCCGGTCATGTACCATATCATTCAATCCTTCATCGGGTTCATTGTGGAATTGCTGCAGTCTTCCGCCGGTCAATCGCATCGCGAAGGCAGCTTGGTCGAAAAAGTCCAGGAACGGATTGCGGCAAATTATTGGGATGCTTCCTGGAGTTTGGCGGCGTGCGCCGACGAGTTGAAGTTTCACAAAAGCACGTTAAGCCGCAAGTTTGCGAAGGAGGCAGGGGAGCCTTTCAGCGAGGCATTGCTGAAAATGCGCATTGAGGAAGCGAAGCGTCTGTTGACGGAAACCGACCTTCCCGTTGCGGAAGTGTCAAAATCTGCAGGCTTCACGCATTCCACATATTTTAGCCGACGGTTCAAAGAGGAGACGGGGATGACGCCTTATCAGTTCAGGATGAGGTAGAGAGTGAGTGAAAGAAAAAGCAGTGAAGAATGGAAATTGCTTTTCACCAACAATCTAGGGACAAATTGTTTAACGGTGGTTTGAATAGATAGAGACAAAGAATAGGAAGTGCGAAATGGGATATGATTGGGAAACGTGTTCCCCTGAAGTAAAGGACTTTATTTGCGACGTTAAAAAAGGTATTCAAAAGATTATAATAGAAGATTTTGTTGGTTTTTATATACACGGTTCTTTGGCAATGGGAGGATTTAATCCGAATAGTAGCGATATCGATATTCTCGTTGTTACAAACAAGGCAATGGATGTTAAAGTTAAAAGGCTATTAGCACAGTTCTTCTTGGGATATTCAAATTCCCCATTCCCAGTGGAAATTAGTTTTTTAAACAAAAATCAGTTAAAGGACTGGCAGCATCCTTGTCCATTTGATTTTCATTATAGTGAATTTTGGAGAGAACGGTATCAAGATGATTTGATATGGAATACATTCAAATTTTTAAATAAAGATAGTAGCATTGATGCAGACTTGGCGGCTCATATTACAATAACCAACCACAGGGGTATATGTGTAGATGGTGATTCTATTGATAAGGTATTTCCAATAGTTCCGAGAAAAGATTATATCTCTTCAATAGCGGCTGATTTTCTGGACTGTTTGCGGAATATTGAAGATGAACCGGTTTATTGTTCACTAAACTTAATGAGGGTATTTTGGTATTTAAAAGAAGGGGTTATTTCATCGAAGCAAGAAGCCGGTAACTGGGGGCTAAAGATATTGCCGCAAGACTTGCAGATAACACTTAAAAAAGCGATTAATATCTACACGGGTAAGAAAGATAATAGTCCTTTTGTTAAAAATGAATTGTTCTTTTTAAGAGATTATATAGCTGAAAAGGTGGAATGCTTGTACAAAATAGAGCTTGAATAATTTACCGTAAAAGGACGCGATTGTGAAACAAACTACGCACATCTTCTGGAAATGAAGGACGTAAAAACTTTTAGATCTAAGAGTTTTACGTCCTTTTTCTATTGCCGATTTACTATTAAAGTTTAATCTAATCGGACTATTTTTCATTTTTTATACCCGCCAACCGAACCGTTAGCTTTTCTTCACTGCATTCTATTCAAAATTTCTTCTGGAAAAACGGTGTTTTTTTCAAAGCCAGGCAAAGCGGTATGGCAATCAGCAGACCGACAGCGCTTTGAATGAGGTCACCCGGGATGGATGCCAGTGGCGCAACCCAGTTGTTGTACATAATTCCTTGCCCGATATAGTACACGGCCAGCATGACCGGTGTGGATGCAACGGCTGCCAAGATGTTGAGTCGAACGCTATCTCCTCGGTGACCGTTCGACCAAGCGATCTTCCCGACGATATAGCCTTGCAAAGCGCGGGCAACAATGGTCGTTGGCGCCCAAATGATCCAGCCGCCAAAAATATCGAACAAGCCCATCCCGATGGCTCCAGCCAACGCTCCCTTTTTCGGGCCGAATAAAATCGCAACGATGAAAAGTGCACCTGTCCCTAAATGGATCAAGCCGCCCTGACCGATCGGAAGTTTGATATTGATGAAGACAGTTGATACGAGGACAAGCGTCGACAAAATGGCTGTAAGCACTAAATCAAATGTTTTTGCACGTGTTTTCGTTGTGGGTTGTATAATCACTAAGTCGGTTTCCGATTGTTTTTTGCGTTGTATGATTTGCATATGCGAATCCACTTCCTCACTACATGGAATTTTGATACCTTTCATTTTACTGGAGGTCTGACCATTACAAAAGTGCCAGTTCACTGAAAGTAATAGGGGTCAGATAGTGGAGAGGAAATTGTGTTTCTTTGTATTCGTGCTTTTCCCTTCTTGTGGTACGATGGAGGAAGTGCAAGTATCGACGTGTTAGGTGGGAATTTTAATGAAAAAAGTTGCGGTCATCCAAGACATGTCATCCTTCGGAAAGTGCTCGCTTACAGCGGCTATCCCGGTCTTATCCGTGATGGGGGTGCAGGCAGTGCCGCTGCCGACTGCCATATTGACGTCGCAAACAGAGTATCCGAGCTATTATTGTGAGGATTTGACATCTAAAATGCATCATTTTGTAGACGAGTGGAGCAAGTTGGGCGCTGCTTTTGACGGCATTCATACGGGTTTTGTGACAGGCAAAGAGCAAATCGAAAATATCTTTTCATTTTTACATACATTTTACAAGGAAGAGACAACGCTTCTTGTCGATCCGGTAATGGGCGATCGGGGAGAGATGTATGACGTTTTTTCGGATGAGCTGATTGGCTATATGAAGGAACTTGTGAAGCGAGCGGATATCATTACGCCTAACGTAACGGAGTGCTGTCTACTGACGGGTCTGTCTTATGATAGTTTGCAAAATTATCAGGCTAATGAGGATTATTTATCCGCGATTGAGGAAGTGGGGCGGCAGTTGCAGTCGTCAACAAACGCGAAAGTCATCATTACCGGCTTGAATCCGCCAGCTATTTCGGAAACAAGATACGTCGGCAATATGTTTATCGAAGGATCCCGCACCTTTCACAGTCTTCAGGAATATAACGGAAAAAGCTATTCCGGAACGGGTGATTTATTTGCATCCGTCATTATGGGCGGCATGATGCGCGGCCAAGACGTCGCAGAGACAATGGAGCTTGCGGAGAAATTTTTATCTGCCGCAATCGAAGCGACCGTGAAGGAACGGATTATAAGCCAAGACGGTGTGAATTTCGAAACGTTTTTAGGGATGTTGCTTTAATAGAGTGAACTGTTTCTTGGTAGGTCGAGAAATGGTTCACTCTTTTATTCGATAGTAATGAAAATTAAATTCGTCAAAATTATTCACAAAATAAATATTGATTAGTCAATAAAGTATAGTTTTGCAATTAATTCATAAACAATTATCTGAACCTTCCATATAGAATGATAGTAACGAAAGGGAGGTCATCAGAAAATGAAAGCGGATACAGTGGAGAAAGTCGTTCAATATACAGGCACTGAATTGAATACGAAGGGGTGGCAACAGGAGGCGGCGCTTCGGATGCTTATGAATAATTTGCATCCTGATGTGGCGGAGCATCCTGAGAAGCTCGTCGTTTATGGGGGAATCGGAAAGGCGGCGCGCAACTGGGAAAGCTTTGACGCCATTGTCCGTTCTTTGAAGGAACTTGAGAATGATGAAACATTATTGATCCAATCGGGTAAACCGGTTGCAATTTTTAAATCACATACAGACGCACCTCGCGTGTTGATTGCCAACTCGAATATCGTTCCGGCTTACGCCAATTGGGATACGTTCCATGAGCTCGACAAGAAGGGCTTGATGATGTACGGACAAATGACGGCGGGCAGCTGGATTTATATCGGGTCGCAAGGAATCGTGCAAGGGACGTATGAAACGTTTGCAGAGCTTGCGAAACAGCATTTCGGAGAGTCATTGAAAGGGACGATCACGTTGACGGCAGGTCTCGGCGGCATGGGCGGTGCGCAGCCATTGGCGGTGACGATGGCAGGCGGCGTCTGCATCGGCATCGAAGTCGATGAAACGCGAATCGATCGCCGAATTGAAACACGCTACACGGATGTCAAAACGGACTCCCTTGATGAAGCGATCCGTTTAGCGGAAGAGGCGAAGGCCGAAGGGAAGGCGCTATCAATCGGTCTTCTCGGGAATGCGGCGGATGTATTGCCAGAAATGATTGCGCGTGGGTTCAATCCGGATGTATTGACGGATCAAACGTCTGCGCATGACCCGTTGAATGGCTATATTCCATCCGGCATGTCGCTTGAAGAGGCGGCGGAACTTCGTGCTGCGGATCCGGATGAGTACGTGACAAGTTCGAAAGCTTCGATGGCGAAACATGTTGCGGCGATGATCGAGATGATGGATAAAGGCGCTATCACATTCGACTACGGGAACAATATCCGTCAAGTGGCGAAGGATGAAGGCGTTGAAAGGGCCTTTGACTTCCCTGGATTCGTTCCGGCGTATATCCGTCCGCAATTCTGCGAAGGGAAAGGACCTTTCCGCTGGGTGGCGCTTTCCGGAGACCCGGAAGATATCCGGAAAACGGATAAAGTCATTTTACGCGAATTCAGCTACAATACGCATCTTTGCAATTGGATCCGAATGGCGCAGGAAAAAATTCAGTTCCAAGGGCTTCCTTCAAGGATTTGCTGGTTAGGATACGGCGAACGTGCACGTTTCGGGAAGATCATCAACGACATGGTCGCAAGCGGCGAATTAAGTGCGCCGATCGTCATCGGGCGTGATCACCTCGATTCAGGTTCAGTTGCTTCTCCGAACCGTGAGACAGAAGCTATGAAGGACGGCTCGGATGTTGTTTCCGACTGGCCGATCTTAAACGCGATGATTAACGCGGTCGGGGGGGCGACTTGGGTGTCTGTCCATCATGGCGGTGGCGTTGGGATGGGGTATTCCCAGCATGCGGGCATGGTGATTGTCGCGGATGGAACGAAGGAAGCGGAAGTGCGACTTGAGCGTGTGTTGACTTCGGATCCTGGAATGGGAATCGCACGACATGTCGATGCGGGCTATGATCTCGCGATTCAAACAGCGAAGGAAAAAGGGGTAAACATCCCTATGATGGAAGGATGAAAATCTTGAAACCAATCTGGATCAAACATGCAGCACAACTGGCGACAATTGCGGGTGAAAACGGGCCGCGTAAACGCAAGGAAATGTCCGAACTAGGCATTATCGAAGACGGCAGTGTGTGGATTGAAAATGGCGTCATTGCAGCGATCGGGACGACCGAGGAATTGGAGCGCCAGTACAGTGAGCGGGCTTCGGAAGCGGATATCATTGACGCAACGGGCCGTCTCGTAACGCCTGGCCTCGTTGATCCGCATACGCATGTTGCTTATGGCGGCAGCCGAGAGCGTGAATTTGAAATGCGTCTTGAGGGTGCGACGTATATGGAAATCATGAATGCGGGCGGCGGCATCCATGCGACAACGCGGATGACGCGTGAAGCGACAGAAGATGAACTCGTGGAGCAAACATTGCGCAGATTGGATTCATTCCTAAAGCACGGTGTCACAACTGTCGAAGGGAAAAGCGGTTATGGACTCGATCTTGAAACGGAGCTGAAGCAGCTGCGGACGATGAAGCGGTTGAATGAAATCCATCCGATCGACCTTGTGCCGACATTCATGGGTGCGCATGCCGTTCCGCAAGAATATAAAGGCAACGAAGATGAATATATTGATAGCATTATTAATGACATGCTTCCTGTCGTTGCGGAAGAGAAGCTTGCAGTTTTCAACGATGTGTTCTGCGAAGTTGGCGTGTTTACACCGGAGCAGTCGGAGCGTATTTTGGAGGCTGGAAAGAAACTCGGGTTGATTCCAAAAATTCATGCGGACGAAATTGAGTCGTATGGTGGAGCAGAGCTTGCGGCGAAAGTCGGAGCCATTTCGGCGGAGCATCTATTGAAGGCGTCTGACGAAGGGATTAAGCAAATGGCAGAAGCGGGAGTAATCGCTTGTTTATTGCCGGCAACTGCTTTGTACTTGCGCGAAGATGCTGCTAAGGGACGGCAAATGGTCGATGAAGGGGTTGCAGTCGCCATTTCGACGGACTGCAATCCAGGTTCTTCACCGACGACTTCTATGCCGCTTGTCATGAATTTGGCGTGCATCTCGATGAGGTTGACACCTGCGGAAGTGCTTGTCGCGGCGACGATGAATGCCGCTTGCGCCATCCGGATGGAGGACAAAGTCGGTTCGCTCGAAGTCGGCAAGCAAGGGGATGTCGTCTTGTGGAACATCTCGAACTATCAGGAGCTTCAATATTTATTCGGCGTGAATCATGTCGATAAAGTGTGGAAAAAGGGAGAACAGGTCGTAGGTTGAGACCAGCCGTGGATGAACAGATTGGTGTTTCATTCACGGCTTTCCTTTAACGGAAGTTATTGGAACATTGAGAGAAGGGGGAAAGTTTATGGCGCAAGTGGGGGAGAAAGTGAAAACGCAATCGAATCCTGGTATGTGGAAGTTTTTCGTCTTTAGCGCTATCGGGGCATTCATGTTTTTTGTTCCGGTCACGATTGGCGGAAAGAGTTCGATCATGCTGGATCATATTGTCACATGGATTCAAACGCATGGTAGTGGGGCGCTGCCGTATTATGCATTGGTCGTCATTCTTGCCGGAGCAGTCTATCCGTTCGTCTCGGGTACATGGAAAAAATCGACTGTAAATATGGTTTTTTCGTTTTTTAAAGTGATTGGTTTAGTCGTCGGCATCATGCTTGTGTTTAATGTTGGGCCGGCATGGTTATTTGACCCCGATATGGGACCGTTCCTGTTGAATAAATTAGTAATTCCCGTAGGATTATTAGTTCCAATCGGTGCGGTATTCTTAGCTTTATTAGTCGGGTACGGCTTATTGGAATTTATCGGCGTCCTCGTACAGCCGATCATGCGTCCAATTTGGAAGACGCCGGGCAGGTCAGCGATCGATGCCGTTGCTTCGTTTGTTGGTTCGTATTCTTTAGGGTTGTTGATCACAAACCGTGTGTATAAGGAAGGGAAATATACGGCGAAGGAAGCCGCCATCATTGCGACGGGGTTCTCGACGGTTTCCGCGACATTCATGGTCGTTGTCGCGAAGACGCTCGACTTGATGAGTATGTGGAATTTGTATTTCTGGACGACGTTGGTTGTCACATTTGCCGTCACGGCCATTACGGTACATTTATGGCCGTTGCGCTCGATTAAAAATGAGTATTATGAAGGTTCGACGCCGCAGCCTGAAGCGAAGCCGGAAGGGAAGCGTATCGCGACTGCCTGGACTGAAGCGATGGAGACGGTCTCAAAAGCACCGACGTTCATGCAAAATATCGTGGCAAACGTAAAAGACGGATTGTTGATGGCGATGGCTATCCTGCCTTCCATCCTATCCATCGGTCTATTGGGGCTTGTGTTGGCAGAGTTTACGCCTGTCTTTGATTGGCTCGGCTATATTTTCTATCCGTTCACTTGGGCACTGCAGTTGCCTGAGCCGATGTTAGTCGCAAAAGCGAGTGCGCTCGGCATTGCGGAAATGTTCCTGCCGGCATTGCTCGTCGTGGAATCTGCATTGGTCGTCAAGTTTGTCATTGCGGTTGTATCAGTTTCGTCGATCATCTTCTTCTCGGCAGTCGTGCCTTGTATCGTATCGACGGAAATCCCGATTTCCATTCCGCAGCTGATTGCTATTTGGGTGCAACGAGTTATTTTGACAATCGTAATTGTGACACCAATTGCATATTTATTGCTATAGATGAAGTTTGAAACACCCGGGAAGCCCCGGGTGTTTTTAGTTTCAATCATTTCCCGACATATATCGATCATTTCCCAAGATGTATGGCCATTTTGGGACTTTTGGCCTCATAAAAAGTGGAGCGATGCGACATCCCGTCCCCACGTTTGATATGATGAAGGAAAGCAACAAAAGGGGGTTATATGATGATTGGCAGAAACGATCCTTGCACGTGCGGAAGTGGGAAGAAATATAAGAAATGCTGTGGCAAGAAGGGTCCCGATTTAGTCGGGCTGATTGTGAATGAAGAATTGGATCAAGTCCTCGGCAACTTCTTCGAGCATTATCCGAAAGGGGACGAGCGAAAAGAGATGACCCGCATGATGCGGGAATGGATTCTCCGTCTTTCGGACAGCTGGAGCAAGGAAGATATTGAAGAGGCAGCGGGTGAATTTTATTTATTTGTATACAATCCGAATTGCTGGCATGAATACATACAGGAACAGCTAGGAAAAGCGAAGCGCGAGACGGTGCTTTCAGTGTTGAAAGCTTGGGACGAGCCTTTCATGCTTTTGGCCGAAGTGATTGGTGCGGACGATGGTATGTTGGAAGTCCGTCAGTTATTCACAGAAGAAATCTATCATGTCACCCGAAATGAAGGGATGCCTGTCGACCCGGGAACATTGATGTTCGGCTCGGTGCTGCGGGATCCCCGGAAAAGGGAGGACGCGATTGCGCCGATTTCTTCGATGATGTTCCTCGCGAAATGGAGCAAGCAAACGAAGCAATCGCTCATGGAATTGCGCGAAGCCCACGAAGGGAAGACGGCGGAGGAATTCATTCGTGCGCATGCGCTTACTATTTATGAGCTATTCATTAAACGAAGTGTGGCATCGCTGAACGAATTGGTCGAGGAAGTGCTCGTCCGTTCGCAATTGGATGCATTGAAAGCGTTGGAAGTGGCGTTGCGTGAACTCGGACAAGACGCCGATGCAAGAGAAATCATGCACAAATTAGCGGTCGCGTACTTCATGAATATCCAGCAGGAAATCGCCTCGCAAAATGATTTTGTTGCCGCCGCTGTTTGGACGGGTGCGAAGCTCGGTGTTGTGAGGGGGCTGGAAGATACAGAGACGGAAATCGTGTCTCGATATGGAGCATCCGCTAATGGGATGAAGCCGTTTGTTGAAGACTTGTCCTCCTTATACGAAGAAATGATGGGCAGCTTCGACGAGCTGATGGCGAACGTTGTTTACGACATTGGTACAGATCCGCGGTCTTCAGAAAAAGGACTTTGGGAAACAGCGATGACGACGGCTGGTGTCGTTCAAACGGAACGGAAACCGAATGTGGATGAAGGAAGGGCGCAAATGCTCGCATACGAAGCGTATGCCGCGGAAAGCCAGGTAGAACGGCGAGAGCTTGCTGCGAAGTCATTGTCAATTTCACCGGAGCTTACGGATGCGCTATTGCTGGCAGCAGAAATTGAAGAAGATCCCGGAAAAGCGTCCACCTTATTCGAAAAGGCGATCCGCAATGCGAGCAAGACGTTCGAGCCGGGTGAAAACCCTTGGATGAACATCCCGAATCGGCCATTTATGCGTGCCGCATTTGTATACGGCGTCCATTTATTTAAAATGGGAGAATTTGACGAAGCGGCGGATGTGTTCAAGGATCTCGTCCGGATGAACCCGACGGATAATCAAGGTGCGCGCTTTGAAGCAGTAGCTTGTTTGATCCATGCCGAGCGATTTAACGAAGCTGCTGAACTGATGGTCCGCTATGAAAAAGGTTCGCAAAGTGATGCAACATATTTATACCTTGATTGGAAATTGGAGCATGATGCATCTGGTGGGAAATCGGAAGAAGCTAGGGAAATGCTCGAAAAAGCGGCGAAAGCGAATGGACACGTCATGCATTTGATGACGTTCAAGGCGAAGACGATCGACTATCCGAAACAGATGAACATCCAACCGGGAAGTGAAGAGGAAGCGCGCTATATTTGGCTGTTGTTGAATAGCGCGCATTGAGATAATGCGTGAGTTTTGACGTTTATGAGCGGATTTGGCGATTTATGCGCATATGGGAGCAGTTATGCGTCGATACATGAATTTATGCGCGTCTAGCGGCAGTTATGCGTGGCTTTACAAATTTATGCGTTTATAGCACAAGAAAAACCGGAACGCCGAGGCGTTCCGGTTTTCTCATTCATTTACCGCCAAGCATATTGAACAATCCACCCGCAATGCTGCCTTCGTCGCGTGAGCCGCCGCCTGGAGTTTGCGGTGCTGCTGCGAAGACACGGCTTGCGAGTCTGGAGAATGGCAATGATTGGACCCACACTTTTCCAGGTCCTTTCAATGTTGCGAAGAACAATCCTTCGCCGCCGAACAATGCCGTCTTGACTCCTTTCACCATTTCAATATTGTAATTGACGTCCTGTGTCATAGCGACGAGGCAACCTGTATCGACACGCAGCGTCTCTCCTGGAGAAAGGGTTTTCTCGATGATTGTTCCACCGGCATGTACGAAAGCCATGCCGTCCCCTTCAAGCTTTTGCATGATGAAACCTTCGCCGCCGAAAAAGCCGACGCCAAGTTTCCGTTGAAATTCAACCCCGACAGAAACACCTTTTGCTGCTGCTAAGAATGCATCCTTCTGGCAGACAATCTTGCCGTTATATTGGCTTAAATCCATCGGGATGATTTTACCGGGATACGGAGCTGCAAAAGAGGCATGCTTTTTGCCGGATCCTTCGTTTGTGAATGTTGTCATGAATAAACTTTCCCCGGTCAGTAAGCGTTTTCCGGCTCCCATCAGCTTGCCCATGATGCCTCCGCCGGAACTGCCTGAGCCGTCCCCGAAGATTGTCTCCATTTCGATTCCGTCTTCCATCATCATCAATGAACCCGCCTCCGCGACGACTGTTTCGCCCGGATCCAATTCCACCTCTACAAATTGCATATCGTCCCCGTACAGTTTGAAGTCGATTTCGTGATTGTTCATAATATGCCCCCCTAAAAGTTTAGTTGCTGATTAATTGTACGGCGGGCGTCTTCGAAAGTTTCATGAATTGGTTTTATTTCTATCGATATATTTCCAAAGTGGGATTAGGAATTCATTTACACTTTCGGTAAAATTCGTGCCGTTGCTCGCTTCGCGGAATGAACGTCCAATTGCTTCCAAGAGGTATAGCCTCGGCTTTTCAGTCTGCAATTCCGATAGTAGGAAATCTGTGTATTCGAGACAGTTCTCATTCTGCGCCTCTTCCAGCTTTCTTTTCAGTGAAAGAAGGTCATCCAGAAGTTTTTCCTTCAGCTCCCCTGCCGGCATTTCCAAAGGCGAAATCATATAATTTTCTAGCAGCACGTCCTTCTGTTCAATCATATCGGACATCAGGGCATCCATTCTTCTGAATGTAAAATGGACAAGCTTTCCGGTGTCTGGGTCTTTGGATGAACCGGCTTTCCAGAAGTGGTTCAGTTGTTGAATCATCCCGAGTGTCATGACAGAGCAATCGAATGCATGAGGCTCGGCTTCTTCGCCATAGACGTCGACGAGGCGACGGGCAATCCATTTCAACTCGCTGATGTGGTACGCTTTCACGAAATTCCGGAGCTCTTCATCATTGGAATAAAAAACCGCCTCGTAAATCGGAAGCAGATTCAATTCCCGGTTTACTTGCATCCGGACGAGGATCTGTCCGGCTAATATGTCCTTATCTTTTTTATCCCTCCCAACGAGCAGTTCGCGCCTCCTGATGACCGACTCGTTATGCGCATCTTCCAAGATGGCCATGAGGCATTCGTTTTTAGAGGTGAAATAATTATAAAACGTCCCTTTGGAGATTTTTGCTTCCTCCAAAATGTCTTGAACGGAAGTGGCTGTGAACCCTTTCTCAATAAAGAGCTTTTTTGCGACCAACATGACTTGTCGTTTACGGTCGTTCATCTAAATCACCCTACATTTTTTAGTTTTAGACTCATAGTACAAAATTATTTTATCAGATAAAACATGATAATAACAGCGTTGAATGTTTTTTTATTTCGAGACGATTTTTTTACTTGCCCATTTTGGACTTAAGGTATAAACTATTTAATTGTGTATGGGAAACAAGAAATCGAATGGAGGAATTCTATTGGAAATGGATATAAAGAAGTTGCACGAAAAGCCTCCTTACGGAATGATAGCGATTTTATTCTTCGGGGCGTTCGTCGCGATCTTAAACAATACATTATTGAATATTGCTTTGCCTTCTATCATGAATGAGTTTGCGGTGAAACCGTCAGCGGTCCAATGGCTGACGACCGGTTATATGCTTGTGAACGGCATCATGATTCCGGCAAGTGCTTTCTTTGTCCAGAAGTTTACGAACCGTAGGCTATTTTTGACGGCAATGATATTATTTACGATTGGAACGGCTCTTGCCATCATTGCACCGACCTTTGGACTGCTTGTCGCGTCGCGTATGATCCAAGCATCGGGTTCTGCTTTGATGATGCCGCTTTTGATGAACGTTATGCTTGTCGCCTTCCCGATTGAGAAAAGGGGAGCGGCGATGGGGATGTTTGGGCTTGTCATGTTCACTGCGCCTGCAATCGGGCCGACATTGTCAGGCTGGATTGTCGAGCATTATTCATGGCGCACGCTTTTTGAAATCGTGTTGCCGTTTGCTATTTTGACGATTCTCTTTGCTATGTGGAAGCTGAAAAATATTACACCGAATACATCGGTGAAGTTGGATGTATTCTCCCTCGTTTTATCGAGCGTTGGTTTCGGCGGTCTATTATATGGATTCAGCTCGGCTGGAGATAAAGGATGGGGGGCCCCGATTGTTTATGGAACGATTGCAATCGGAGCAATTTCGCTCATCGTCTTCATCATTCGCCAATTGCGAATGGAAGAACCGATGCTAGACTTCAAAATATATAAATATCCGATGTTTGCATTGGCATCCATCATTTCAATCGTTTTGTCGGTGGCGATGTTTTCAGGGATGATCCTGACACCGCTTTACGTTCAAGAAGTACGCGGCATTTCGCCGTTCGAAGCAGGAATTCTAATGCTGCCGGGCGCAGTTCTCATGGGGATCATGTCGCCGATCACTGGACGGCTGTTCGATAAATACGGAGCGCGGATCCTTGCGATCATCGGTCTGTCAATCACAGTCGTTACGACGTATTATTTGAGTAAACTTGAATTGGATTCAGGGTATTACTACTTGATGGCACTATACACGATCCGGATGTTTGGAATGTCGATGGTCATGATGCCGATCATGACGAATGGATTGAATCAGCTTCCGATGAGATCCAACCCGCATGGCACGGCGATGAACAATACATTGCAGCAAGTATCTGGTGCAATCGGATCCGCGATTCTGCTTACAATCATGACTAAGCGGATGGAGAAATCGGGAGAATCCCTTTTCAACGATGCGGCGTCAAGTGGGAATATTCCGACGGATAAAGGTGAAATGGCGGCTATGGAGCATGCAATCGAATTGAAGGCGATGCTGGACGGCATCAATTATTCATTCTTGGTTGCGACGTTCATTGCCCTTGTCGCATTGATCTTAACGCTCTTCGTTAAAAGGGTACGTCCTCCGAAATATGAAGACATGAAATCGCCAGTTGCGGAAGGTTCAGGAGAAGCAAATCCGGTAAATGAATAAACTAGCGAACTAAGGTGTAGACAACTTGTCTGCACCTTTTTCTTTAATTGCCTTTCACTTTTTGCGAAGATTTCCAGATTTTATTTTAGTAGAAGAAGGAATTCGAGTGGATAATGTCGAAATAGATAGATTGTAAGCGGTTGCAAAAAGTACGTGTTGGAAAGGGGAAATGAAGGCATGCAATTGAACAACTTTATCGGAGGTTCCTGGCAGGATAGCGGGGGTGTGAAATATACGGCTGTCACGAATCCGGCGAATGGGGAAGAGCTGGCGCAAGTGCGTTTATCGACGAGTGAAGATGTGGACCTGGCTGTGAAGGCGGCAAAGGAGGCGCAGAAGAAATGGGCGCTCGTTCCTGCACCGAAGCGGGCGGATTATTTATATGCAATCGGCAATCTCATGAAGGAACGAAAAGAGCATTTGGCGCAAGTGTTGACTGGTGAAATGGGGAAAGTCATCGAAGAGGGCCGCGGCGAAGTGCAGGAAGGGATCGATATGGCATTCTACATGGCCGGCGAAGGGCGCAGACTGTTTGGGGAAACGGTTCCTTCCGAGCTGCAGGATAAATTCGCGATGAGCGTCCGCGCACCGATCGGGGTTGTAGGATTGATCACGCCGTGGAACTTTCCGGTGGCGATTGCGACGTGGAAATCATTCCCGGCAATCGTTGCGGGCAACACATTCGTTTGGAAGCCGGCAACGGAAACGCCGATGATGGCTTACGAAATGGCGAAGATATTCGAAGAGGTAGGTCTTCCTTCAGGTGTTGCCAATGTCGTATTCGGCTCTGGATCTGAAGTCGGGACAGCGATGATCGAGCATCCCGATATCCGGGTCATTTCATTCACGGGATCGACGGAAACAGGCCGGCATGTAGCGGAAACAGGCGGGCGCCATTTGAAGAAAGTATCGCTTGAAATGGGCGGGAAAAATGCTGTCATCGTCATGGATGATGCGGATATTGACCTAGCCGTGGAAGGAATCCTTTGGAGTGCATTCGGAACAGCTGGCCAACGATGTACCGCATGCAGCCGGGTCATAGTGCATAAAGATGTTAAGGAAGAGTTGGAAACGAAATTATTGGCTGCGATGAAGCATTTGACGATTGGAGACGGGTTGGACGAGTCCGTGAAAATCGGGCCGGTCATCAACGGCAAGGCATTGGAGAAAATCCAAAGCTATGTGGAAATCGGAAAAGGGGAAGGCGCGAAGCTATTGGCGGGAGGAAATGTACTGACGGACGGCGACTTGGCGAAAGGTCATTATTATGAACCGACGTTGTTCACGGACGTGAAATGGGATAGCCGACTTGCGCAGGAGGAAATCTTTGGTCCGGTTGTATCTCTGATTGAAGTCGGCAGCCTAGACGAAGCGATTGAAGTGAACAACAGCGTCCTGTACGGTTTGTCGAGTTCCATCTTCTCGCGGGATGTGAATAAAGTGTTCCGGGCTCAACGGGATCTTGATACGGGAATTGTCTATGTGAACGCTGGGACGACTGGGGCGGAAATCCACCTTCCGTTCGGGGGAACGAAGGGAACCGGCAATGGACACCGTGATTCAGGCGTGGCGGCGCTTGACGTGTTCACGGAATGGAAGAGCATTTATGTCGATTTCAGCGGAAAATTGCAACGGGCGCAAATCGACACGGAGTAAAGTGAAACTTCATTCAGCGGGGTGCTTTTCCCCGCTGAATGGCTGAACAAAGGCTAAGTTCGCAACGTCCTGTTGCGACGCCTTTGTGACCTGCATCCTGCAGGTCCGAACCAATCGGGCATTTAGTGGCTGTTGACCCCTCGCAGAGGATCTTACAGCCAGTTAATGCGGGGTAATCTTTGGGAAAAGGGGATGTTCACATGAAAGTGGTTGTACTAGGTGCTGGCTTAATGGGGAAAGAGGCAGTTCGGGATCTTGTAAAAAGCGATGATGTAACGAAAGTATATTTGGCGGATTTGAACTTGAAGCCGGCAGAAGATTTTGCAGAGCAGCTCATGTCTGACAAGTTGGATCTCTTGCAGCTTGACGCGACAAATGACCTTCAGCTGCAGGAAGTGATGGCGCTTGGAGATGTCGTCATCAATGCACTGTTCTACACATTCAATGAAAAGGTGGCGCGGACTGCAGTGGAAATCGGGGTCCATTCCATCGACCTTGGCGGACATATCGGCGGTGCGACCGATGCTGTATTGGCGCTGGCTGATAAGGCGGCTGCAAAGGGTGTTACAATCATTCCGGACCTCGGGGTGGCACCTGGCATGATTAACATATTGTCGGGGTACGGAGCGGGAAAGCTCGACAAGGTTGAAAGCATTAAGCTATATGTAGGCGGAATCCCAGTAAAGCCGGAGCCTCCGCTTAATTACAACGTCGTATTCTCATTGGAAGGGGTTTTCGATCATTACACGGATCCATCTCACGTCATTCGGAACGGACAGCTTCTTGAAGTCCCTTCGTTATCCGAAGTGGAAACGATCCATTTCGATGAATTCGGTGAACTGGAGGCGTTCCATACATCCGGCGGCACATCGACATTGACGAAGACATTCCCGAACGTGCAAACGTTGGAATATAAGACGATCCGGTATAAAGGGCATGCCGAGAAATTCCAATTGCTTGTCGATCTGGGGCTGTTATCGCGTGAAAATGAAGTGACGGTCGGCGATAAGCAAGTGAAAGTGCGGGATGTCATGCGGGAACAGCTTTCACCGCAATTGCGGCTTGGAGATAAATCGGATGCCGTCCTTCTTCGTGTCATTGTGAGCGGCGAAGCGCACGGGATGCCGGCAACATATGAATACAACCTAGTGACGAAAAAAGATCTGACGGTGAATGAAACAGCGATGGCCCGTGCGACAGCGAATACGATTTCGATTGTTGCGCAAATGATCGGAAACGGGACGATTACAAAACGTGGCGTCCATCCGCCGGAGAATATCGTTCCGGGTGCTGAATACATTGAAGAGATGAAAAAACGCGGTGTCGACATTGAGGAAACGGTAAGAACGCAAGAGGCGCATGTGTAATCGATAAGTGGGGAAGGGGTTGTGGGAATTGGATTTTGGATTTACAGAAGAACAGCAAATGCTTCGCAAAACAGCACGGCAGTTTGTTGATGAAGAAATCATGCCGCATATCCAGCGATGGGATGCGGAAGGCGGATTCGATCCGGCTATTTGGAAGAAACTTGCGGACTTAGGATTCATGGGTGTTTGCGTGCCTGAACAATATGGCGGCAGCGGGATGGACTATAACTCCCTCGCCATCCTCTGCGAAGAACTGGAGCGCGGGGATACGGCATTCCGGACAGCGGTTTCCGTCCATATCGGGTTGAATTCCATGACGCTCATGCAATGGGGAACGGAAGAGCAGAAGCAAAAATTCTTGGTACCGCAAGCGAAGGGTGAGAAAATTGGTGCGTTCGGACTGACTGAACCTGGTGCGGGCTCTGACGTCGCAGCGATGGCGACGACTGCAGTGCGAGACGGGGATGAATACGTCATCAATGGGCAAAAGACTTGGATTTCTCTTTGCGATGTGGCAGACCATATTCTTGTTTTCGCTTATACTGACAAATCGAAAAAGCACCATGGCATTAGTGCATTCATTGTCGAACGCACAACGCCGGGCTTTTCATCGAAGGCGATCAAAGGGAAGTATGGCATCCGGGCGGGCAATACCGGTGAACTATTTTTCGAAGATATGCGTATCCCGGCTGAAAACCTGTTAGGTCAGGAAGGTGAAGGATTCAAAATTGCCATGTCCGCACTCGATAACGGTCGTTTCACAGTGGCGGCAGGCGCGGTCGGCTTGATCATGGGTTGCATCGAGGAAAGCGTGAAATATTGCCATGAGCGTGAAACATTCGGCAAGCCGATCGGCAAGCACCAGCTCGTCCAGCAAATGATTGCCAATATGGAAGCGGGTTACCAAATGAGCCGCCTCCTCGTCTACCGTGCAGGTGAATTGAAAAATAAAGGATTGCGGAACACGCGCGAGACATCACTGGCTAAGTGGCAAGCATGCGATTTTGCCAATAAAGCCGCTGATGACGCATTCCAAATCCACGGCGCATACGGCTATTCGGACGAATACCCGGTCGCCAGATTCCTGCGCAACTCGAAAGCGCCGGTTATCTACGAAGGTACACGCGAAATCCATACGATCATGCAAGCGGAATATGTATTAGGCTACCGTGAGGATAAAAAGTTGAGTCATATGCTGCCGGAATGGCCGTTTGACTGAACGGAAAATGCCGAGTAACATAGCGTCGTATTGTATTTTAATTGGGATGATATGAGCATATATCTATTAAAAAACCGGCCAATACCCGAAAGGAAGGGGATGGCCGGTTCACTATTTTTACTGCTGTGATTTTGCTTCCAATGCTTGCGCGTGACTTACTTTAACTTCGCTTAAAAGTGCTGCGTCTGTCAGTAAGTCAAGCCCTGTTTTTGCAAGCGCTTCTGCGCCGATCAGGAGCGCTTCCATACCGCGATCAGATTTGGCTGCTTCGCGGAACGGAACGGTATGTCCGATCAAATCATCATCGCCAATTTTTATATATGGATGGGCAGTAGGCACTTCATAACTGATATTTCCCGCGTCTGTCGATCCAAGACCTTTTCTTTTTTCAGTATGGACGATTTCGCCTAGGGATTCGAGGTGGCGTTTCACTATATGATCAAGTGCGCCTGTAATCACGAAATCTTTTACTTCA
This sequence comes from Sporosarcina koreensis, assembly GCF_001531445.1. Lineage (GTDB taxonomy): Bacteria > Bacillota > Bacilli > Bacillales_A > Planococcaceae > Sporosarcina > Sporosarcina koreensis_C. The sequence goes on from NZ_LQYA01000195.1 coordinate 48,107, forward strand.
TTTTGAAAGCGTTCGATTTTGACAGTAGCGCCAGTGGAAAGTGCGGCACCTTCTGCGATTTTCCGTATTTTCGCGGCGATTTCTACTGTCCGTTTCCAAGTGGACGCGCGAATAAAAAACCTGGCTGAGGCATATTCGGGAATAATGTTCGGTGCCTCTCCGCCGTGTGTAATGATGCCGTGTACACGAACATCTTGTGGCAATTGTTGGCGCAGTGCATTAATGCCGTTGAATAGTAAAATGACTGCGTCAAGTGCGTTAATGCCATGCTCGGGTGCACCTGAAGCATGGGCTGGCTTGCCGTAAAAATGGAAATCCAATGGATCGACGGCTAGCGAGTTTGACGTTACACCTGTTTTTCCGGAAGGATGGGCCATCAATGCAACGTCTACATCTTTTAAATAGCCGTGGCGGACGAAACTTCCCTTTGCACTGCCGTTTGGACCACCTTCCTCGGCAGGTGTTCCTAAGACGACCACTTTTCCACCGGTAGAATCGATTTCTTTGGAAAGTGCGATCGCAGCCGCGACACTTGTCGTTCCGATAATATTATGGCCGCAAGCATGTCCGATTCCTGGAAGGGCATCGTATTCTGCCAAATAAGCGATTGTTGGACCCGGCTTCGAACTTGAGAACTGTGCGTAAAACGCAGTTTCGTGGCCGGCGACATTTGTTTCCACTTCGAACCCTTCACTGCGAAGCAATGTCGTTAATTGCTCGCAGGCAAAATATTCTTCGTTTCCGATTTCAGGTTTTGCATGGATCGATAGGCTCGTTTCAACAAAGCGTGCACGGTTTTCCGCTAAAAATGAGTGGATTTGATTGGTTGTTGTCGTCATATTACTCTTCCCCCTTCAATTGTTCGAATGTATCAAGTAGCTGATCTTGCGGTATGTTCAATAAAATTGAACCGCCTTTCGTTTCTTCATCAATTGCTTTCTTCACCTGTTCAGATTGGTAAAGCTCAATGATTTTTAAATACGTCTCGTTTTGTACATCCTCCGCACGTGCTGCAAAGACATTCACATAAGGCAAGGCGTTTTCACTGTCGCCATCTTCCAAAAAGATTGGATCCTCAATAGGGTTGAATCCGGCTTGTCCGGCAATCCCGTTGTTGATAAGAGATGCCGCGACATCTTGCAGTACTCGTGGCGTTTGCTGCGCAACCATAGGGATGATTTCCAAGTTTTTAGGGTTCTCTTCTATGGATGTCGTATCTCCGAATAGTCCAGTGCCTTCTTTTAATTTGATGAGGCCGGCAGTTTCCAATAATCGTAAAGCACGTCCCAAATTCGAAGGGTCATCGGGAACCGCGATTTTGTCGCCTTCTTTGATGTCAGAAATATCGTCAAGCTTATCGGAATAAATGCCAAGCGGAGCGATAACGGTTGAACCAATCGGTACGATGTCAACATTATTCTCTTTAGCAAATTGACTTAAAAATGCGATATGCTGAAATGAATTCAAATCGATGTCACCATTGGCAAGCGCATTGTTCGGTAACGTGTAGTCCGCAAATTCTTTCAGCTCGATTGTTATGCCTTCCTCTTTCGCCAATTTTTTCAGCACATTCCATTGCTCGCCATCCGATCCAGTAACACCAATTACTACAACATCATCGTTAGCGGATCCATTTTTTCCGCAAGCGGCAAGAATGGTTAGCAGTAAAATTACTCCAAGTGATTTAATAATTTTTTTCATTAGAAATCCTCCAATTAGATCCATATTTTTAATAAATGTTTGATTGTGAATAAAAAAGTTACCGTCGCATCACTTTCTTAGACAAGAAATTGCCGATCCATTGTGCCAATTGTACAAGTATGATTAGAATGACGACCGTAACGAACATGACGGAACTGTCAAATCGTTGGTAGCCATGCGTCATTGCGACGTGACCCAATCCGCCTCCGCCAACCGTCCCTGCAACAGCTGAAAAGTCGATTAAACCGACCGTGACGAACGTCAATCCAAGGATGAGTGGTCCAAGCGCTTCAGGGATCAATACGGTGAAAATGATTTGGCGCGGACTTGCTCCCATTGCTTCAGCAGCCTCGATAACACCCGGATCGATACTGATCAAGTTGTTTTCGACGACCCTTGCGACAACAAACGATGCGGCAATCGTCATTGGGAAAATGGCAGCTGCCGTCCCGATCGTCGTTCCAATCACTTCGCGTGTAACAGGTGAAAGCACGAAAAGTAGAATGATGAAAGGAATCGGACGAATAATATTAATAAAGAAATTTAGCAAAGCCGAAATGAACCGATTCTCAAGTATATTTCCTTCTCTTGTGGTAAACAGAAGGATGCCTAATGCCATCCCGATAATTGAACTAAAAACCAAAGTTCCTAAAACCATCGTAATCGTTTCACCGGTCGCCTCCACAATACGAATCCAAAACGTCTCCCAATTAACTTTCATTCGTATTCACCTCCTCAATGTCCACGATGCTTTTCAATTCATGGATGCAAGCCATCACCGCATCATTTTTCCCTTCGAATGAAACGACAAGATTGCCAAAAAACTGTTGCTGCAATTCCCGGATAGAACCGTAAATGATATTGAAATCTATCTGATGCTTTCGAGTAACTGTCGATAAGATCGGGTCACTTGCCCGCTCTCCTTTGAAAATGATGCGGTACAAATCGGTTCCGCCTTTTGCCCGCCATTCATCAAGTAGTTGAGGGGAGGGCAAGCTTTGATCGGTGGCGGAGATGAATTCTTTCGTAGTTGCGTGCTGAGGATTAGTGAACGTTTCGAACACTTCGCCTTGTTCAATAACTTCACCCGTCTCCATTACGGCGACACGGTTGCAAACAGATTGGATAACCTGCATTTCATGTGTAATCAGCAGGATTGTAATCCCTAATTCCCGATTCACTTTTTGCAATAAGTTCAAAATATCGCGCGTCGTGTTCGGGTCAAGTGCGGACGTCGCTTCATCGCATAGCAGAATTTCCGGGTCTGTCGCAAGTGCGCGGGCAATGCCGACACGCTGTTTTTGCCCTCCTGATAATTGCTCGGGATAACTTTTCGCTTTATCCGCAAGACCTACGAATTGAAGGAGTTGCTTCACTTTTGCGTTCCGTTCTGCTTTAGGCACCTTCGATAGTTTCAAAGGGTATTCAACATTTTGTTCGACAGTGCGGGAAGAAAAGAGATTGAAGTTTTGAAATACCATCCCGATCTTCCTGCGCACTTCCCGAAGCTGTTTAGGCTTCAGTTCATGCAAGGGAGTTTTTTTGATAAGAATTTTCCCTTCAGTCGGACGTTCAAGACCGTTGACAAGTCGGATCAATGTACTCTTTCCTGCGCCGCTGAATCCGATGATGCCGAAAATATCGCCTTCCTCAACGTCAAATGTCACCTTTTTTACTGCTTCGACTTGCTTGCTTCCAACAACAAATGTTTTCGATACATTTTCGAATGTGATCATAAAATCCCCCTCCAAAATAAAAACGCCTTCTTTTTCCATATCTATGAAGATATGAAAAAAGAAGGCGCTTCTACTGAATTTGTAGAATATGAAAAAAGCTTCTCTCTTCTTATCTTCCAAACAGGAAACTGTTTGCAGGAATTGGCACGTAGTTTTTTAAAAAACCGTTGCCGAGATGTCATTGGGCCTGTCCCTCGATCTCTCTTGATAAGAAATTTTGTATGAAATTTGAATTGCTTACAACTTTACCACGGTTGAAAATAAAGTCAACTACGTTTTTAAATTTTGATGAAGATTAAATATAAAGTTAAGTCTGATTACTTTGGATGGAAGAAGGACGTGGTTCCGTTCTTCATTGCACGATGGCGGTTCTATTTAGTTAATTTTGTTGCATGTAAAAATAAAAAGTACTTGTTGATTTTGAAGGTATACGTAAAATCTTTGTACGATCATGCAAGCGGATTAAGTGCCTGGTTAGTTGTAAAAGATTGTAGTTTATCTATAATTAGTATCAGGTGCTATATGTTGATGATAATAGGAGGGTATCATGTATAAATTCACAGCCACATTTGCGAAGTTCATTTTTTTCTTCATAGCCAAAATCGAATTGAAGAATACACACAAACTACCTGAGAATGGAGGGTATGTAATTACGTGTGCACACCGAGGATGGTTGGAAATTATTGCGCTCGGTATTTCATTGCCTCGTCCGATTCACTTCATGGCAAAGAAGGAGCTCTTTAGAAGAAAACTAGTTGCAGCTTTCTTAACGAGCATTAAAGCTTTTCCTATTGACCGTGAAAATCCATCACCTAGCAGTATTAAAACACCTGTAAAATTGCTGAAGTCCGGTGAGGTTGTTGGGATATTTCCAAGCGGAACAAGGAAAGCTGAGAGCGCTCCGGTAAAGCGTGGAGCTGTTACCATTGCAGGTCTGGCAAGAGTACCGATCGTTCCGGTTATATATGAAGGGCCCGCAAATCTGAATGACATTTGGAAATGCCGAAATGCAACGATTACAATTGGCGACCCTTTCATTATTGAAAAATCGGGTAAAGAAGAAATCAGTGCATATACGGAGAAATTAGAAAGGGAAATAAACTTAGTTTGAAAATACAGAAGTAGGCATGTTTCTTGTAACCTTTTCCATCTCGATGAAGTCTACGTTTACAAGGATGGTGATTCAATTGAAAAGTAAAATTACCGCTTCTCTTGTCGGAATGAGTCTTATGCTGTCTATGACTGGATGTGGAACAAGCACCGATCAAAACAGTCTTCAAATTTCTAAAGGAGTTGAATTCGGAGAAATGGATTATGAAACAATCGTTGAACCGAACAATGAATTGGGCTTCAACTTACTAAAAGAAATCGAAACGGATGATGACGGCAATCTGTTCATTTCCCCGACTAGTCTATTGATGGCACTCGCCATGGTTTATAACGGTGCGGACGGAGTGACGAAGGAAGAAATCGCGAAAGCCTTACAAATGGAAGGCATAAACCCAATGGTTCTGAATCAAGCGAATGCCTCCTTTATGACAATGCTGAATAAAGATAACGATGCCATTCAACTTCAAGTCGCCAACTCCATTTGGCTTAATGAAGAATATCATTTCCAAGAAGAGTTTTCTAAACGAATGAACGATTATTTCAACGCGAAAATCGAGGAAATCGATATAACGAGCAACGATACGCCGAAACGGATCAATGACTGTGTTGAAAAGGCGACAAATGGCAAAATCGACAAAATGGTCGATGCACCTTTGGACGACGATCTTGTAGCCATGCTGCTAAATGCTATTTACTTCAAAGGAGATTGGAAGTATCCTTTTGATGAAAAAGAGACGGAGGATAAAACCTTCTATCTCAATGACGGAAATGAAATCGATGTGCCCTTCATGAAGTTGCAGGAAGATTTATTGAACATGGCTAATAGTGAATACCAGGCCATTCAACTGCCGTATGGAGATGGTGAAATGAGCATGACAGTCATCTTGCCGAATGAAGGCGTTGGTCTAGAAGAATTTCAAAGCACTTTATCGAGTGGTAAATGGGAAGAAGTCCAATCCGGAATGAAAAGCATGAAAGGAACAATCCTCCTGCCGAAGTTCAAAATGTCATACGAAACGGAACTGAATGATGCACTGGAAGCCCTTGGCATGCCACGCGCCTTCACTGACAAAGCTGATTTCAGCAAAATGGTTGAAGGCGATGCCTCGCTTTTCATTAGCAAAGTAAAGCAAAAAACATACATCGATGTGAATGAAGAAGGAGCGGAAGCGGCTGCGGTGACAGGTGTACAAATGGATACCGCTTCTGCACCTCCAGACGACCCATTCGTCATGGATGTGAACCGACCTTTTTTCTTGGCGATTACGGATGGTGAAACAGGAGCTGTTTTGTTCCTGGGGGTTATCGCGAATCCTGAAATATAGAAAAACTTAATTGTGAAAATGAAACATTCATGCTACACTATTCTTACTATTAATCGGACGGAGGTGAGGAATGATGTTGGACACTGTGTATGCACATGAAAGTTTATTGGAATATTTAGCCACTTCATGTGCGATTACTCATGAAATTGCCGTCAACGGGATACGTATGCCCTTTTTTAGACAATTTCAGTAATCACACAGCTGTTTAGCACATCATTCCTTACATTATTTTTGGGGGAAGACTGCCTAGACGCAGTCTTTTTTTGAATTTCATATTTATGAATCAGAAGGATTGAAGCGAAAGGTGGCGACTCCGGCGGGAAAAGCGTGTCCAGGTGTGACCCCGCAGTCGCTTGCGACGAGGAGGCTCACGGACCGCCCGCGGAAAGCGTCCGCCTGTAGCGGAAATCCGGGTATCCCCTGTAATTTGTAATTGTTTGTGCGCTTCCAGCTGTGAAAACAGAGAGGAAGCGGATAATTATGATCTGTACAATACAACAAGTAAGCAAAATGTTAGGTGGCAACACCATATTTGAAAATCTTTCATTGGACATTAAGACAGGCGACAAACTGGGCGTCGTCGGACGGAATGGCAGTGGAAAAACGACGTTATTCAAGCTCATTGCGGATGTCGAACGACCGGACACTGGGCGCATTCATTTTAAGAAGGGCTCCAAAATCGGTTATTTATCGCAAATTCCTTCATTCGAACAGCCGGTGACCGGATATGATGTCCTTCAAAGCGCTTTTTCGGAATTAAGAACCATTCAACAGCAACTGTCCGAAATGGAAATGGAATTATCAAATCCGGATACAGCGGATATGGAGCGGCTGCTTCTTCGATATGGCCAACTGCAGGATGAGTTTGTCCGGCGTGACGGGTACGCGATGGATTCGGAAATCGAGAAGATCATCAACGGTCTTCAATTACGGACATTTGTGGAGCAGGAGTTCAGCCAGATGAGCGGCGGGGAACAGACGAAAATCATGTTAGGGAAGCTGCTGCTTACGAAACCAGACTTGCTTCTTTTGGATGAACCGACAAATCACTTGGATTTATTCGCGGTCGAATGGCTGGAAGCGTATTTGACGGAATATGCGGGAACGGTCGTCATCATTTCACATGACCGCTATTTTCTCGATAACGTCGTGACAAAGATTGCGGATCTGGAAGATGGGGAGCTGCATTTGTATTACGGTAATTACAGTTCATTCACCCAAGAAAAAGAAGAGCGTCTTCTGCGCGAATTCCAGGACTATGAAGAGCAGCAGAAGAAGATCAAGAAAATGAAAGAAGCGATCAAGCGGCTTCGCATATGGGCGAATGAAGCGAATCCGCCGAATGCGGGATTGCATCGGCAAGCGAGAAATATGGAGCGTGCGCTGGAACGGATGGAGAAGGTCCGAAAGCCGTTGATCGACCCTCGAAAAATGGCATTATCATTTGAAGCCGCGCCGAGAAGCGGCAAGGAAGTCGTCATCATGCAAGAAGCCGTAAAGTCATTCGGTACTAATGAATTATTGCTCGGCGCCAATCTGCAAGTCCTGTGGAAGGACCGGGCGGCAATCGTCGGACGGAATGGGAGTGGAAAATCGACAATCCTGAAAATGCTCCTAGGCGAGCTCGCTCCTGATAAAGGTATGTGCAAATTGGGGAGCAATGTGAAAGTGGGCTTCCTGTCGCAGCATTTCGCTATCGGGGATCCGAAAGCCCGCCTGCTTGATGTCTTCCGTAAAGATGTTGGCGTCGAGGAAGGCGAAGCACGGCACATACTGGCGAAGTTCATGTTTTACGGACCGGATGTGTTCAAGCGGATCGGTGATTTGAGCGGAGGCGAACGTACGAGATTGCGGCTTGCCCAGCTGATGCATCAAGACGTGAATTTCCTCGTATTGGACGAACCGACGAATCATTTGGACATCGAATCACGGGAAGTGCTCGAAGATGCGTTGGAGGATTTTCCGGGAACGCTCCTCGCTGTTTCGCATGACCGGTATTTCTTGAATAAATTATTTTCCCGCACGGCGTGGCTCGAAGACGGAATGATGACGATGTTTGAAGGTCCTTTCGACTGGGCGAGGCAGAAATGGCATGAACTGCAACAGACCGAAGTCGCCGAACCTCCAAAGAAAATAAATGGTGACCGAAAGCCGAAGAAGGAAGCTAGCGCGGAGGAAGAAATCGCTGCACTGGAACGCCAAATAGAGCGTTTGAAAAAGAGCGTAACTAATGAAACGGATTGGAGTGAGTATGAAACAAAGACGGGGAAAATCAATTCATTGCAGGAAAAACTGAATGGGTATTATGAGCGGTGGTTGATTGAAAATGAATAACTAAACGATGTGGGGCAGGTGAAGGGATTTCTTCGCCTGCTTTTTTATGTAGGAATTAAAAATGATTAAGATATTAAAGGTGTTAATTAACATTATTAATGACTAAGTTAAAATAATTAACATTACGCTTGCTATTTTAAAATGATTGGTATATGATGAATTCAAATGAAAGGGGAGTTCACATAATTATGGCATATCCCGTTATTAGCCACTGCCCCGTCTGCGACGAAACGTTGAAAGTCACCAAGCTGCATTGCAATCGATGCCATACATCCATCGAGAATGAATTTGAACTTTCCAAATTAGCCTCGCTATCAGGAGAGCAACTCCATTTCGTTGAAGTGTTTTTAGCGTGCAGGGGCAACATCAAAGAAGTTGAAAAGGAACTTGGCATATCGTATCCGACAGTTCGGGGCAAGCTGAATGAAGTCGTCAGCTCACTCGGCTATGAGATAAAAAAGAAAAACGAAGTGGATGAAAAGAAAGTCGTCGCCATGCTGGAAAGCGGAGAAATCACTCCGGAAGAAGCAATCAAACTGTTAAAAGATGAATAGGGGGAATTCGTGATGAAAACAGAAATTGAAAAAGTATTGACGATGGTGCAAGAGGGGAAAGTGGACGCAGAGAAAGCATCGGAGCTTATCGAAGTGTTGAACAATAGGGATTCCCGGAGCGGACCTGTTTCGAAGTCGACTTCATATGCAGATAAGACATTGAAAATCCGGGTCGTATCAGCGGATAACGACAATGTTTCTGTCAATTTGCCAATCAAGCTCATTAAAGTTCTATTGAAAGCGGGCCATAACATCGCAGGGAATATTCCCCAATCGGAGAAGTACGTGAAAGACATTGATATTGATGTGCTTATCGAGGCGATTGAAAATGAATTGGACGGACAAATCGTTGACGTCAAGTCGGCAGACGGCGATACGGTTTCCGTGTATATCGAATAAATGATGCGCGTCAAAGTTAAGGCAGATAAGGTGCGCTTATTCATCCCGGTACCATATGTATTTCTGACGATTGCCATCATGATCCTATCTTCCGAACGGCTTCAACAGCTCATTAATAAATGGATTGTGGAGCAGTCCGAAGACAAGGAAAAAGTGTTTACAATTCCACCGATAGATAAAAAAGAACTAAGAGGCATTGTATCAGAGTTGAAAAACCATAGGGGGCTTGGGCTAGTAAACGTTAAGGCGAAGGACGGAACAGAAGTTATCGTGAAACTATGATAGCTTCTTTTTTTTTTTTTTGTTGCATTCTGCCGTCCATGGGAGTATTATAATGACTAGATGACCAAAATTGTTTTTCGGTCAATAAAGCGAGGTGTAGAAATGGATCGCAGGCAAGAGATTTTAGAGGCTGCTGCCAAATCGTTTTCGCTGTTCGGTTATAAAGCGACAACGATGGACCAAGTCGCCAAAATAGCGAATGTCGGTAAAGGAACGATCTATACGTTTTTCGCAAACAAAGAAGAGCTGTTTAACGCAATCGTCCTGCAAATGGTCGAGGAGATGCGGGCGGCATCAGATGCAGCAACAGTCGAAGGTGCTTCCTTTGAACAGAATGCCCATGCCCGGCTCATGCAAATGCTGAAATTCCGGGAGACACATCAATTGTACGCCAAATTGATCGACGAAGGAAAAGAACTGCGCACACCGGCAGTCATTGAAGTGCTCGCCGAAATTGAAGATGAAATCGTCTCGTATATTAAAACGAAAATTGAGCGGGCGATCGATAAAGGCGAACTGAAGCCGTGCGACAGTGAGCTTGTTGCATTCCTTCTGTTTAAATCGTATATGGCGCTTGTCGTCGATTGGGGGAAAACCCATCAGGACGAAGAGCTGTCAGAAGAGCGGATTGCAGGATTATTACGCAGCACCATTTTTACAAGTCTCTTAGCTTGAGACTCTTTTTTTATTCACGATTGACCAAATGAGATTTTGGGTCAGTTAGTACAAACGGAGGAATGACGAATGAAAAAATCAATGATAATGGCGGAATGGAAACAGCTTCTCCGTACAAGGAAAATGCTTGTGCCGATGATTGCAATCCTATTCATTCCGGTGTTATATGCCGGCATGTTTTTATGGGCGTTTTGGGATCCATATGCCAATATGAACGCATTGCCTGTAGCGATCGTTAACTTGGATGAGGGCGCCGAGTTGGATGGGAAACAGCTTGCGCTAGGCGATGAATTGGTCGACAAGCTGATGGAAGGGAATAACTTCAATATCCAAGAGGTGTCCAAGATGGACGCGGAGAAAGGCTTGAAAAATCAGGATTACTATATCGCGATTGAAATACCGGAGAACTTTTCGCAGCATGCTACGACTTTGCTGGATGAAAATCCTGAAAAGTTGACGATCGTGTATAAGCCGAACGAGGGATTCAACTTCCTGTCTGCCCAAATCGGGGAGACGGCAATGGAACGGATCCGTGCGGAAGTGAATGACAAAGTTGCGTCGACGTATGCGGAGCAGTTGTTTGACTCCATCAATGAGATGGGAAATGGTTTTGGCGAAGCCGCTGACGGTGCGGGCGAATTACATGACGGTGCAAGCGAGCTTGCGAAAGGCGCGGATGATCTGAAGGGGTATTTGGAAACGTTGGCGTCCAGCACCATTACGTTGAAGGATGGATCCGACAAGTTAGCGAAGGGAACAACGGAAGCCGCTAAAGGTGCTGCGGATTTGAATAAAGGAATCGGCGCGCTTTCTACTGGTGTCGCAGATCTTCGCACGGGTGCAAGTAAAGCGAGTACGGGCGCATCCGATTTACAGTCGGGAATCACTGATTATACGGCTGGCGTAGAGAAATTGAGAGCTAGCTATGCGCAAATTGCGGAAAAAGAAGCCGAGTTTGGAAAAGCGGTTGGAACAATCAAAGAAAAAACAGCTGCGTTAAATGGATCTGCGCAACGGCTCGCTGATGCCTCGAAAAGTGTGAACGCAGGCATCGATGATCTGTCCGAAAAATTGGCGCCTGTATTGGCTTCATTGCCGGAGGATCAGCAGGAGGGCTTGAAAGCGGCATTAACCCAATTACAACAAGGAAGTGCTGAACTATCGGCCGGTATGAGTGAGCTTACCTCTGGAACTGCCGCACTTAGCGATGGAACTTCCCAGTTGAACAGCTCGGCTGGGCAATTGCGCGACGGTCACGCGCAAGCACTTGCAGGTCTTGATGAATTGAATGGCTCTTCCGCTAAGTTGACAGAGGGGGCTTCTTCTCTTGCGCAAGGGAACGGTGCATTGGCATCTGGTCTTGAACAGCTTTCAGAAGGTGTTGCGAAAGCGCAAAAAGGTTCATCTGATTTGGCGTCAGGCTTGAATGAGCTGAATGCGGGTACGGGTACACTACAAGAAGGTACTGGCACGCTCGCTTCGAAATCGAAGGAGCTTGCAGACGGTTCGGCGAAGTTGACGGACGGCATGAACGAGTTGAATGAAGGAACGCATACATTGCAGGAAAAACTTGCGGAAGCGAATGCGACGGCAAGTGAAGTGAATCCGAATGAGAAGACGTATGAAATGGCGGCATCTCCTGTCGATGTTGAAAAAGAGGGCATCAATGAGGTGCCGAACTACGGTACAGGATTTGCACCGTACTTCCTCTCCCTCGGCTTGTTTGTCGGAGCTTTGTTAGTGTCAATCGTCTTCCCGCTCGTCGAACCGGCGATCAAACCGACAGGTGCATTCGGCTGGATGGCGAGCAAAGTTTCCGTCTTGGCGATTGTAGGTCTAGTACAAGCATTGGTCGCGGTCGGCATCATAAAAGGCGCACTTGGAATGGAAACGGTCAATTTGCCGTTGTTCGTTTTGACGGCTATCATTACAAGCTATACTTATATCGCGATCGTCCAGATGTTGGTGTCATTGCTCGGCGACCCGGGCCGCTTCATTGCGATCCTTGTATTGATTTTGCAATTGACGACGAGTGCAGGGACATTCCCGTTGGAATTAATTCCTGCGCCACTCCAAGTGTTCAATACGCTGTTGCCGATGACGTATTCTGTTCAAGCTTTCAAGGCGGCGATCTCCACTGGCGACCTTGGTCATCTTTGGGCAAGCAACGGCGTGCTGATCGGCTTCATGGTCGCATGCTTGGCGATTACGTTCGGTTATTTTGCATTGGTGTTCAAAAAACGGTATTCAAGAGATACTGTAGAAGCATAAGAAAAAGCGATTTGCAGAAGATAATCTGCAAATCGCTTTTTTAGTATGGTGCGCCCAAAGTGAAGGTGCCTGCGTCCAAATCGAGCAGTTGCACGTCCAAAGTGAAGGTGCCCGCGTCCAAATCGAGCAGTTGCGCGTCCGAAGTGAAGGTGCCCGCGTCCAAATCGAGCAGTTGCGCGCCCAAAGCGAAGG
>NZ_LQYA01000195.1:60770-87797 GCF_001531445.1 Sporosarcina koreensis
TTGCGCGTCCAAAGTAGATGGCTCTGCGCTCAAAGCACAGCATTCCGCACTCAAAGCATCATCTCTTAAAAATCAAGAACCAACATAATCCCCGCCATCAACATGGATCGTCTGCCCCGTCATATAGCTGGAATCGTTAGAAGCAAGGAAGACGTACGCAGGTGCGTTCTCCGCCGGTTGCCCTCGTCGTTTAACAGGGGTATCTGCTCCGTGCTGCTCCACTTTTTTTGCATCGAATGTTGCAGGAATCAAAGGCGTCCAAATCGGACCCGGGGCTACTGCGTTGACGCGGATTCCTTTTGCAGCCAAGTTTAAGGCAAGTGAGCGGGTGAAGCTTGTAATTGCGCCTTTCGTTGCCGAATAATCGATCAATCCAGGTGAGCCGTTATAAGCCGTGACGGAAGACGTATTGATAATGCAATCGCCCTCTTTCATATGAGCCAATGCCGCTTTCGATAAATAAAACAAGCCGAAGAAATTGGCATCGAACGTTTCACGCAGCTGGTCGCTCGATATTTGTGAAATGTCGTCTTGCGGGAACTGCTTTCCGGCATTGTTCACGAGGATATTCAAACTGCCGAATTCTTGGATGACATCGTCGATCAGCTTCTCGCAATTTTCCTCTTCACTAATATCGATGCGAATCTTCTTCGCTTTCCCGCCGTATTGTTCAATCAGCTCCATGGTTTTATTCGCATCGACATCTTCGGCTTCGTCCAAGTAGGCAATCGCCACGTTGGCTCCTTCTTTCGCAAAAGCCACAGCGACGGCCCGTCCGATCCCACTATCTCCGCCGGTAATAAGGGCGTTTTTCCCTTTCAATTTACCGGACCCTTTATAGTTTTCATCATCATAGAGGGGAGGCGGATCCATCTCCGCTTCGATTCCGGGCTGCTGGTTTTGTGTCTGTGGCGTCACTTGTTCATCTTTTTTTTCATATTTATCTTCAGGCATTCATGTATTCCTCCTTAGAAAAATGTCTATTTTGGGTATTCCCTGTATGGTGTCTGGTAAACGTTGCGGCGGGATTTGGTTTTTTATTTCAGAAAGGAGGGAATTGGGAAATGGGAGGTGCTATGCGCATGTGGAAATCTGGGGTTTGGAATCAACTGAAAATACCTATTGCATCAATCTTCTGGCTGCTAACGATGGTTGTTCTCATCATGGGAACTTATAATGAGATTCCTATTTCAGCCTATTTCGTTTTTGCGGTGATTGCACTATTATTTTTTATCGGATCGGATCGATTGGCTTTTTTCTTTTACGTTATCTTAACGGTGGGGACTGTATTTGCCCTTCTAGTCATTGCATTTCGGGATCATTGGAGTCCGCTCGATCAGGGGTTGGCCATCGGGCTACATTTTCTGTTTCTAGTACACTTATTTGCACTTTATAGCTTATCAAAATACGTTTATCAATTTCGCAGTGAGAATTATTTTCTTACGGAACGGATTTTGCATCTTGAAGGCTTCATTTCAGAAGAAGGTGTTTTATCGCGAAAGGAATTTGAAAAACAGGCGGCTTTCATTTTAGCAATGATGGCAAGGCGGAAGGAGACCGGCTATATTGTTCAAATCGATTTGTCCGAATTGCCACGGATGACAAAGCGTACAGCACTATTATCTGTAGGAAGTATTCTACATACGGAAAGCAGACAGCACTTTGACATCATAGGGAAGACAGGTGAATTCAAGTTGACAATCCTACTGCAAAACACAAATGCAGATGGGCTGGCGATTGTGAATGACAGAATCGAAAAAAGGCTAAGAGAGATATTTCAAGAACATGTGTTAGAGAGGATGAAATGGACGGCAACACGGATAGAAGGGCAGACCGCTTTACCTGAAGGGGTGGTCTCATGAGGCGCCGAACGATTCTATTATTTATCGCGTTCTTTCTGTTTTTGCTAGCGATTGTCATTGGAGCCGTCTACAATATCCTTTTCGTGCTGTTGCTGACGACTGCCTTATTCCTCTTGCTACTGTCCTATTATTCCCTATTGCTCGTCGCTGGTCTCTATAATCGCGTTAAAATGGAGAAGACGCCCGTACAATTACTTGAAAACTATCCTGGAGTCGATATTCTCATCCCAGCTCATAATGAAGGCGTGGTCATTAAAGACACGATTGAAGCAATGGTCGGTATAAAATACCCGGGAGATCTGCAAATCTACGTATTGAACGACAACTCTACAGATGAAACTGCGGAAATCGCTCAAGTCTTTGACGACACATATAAAAATGTCCATCACATCAAAGTGCCTCCCGGCGAACCGCGAGGCAAATCACGGGTGTTGAACTATGGTTTGAGTATATCTGCGAATAAATATTATTGCGTATATGATGCGGATAATCAGCCTGAGCCCGATGCACTGATCAAACTCATTGTAACTGCCGAGCAGAACGAGGAGTCTGCAGGAGCTGTCGGTTATGTGCGCACGATGAATGAGTCCACGAACTGGCTGACTCGCATGATTTCCATCGAGTTTCAAGTATTCCAGCTACTCATGCAATCTGGAAGGTGGCAATTGTTTAAAACGGGTTCATTGACAGGGACAAATATGCTTGTCAAACGGTCCGTCATTGACGAATTGGGCGGATATGACCCTTATGCAATCGCGGAAGATGCGGAGTTGACATTGCGCATCACTCAAAAGGGGTATTATTTGCCGATTGTCCCTGACTCCATCACTTGGGAGCAGGAGCCGGAAACACTGTCCGTTTACGTGAAACAGCGCACGCGCTGGCTTCAGGGGAATCTGTATATCGTCGAGAAGATTTTGACAGAGCCCGGATATTTTCGTGGGAAGCTGCTCGTTCATTCCATCCAACAACTGACTGTTTACGTCATCTTTTGGCTTTTCCTCATCGTGTCATACGTATGGTTCATTCTCGGCATTCTCGATATATTCTCCTTGCAATATAGTTATCCGTTGCTGTTCATTTGGTATTTGTCCTATATCATCTACACCGCGCAACTATTTGCTGCCCAAGCGACACAACGGACGTTTACACCAATAAATGTATTTATCAGCGTCATCATGTATTTCACTTATGCCCAGCTCTTTACCTATTTATTTATCCGCAGTTCGATTCGGTATATAAAGGCGAAGAAAAACCGGCAAATTATAGGCTGGGATAAAACCGCTAGATTCAAATCGAAATAATGTGCGGTATAATGGGGGAAAAGGGGATGAATAAAAATGAAGAAATTGCTGTTGACAGGCTTTGAGCCATTTTTGAATTATCCCGTCAATCCAACTGCGCGGATTGTCGAGGAATTGCACGGGATGGAAATCGGGGGTTACCGTATCCATAGTGAAGTGCTGCCGGTCGATTTCAGCGTGTCGGGGGACCGGGTTATTTCTCATATTGAAGCGGTTAAACCGGATGCGGTCTTGTCGCTCGGCTTATCAGGCGGCCGATTCAAAATTACGCCCGAACGGATCGCCATCAATGTGAATGACGGAGCAAAGGATAATAGCGGCCATGCTCCTATCGATGAGCCGATTATCGAAGGGGGAGCGGACGGCTATTTTTCCAATATGCCAATTCGTAAAATGGTCAACGCCTTGAAGGGCGCCGGACTGCCCGCGGAAATCTCCAATACGGCAGGCGCTTATTTGTGTAACCATGTTATGTACCGCGTTCTTCATGTTGTGACGGAACGGCGTGAAGATATGCTTGCTGGTTTTATCCATATCCCAGCTTCGCATGAACTCGCAGTCGAGCATGGTCGGGTGCCAAGCTGGTCGCATGAAGACTTGAAACGGGCAATTGTGACGTGCATCGAAGTGTTGGATTGAATGAAAAACGCGGGAGAAGCTAATCTCCCGGCGTTTTTAACAAGTTCACGAGAACTTCTCAACATTAAACGAAAACTCCTCCCATGAGAATGAGAACACCACGCTGCGTTCATCTCCCAAGGCTTAATCCATATTTAACGGCAACGCATAAAAAAAAGCATCCGGGATGCGACGTAGGCAATCCGGATGCTGCTTGATTAACTAAAAGAAAAATAGCCCGATGCTGACAACGATTCCGCTTAGCACTAAAACAAACACACAATACCCCATGATGTCTTTTGCACGCAATCCTGCAATCGCTAGCGCCGGCAACGCCCAGAATGGCTGGATCATATTCGTCCAAGCGTCGCCCCATGCGATTGCCATGGCGGTCTTCGCGTAGCTGACGCCTAGCTCTTGGGCTGCTTCAAGCATGACGGGCGCTTGGACTGCCCATTGCCCGCCGCCTGAAGGTACGAAGAAGTTGACGAGCCCCGCAGCATAGAATGTGAACAGTGGGAAAGTCGCTTCGGTTGAAATGCTGACAAACCATTGGGAGATGACTTTCGCTAGTTCTGAATCCACCATCATGCCCATGATCCCCGCGTAAAACGGGAACTGTATGATAATTCCACCTGACGTCTTTACTGCATTTGCAACTGCTGTAAGAAAACGCTTGGGCGTACCGTGGAAAATGATGCCGAGAATAAAGAAAATCAGGTTGACAATATTTAAATTTAAATCGAATCCTTTGCCGACAAAGTGTTGCACAAGATAGACAATACCTAATGCACCGATCAGCATCGATAGGATTACACTGTTTTCAAGGCGTGCTGCAGGCGTTTTTTCCTCTACCTCTTCCACTTCAATTTCTTCTTCCAATAGCTTAGGATCGACGGTAACCGTATCCTCCGGCTTTGGCATCATGAAACGATTTAACAACGGTAACGTTATGAAAATAATAGCGATAATGAATAGATTATACGTTGAAAAAATCGTTTCGGACGTTGGAACGACACCCATCATGTAGGCAAATGGGTGATCAGGCGTTGCGATGGTCAAAGGAATCGATCCGCCAAGCCCTCCATGCCAGATGATAAATCCAGAGTAAGCGCTTGCAATTAATAGCCGATAATCGACAGTTGTCACTTTTTTGGCGATTTCCTTAGCGAACAATGCTCCAATAACAAGACCGAAACCCCAGTTGATCCAACAAGCGATAAGCGACACGACTGTGACGAGCAGAATCGCTGTACCAGGTGACTTCGCCAATCCTGCCAACGAACTTAATATTTTCTTGAAGAAAGGACTGCTTGCCAATACATGTCCCGCAACTAACACGATGACCATCTGCATCGTAAATGTGAGAAGCCCCCAGAAACCATTCCCCCAGTGGATGGTCATGTCTAGTGGACCTGAATCAGTCAGGCCGATACCAAGCAAAAAGACGAGCAGAGTCAGAATGGCAACGAATATGTATGGATCTGGCAAATACCTTTCCATGATCGTATTCGACCATCTAGTAAGTGTTTTCATTCCCTTTTACCCCCTATTTTTTTATCCACTCTATAAGATTACCATATTGAAATTAATCCGCAAAAATGTTTTTTCCGAAAAGTGAAACGAAATTGATTTCAAAAAGTCTACTTTGTAAAGAGGAAGATAAGGAAAGGTGATGAAAGTGAGAAAACCGATTATATGGTTTGGTGTAGCTATGGTTATGGTGTTGGTCGTTATGGGTATCGCAATGTTCATGGAGAAGGAGAATGTTTCCGCCTATGATTCCATCGAATCAATCAACACAGCAGCTGATTTGAAAGCGTATTTTGAGAGAGCGAAAGACATGCAAAGCGTTTCCGTGGAGTATTATGCTGTTAGTGAGTCCTCAGAAAAATCTTCCATGGATAGTGCGGAAACATCGAATGCAGTTGGCGAGGGAGAACATTCATCGACGAATAACCAAGTGGAAGGTGTCGACGAATCGGATATGGTGAAAACGGACGGCGACTATATATACTCCATATTCGAAGGAATGGCGGTGAAGATCGTCGATATCCGGGATCCTCAGAGGATGAAAGTCGCAGCTGAAATAAAACCGGATAATGACTATTACCCGTCGCAGCTATTTTTACATGATGATCTATTGATTGTGCTTGGTGAAAAAATGGAACACTATCCGCCGGATAAATCGGAGACACTAGATAGTATGATGCCGATGAACAGCTTAACGACTGTCCGTATGTACAATATCGAGAAGCCTGAAAAGCCGGTGTTCATCCGCGAAGTCGGAGTAGAAGGTTATTTGAGAAGTGCGCGCAAGACGGACGGTATGCTTTATCTCGTAACAAATGTATACCCGAACTTCTGGGCGTTGGAAGATATCGAAGGCGATGCACTGCGTCCGCGCGTCTTTGATTCGAATGAAAAAGAAAAGAAATTCATGGAGTTTGGGGATATCGCCATTTTGCCAGGCGCGATGGATCCATCTTACTCCGTCATCGCTGCTATTGACTTGACGTCGCCGAAAACTTCCGAGCTCAAAACGAAAGGATATCTAGGAAGCAGCGACCAAATGTACATGACGAAGGACCATCTCTATTTGACGGCATTGAAATATGAAACAAGCACGAATTCACGTGGCGCTGAAATCATGATCTGGAATCCTGGAAAAGCGAATACTGAAATCTTCAAGTTTACGCTCGACGGGACCGACATCGAGTTTTACCGCTCGGCCGAGTTGGGCGGGACGATTTTGAATCAATTCTCCATGGATGAATACAAAGGGAATTTCCGGGTCGTCATGACGGAAGGGAATATGTGGGATGAGAAAAACCCTTCGAAAAACCATCTGTACATTTTAAATGAAAACATGAAAACGACCGGCTCGGTGAAAGGCCTTGCGAAAGGGGAGCGCATTTATTCAGCGCGTTTCATGGGGGATAAAGCGTATATGGTGACATTCAGGGAGACCGACCCGCTTTTCGTCATTGACGTTGCAGATCCAGCAAAGCCAAAAGTATTGGGTGAGTTAAAAATTCCGGGCTTCTCGAATTACTTGCACCCATTGGATGAAAATCATCTCATCGGCTTCGGGTATGAAACCGTGGCGAGGAAAAATCCATCGGGAGGCGAGCCGATGATCTTGACGAAAGGCATGAAAATCTCGCTATTCGATGTGACCGATTTTCATAACCCGAAAGAGAAATTTACGGAAATCATTGGAGGGCGCGGAACGTATTCACCTCTCCAATACGATCACAAAGCGCTGTTCCAGCATAAAAAGAGAAACCTTTTCGGCTTCCCTGCGAGTATTTATGAAGAAGGCGAGAAGGAGTTCGATGTGGACTTTAAAGGCTCCGGAGCTCTCGTCTACGAAATCACACCGGAACGCGGAATCGTGCTGAAAGGCGATTTAGTGCAAAAGAAAACTTCCGGTGAACAGTACGAAGACTGGGAAAAACAAGTTCAGCGGCTGTTGTACAGCGGGGACAGCTTGTTTACATTATCGATGCAAGAAATCAAAAGCTACAAGCTCGATTCGTTTAAGGAAATCAGCACGTTGAAGATGCAATGAAGGGGAAAGTGGAGGGAGCGCCAGCGCTCCCTCTTTTTTATAGTTGAAATCGTGCAAGGGCTCAATTATTCCATCAAAGTCTCCAATAATTACACAAACAAAAAACGGAGCCGCACCCCAGCGGCTCCGTTCCTTATGAAATCTCGTTCTCTTTTACAGGAGCTCCAATATAATAGCCTTGGACGGCATCAACGCCCATTTCTTTCAACGCTTCGAATTGCTCTTCGGTTTCGACTCCCTCAGCAACAACGTAAAGGCCCATCGATTTGCCGAAAAGAATCATCCCTTCGACAAGCTGCCGTGTTTTGGGCATTGTGAGCAGAGAATTGGTAAACACTTTATCGATTTTCACTTTGGAAATCGGCAATTGCTGCATGTACCTGAAAGAGGCATACCCTGTGCCGAAATCATCCAGGATGAACCGAATGCCCGTCTCTTCAAACGCTTTCATTTGTTGGATGATTGCATGTTCCTGTTCGGCTTGGAAGGCGAACTTTTCCGTGATCTCCAACTCGATCTTGTCGGCTGGGCATTTCGTCTTCTGTAAAATGCCTGTCAGTTTTTCTTTCATCTGTGAAGAGTCACCGAACTCCCGCACGGATGAATTGACGGAAATACGGATATCCGGATTATCGGCCATCAGCTTCACAGCGAGCGATGCGGCTTCTTCGAGCACGTAGGCACCGATGGCATGAATCATGCCGTTTTCCTCCGCAATCGGGATCAGCTCATCTGGCTGGATATGTCCGATTTCTTTGTCCTCCCAGCGGACAAGCGCTTCATACACAAAAACCTCGCCCGTCGCAATATCCAATTGCGGCTGATAGACGACCTGCAAGTTGTTGTGGTCCAGCGCTGTCAGCATTTTCTTGTCGATGAGGGAACGGCGGTTCAACACTTTATGGGATTCGGCAGATAATGAAGAGATGCGTCCTCCGCCTTGTTCTGTAATCGTCTTCGTCGCCGCCAATGCAGCTTTGTACAAATGTGAATAGGAAGACTGGTCCTCTGGGAAACGAACGATTCCGCCGCTCACCGATAATGGCAGTGAGTGGTTTTCGATATAGATTGGCTGCTCTTTCAAAAATTCCAGGAATCCTTGGACGAACCAATCTCCGAATGAGGTCAGTACGACGAATTGGCTAATACCGACTCTCGCGATTTGATCCCCTTGGAAAAATCGTTTCAGGCGGTTCGTAAATTCCTGGATTAAAACCGATTCCGAATCATACGACTGCAGATCTTTCAGTGTATAATAGTGATCGATTGCTATGTAGACGAACGAAAAGTGCCTATCCTCATCAATGTATTCGTTGACCATCGTCTCCAATTTGTGCCGGCTCATCAGTCCGGTCTCAAAATCGATAAAGGCGATTTGCTGGAGTTTCTCCTTCAGCTGGACCTCTTCAGTCATATCAAGCTCTAAAAATGTGCAAGACTCAAGCGTGTCCTCTGAATCAAGCGCTGGAATCGCCATCATTTGGACGTAATAAGGCTCGCCATGCCGCGTCAGTTTTTCGACTTTGCCAAACCAGGATTTCCCGTTCGATACACGGTTCCATATCGCGTGTGCCTGTGCCTGGCCATGTTCGTCCTCGGAAAACATTTGCCAAAAGGATTTTCCGAGAATACGTTTTGGTGTCCAATTGCTTGAGGCTAAGAAGTTGTTGTTCGTGTATGTTATCAAGCCATCACCATCCGTACGGGTCACCATTAAGAACTCGACAAGACTGTCCATGACAAGTGGCAGCTCGGTTCTATTTTCTTGGTTTGCCGGTTTCATCTTTTTGTCCCCTTTCGGATGTCATATGTATTTTATTATATAGGAAGTTCAGTGAATTTACAGTACATCTTTTATGACGGAATGCGCACATCTAAGAAACTACTAAATAAAGTAAAAGGTGGTGGAATGATATGAAAAGAGCAAAAGGGATTTTCATGATCATAGCGGGGGCGATGCTTTGGGGTGCGACGGGACCGATGATGGAGTGGGTTCTGGATACAGGAAAAATGTCCGTCTCCTTCATGCTCATCGTCCGTCTGCTGCTCGCGGGGCTGGGTCTCCTTCTCGTATTGAAAATGAAAGGCGTGCAGATTACGCGCCCGCTCCGCCATAAAGTATGGCTGCGACAAATGTGTATTTTCGGTGTTGTCGGAATGCTCGGCGTCCAATTTACATTTGCGGGCTCCATCAATACGAGCAACGCTGTTGTCGCGACGTTGTTTCAATTCATGGCGCCGATTTATATCATCCTTTTCGTTTCGATTAGGCAAAAGGAGCGCCCGCCAGCATCCCAAGTGATTGGAATGGCTGTCACATTGGTTGGCCTTTTCTTACTGCTGACGAATGGGACGCTTTCCAACTTCGCACTGACGAAAGAGGCACTTCTTTTTGGACTGGCCGTTGGGTTCACCTTCGCGTTTTATACTTTATATCCTGTTCGACTCATGAATGAATGGGGCGTACTCCTCTCTGTTGGATGGGGGATGCTTATCGGAGGACTCACGCTCTTTCTCTTGAATATATTAAGGTTCGGCAAAGAAATTGATGCGCTCGCGGACGTGAAGTTGTCGTTCATGCTATTGCTCATCATCATTGTCGGGACGGCGGCATTTCTTCTATTCCTCGGCAGCATGAAATATATTTCACCCGTGGAAACAAGTATCCTCTCAAGTTTCGAACCGTTGACGGCAATGATCATTTCCGTCATCTGGTTTGGCAGTGTATTGGGCATTTGGCAAATGGTCGGAGGCGCAATCATGCTCCTCGGCGTCACGGGTCTTTCAGTGGCGGGAAGCAAGGCGAAAGAAGAATAAATACTACCGGAATCCTGAAGAGGGTTCCGGTTTTTTGGTGTGAATTAATGAAAAATGGCAAGAGAGGAGGCGTGGGTGATGAATGAGAAGTTTTTAGGAGTGAACGAGAACTTTTCAAGGGAAAACGAGAACTCCCGGGGCAAGAACGGGAACTTCATTCACCAATCAAACGGATGTCTGAAATTCCGGACTACTCAAATTCCTCCCTATACAGAAATTGCTACCTGTGTCATAATGGTGACAATAAAAATAATTCGTAATACGAAAGAGTTTTTGGGGGTTCGGTAAGATGAAAACAGTTTTTTCCTTTGCAAAGCCGTATAAATGGCCGATATTCATTGCCCTGTTCCTCATGTTGACGGAGCTTTCGGTAGAGCTGATCCAGCCATTATTAATAGCCAAAATCATCGACGACGGCATCTTGGCAGAAGATGTCAGCGTCATTTGGGTATGGGGGAGCGTCATGATGGGGCTGGCGTTCGTTGCCTTCTTTTCCGGTGCGATCAACTCCTACTTCGCCGCCCATGCTGCGCAAAGCTTCGCATTCGATTTGCGACAGGCGTTATTCCGCCAAGTGCAATCATTTTCCATGGCGACCTTTTTACGATTTCCGACAGCGGGATTGATCACACGTTTGACGAGCGACGTGACGATGGCGCAAAACGTCCTGTTCATGTCGCTGCGGATTATGATGCGTGCACCTTTGCTTGTAATTGGAAGCTTGGTCATGGCATTTCTCGTCAATGTAAAGTTGGCGCTCTACCTTGTCATCGGTGCGCCGATCCTGCTGATTTTCCTCTTCATCATGGCAAGAAAAGGGGTCGGCTACTTTTCAACAGTGCAGCGCAGGCTCGATCGGGTGAACCGTGTCATCCAGGAAAACCTGCAGGCGGTCCGGCTGATCAAAGCTTATTTGCGGGGCATGTACGAGGCGAGCCGATTTTCGAAAGTAGCGGGGGCGCTCCGTAAGGACACCGTCAAAGCGATGCGGATGATGGAGCTCATATTGCCTGTCCTCCTGTTCGTCATGAACGTCAGCTTGATGGCTGTTCTTTGGTTTGGTGCCATCGAAATCGACGGTGGGAATGCGCAAGTCGGGGAGTTAGTCGCGATCGTCAACTATGCGATGCGGATGACAGGCGCATTTTCGATGTTTGCATTCATTATTAGTGCATTATCTCGAGCGAAGGCATCTTCTGAACGGATGGAGGAAGTGCTGCTTGCAAATGGAGATTTAGAAAATCAGGAAACGGAAAGCTCTGGGCTAGGCAACTTGGAAGGGGATCTTCTTTTCGAAAATGTCTCCTTCCATTATCCAGGGAAATCGGAACCGATATTGGATAACGTATCCTTCCACGTGGCGCCAGGGGAAAAGCTCGCCATCATGGGGGCGACCGGATCGGGGAAATCGACGCTTCTCAACCTTATTCCACGCATGTTTGAACCGACCGAGGGGAAAATCTTTGTCGGAGGAGTCGAAGTGAAGGAGTGGGCGCTTAAGGATTTGCGCGATACGATTGGTCTCGTCCCGCAGCAATCAATCCTGTTCACTGGATCCATCTTGGAAAACCTTTCATGGGGGGACAGCGATGCGGAGCCTGACGAGCTGATCGAGGCGGCGGTCAAGGCGCAAATCCACGAATCAATCGATTTATTCCCGCAGAAGTACGGAACGCGTGTCGGGCAGAAAGGGGTTAACCTGTCGGGTGGACAAAAACAGCGGTTATCCATCGCACGAGCGCTCGTCCGGAAGCCGTCGATCCTCATCCTTGATGACAGTACGAGCGCATTGGACGTCAAAACCGAAAATGCTTTGTGGGAAGCGTTGAAGGAGGAAGTTGCGACGATGCTTGTCGTCACGCAAAAAGTACAGACGGCTAAAGGAGCGGATCAGATCCTTTTATTGGATGAAGGAAAGGTCGTCGGATACGGCACACATGCGGATCTCATGGAGCAGTCGGCATTGTACCGGAAAATAGCTGAGTCTCAATCGGAAGAGGAGGTGGTCGCTGATGTTGCGAACAATTCGTAAGCCGTTCGGATATGAACCGATCATCAAGAAAGAAGATATTAAAGGCCCGGGGAAAAAGAAAGTGGAGCGCGCGAGTGATTGGAAATCGGTGCTCCTTAGAATATGGAAGCTCGTCGATGAACAGCGGGGGCTGCTCATCCTCGTGCTTGCCCTCGTGCTCGTCAGTTCGGCGCTTGCGTTGCTTGGACCCTTCCTGATCGGGAAAATCATCGATACGCATATCATCCCGATGGAGTTCGGCGGCTTGGGCGGCAAGATTGGCATGCTGATCGCGATTTACGCGGGATTGTCGCTTGCCCTTTATTTCCAAAGCTTCTGGATGGTCGGCATCGCCCAGCAAACAATTTTCAGACTGCGGACGAGTCTGTTTTCGCAACTTCAGAAGCTGCCCGTCACATTTTTTGACAAGAGGCAGCATGGCGAATTGATGAGCCGCGTGACCAATGACATCGAAAACGTTAGTCAGACGCTGAATTCGTCATTCATCCAAGTGTTCTCGAGCATTTTGACATTGTCCGGTACGCTTGCGGTCATGCTATACTTGAGCCCGATTTTGACATTGCTGACGATGATCATCGTCCCAGTCATGTTCATCGCAATTCGGTGGATCACCCGACGGACGGGATTGCTGTTCAAAGAGCAGCAGCAAGCGGTCGGACAATTGAATGGAATGATTGAAGAAACGATTTCAGGACAGCGGATTATCAAAGCATTTTCACAGGAAGAGCGCGTCATGGAGGAATTCGCTGAAAAGAGCGATCGGCTGCGCCGGACGGGCTTCTGGGCGTTGACGTATTCCGGGTTCATTCCAAAAGTGATGAATATGCTGAACAACGCGGCTTTTGCCATCGTTGCGGGCGTCGGGGGACTGCTTGCGCTGAAGGGGGACGGCATCGTTACAATCGGTACGATTGTTATCTTTTCCGAGTACGCACGTCAATTCACGAGGCCGCTCAATGATTTGTCCAACCAGTTCAACACCGTTCTTTCCGCAATCGCGGGAGCGGAACGTGTATTCAGAATCATGGATGAGCCGATCGAGCAGGACGATGCGACGGGGCATGTGGACACCATCTTAGCGGGCGACGTCGAATTCAGGAATGTGTCATTCGGCTATGCGGTCGACACGGACGGCTATACGGTCGACGACATCTCCTTCCACGTCAAGCCAGGAGAAACAGCGGCATTCGTCGGAGCGACCGGGGCAGGGAAGACGACGATCATGCAGCTCCTAGCCCGCTTCTATGAGGCGAATGAAGGGCAGATCCTCATCGACGGAATTCCAATCAAAGACCTGCCGCGCCAAACATTGCGGAGCCAGACGGCATTCGTCTTGCAGGATCCGTTTTTATTCGAAGCGACTGTCATGGAGAATATCCGGTATGGCAAACTTGACGCCACGGACGAGGAAGTGATCGAGGCTGCGAAAAAGGCGAATGCCCACAGCTTTATCTCAAGGCTCGAGAATGGGTACGATACTGTTCTGACGGCGGATGGCGGCGAAATTTCTCAAGGGCAGAAGCAGTTGCTCTCCATCGCGAGGGCGCTCGTCGCCGACCCTGTATTGCTCTTGCTCGACGAGGCGACAAGCAGCATCGACACTGTCACAGAACTTGCCATCCAGGAAGCGCTCGACCGGCTGATGGAAGGGAGAACGAGCTTCGTCATCGCCCATAGGCTGAACACGGTCCGGAAAGCCGACACCGTCTACGTCATGGGACAAGGGAAGCTCATCGAATCCGGCAGCCAGGAGGAATTGATCGAAAAACAAGGGGTTTATTATACAATGTTGATGGATTCAAAGATTTGAACACAAAAAACAGGCGGGGAATTGCATCCTCGCCTGTTTGATTCATTTCATCATCATTTTCGATCTTCAATTTCCAACTTCGTCCCATCGTCGAAGTCAACATCTAAATCGAATTTAGTATACGTATCGAGTCCGAACCATTCCATAATTCGATCGATGATATCTTGGTTGGACATATCATGCGTCAGCATAATCTTCGTGAAAAACTCATCTATCTTATCAAACGCTTCCTGATCCTTCAAATTCAAGCTCGCCAACTGATTGACATACTTCGCCTTATGCGATTTTTTCACTTCATACTCTACGTCAACGGCATCTTTCCCATCGACCTCAATCTCCAAATCGAACTCACTGAAACCGTACCCATCACCCGTATTCATCGTGCCGCCTTCTTTTTCATCTTCATAGATGACCGTCGCATCCTCGCGCGTAGGATCATCCGCATTCTTGCTCGCATTCCCGCACGCGCCTAAAACGAGCACGGCAACTAAAAAGAGCATAAGGACCTTCAGCTTATTCATCATGATCGCACACCTCCTGTTGTAGTCTTCTATTTATTAATTTCCTTCATTCCACAAAATTAAACACAAAGGCCGTTTTGGAGGAATCGCGTCAGAGAAAGTGGTTGATATGGAATTGGCCCACATTCATTTCATCGGGAAACTCGGGGATTTGTGCGAGTCGGTGATAACAGGCTGAGAGTAGGTGATAAACTCGTCCGAGTCGGTGATAAACCCGGTCAATTCGGTGATAAACCCGGTCAATTCGGTGATAAACCCATCTAAGCCGGTGATAACTGCCGCCAAGTCGGTGATAATCGATATAGTCAGGCATAAAAAAACAACCGGCGCCTCGCCGGTTGCTCCATCCTGCCTAGTATTTACCACTTCGCCCGGTGGTCTTCCGCGCTGCCGAGCATTTGCCGGATCCTTAACGTCGAACCGTCATGCAGCTTGACGCGGCCGTTGAAATAGCCGACGAGTTGATTGACATTCGTTTGGACAAGCTGCGCATTCGTCTTGGCAATCCGTTCGAAGAAAGGGGTGAACGTCAAGTCGACGTGATCGGAAAACTTTGTCCCGATGTGCCAAGGTTGCATGAAACTGTCCTTGTCGTACGTGAAAATGACATCTTCATGAACCTTCGTCATGACGCCGTCCACGAATACCGCATTTTCCGTCATGCCGGTACCATCCGTCCATTTCCCGCCAAAGTTCAGCCCAATCCGACGACCGCCCAAACGCTGGGAAGCCATCGCCCAATTCCACTCCGCTTCACGAGGCCAAACACCGCGCCCATAATCAAGCACGGCAAAGCTGTAATCCGGATTGAAATTATACCGTTTCTCCCCGATTTTCACGAAACCCACTGTCGGCAATGAATGATGCTTCGCCGTAAATTGGAACCGGTCCCTGTTGCGGGGGATGACGACATTCAGCGAATCGTCCCCGTCTGGATGCGTAATATGTAGATCAGCATGAAGTGTTTCATTATCAAAATCGGGAATTGTCACGGATAGATGGGTTTCTCCTTGCATATGCACGAGCTGGACGGACATCCGTTCATTGACGAATTTCACGCTCCCGAGCACGTCCTCAGGCATCTTCACTTTCCGCCCGATCGGCAGCACAACCTGCTTCTCATAGAAGCGCTGCGTTTCATAATCGAGCAAATAGACGAAGCATACAGCCGCATAATCCAAATGGCTGATCGTCGCAGAAAACAGAAGATCCTCGCCGAACACACACCAATAATTCCATTTCTTCTTCCGCATAAAATGGCCTTTTAAGTTGCTTATAATGAAGGGACGGCGCGCAAATCCGATCGCTTCGGGATTCAGCATCCCTTTTGAATCGCACAGAAACACCGAATCCTTAAGTTCCCTTTCAGCATGTTGCAAGGAGATCTCCCCCGATCTATTGTCTTTTTCACATGACATGTTATAATCTATATTGTAGCAGATATACGGGGCATTAGCTCAGCTGGGAGAGTGTCACGCTGGCAGTGTGAAGGTCACCGGTTCGAACCCGGTATGCTCCATCATCAGAAACCTCATCAAATTAACATTTGATGGGGTTTCTTTTTATTTCCATTCAGGTAAAGGAATACTAGCAGCTTTCGTGAAGGAATCTATGTTGACTTAGAGAGGAAATATATCTTATGTAATTGACGAGACACCGTTTAGTGTCGTATCATAAAGGCACCAAAAAGTGTCCAATTCATACATGAGGAGGAGAGGATTTTGGTTACTACTGACCAAGAGCGTGATGTTTTTGTAGCCATAGCAGATCCAACAAGACGAAAGTTAATACGTTTGTTGGCAGATTCAGATGAGTTGCCGCTTTACGAATTAACTGCTCATTTTGAGATGGGGCGTACTGCTGTTTCTAAACATCTGGCTATTCTTAAAAAGGCTGATTTAGTGAAAAATCGTAAAATCGGCAGGGAAACAAGGTATCGATTAAATGCCGGTCCCTTGCAGGAAGTTAAAGATTGGTTAGCCTTTTACGAGGATTTTTGGACGGAAAGTGCGGCAAAACTAAAGAACATATTGGAGGAATAGACAATGGCGGATTTATCATTGGATTTTCAATTTAAGAGTTCTATCAATAAAGTATGGAATGCCTTAACGAATTCAGAAACGCTTGCGCTATGGGTAATGGAAAATAATTTCAAACCGATCGTAGGGTACAAATGTCAGTTTCGAAATGAGGCCATCGGTTTAGTTGTAGAGAGTGAAGTTCTGGAAGTGGACGAGCCTACTAAATTGTCCTACACATGGGTTGGTGGGCCGATCAATACAATCGTTACATGGACGTTAAAACAAGAGGGGGAAACAACTCATTTACATCTTGAACACTCAGGATTTGAGCAAGAAAACCAGGCGGCGTTTAATGGTGCAAAATACGGTTGGGCAAGTATGGTAGACAAACTGAATATCTTGTTAGAGGAAATGTAAGGATATCAATAGGATGGCCATTAAAGAGTAAAGCTTCTGAGTGGCTTAGAGGGAGTAACTGGAATGAGTTTTATAAAAGATGCAATATCGATATTCAAGAAGAGGGAATTAGCATTCAAAGAAAGCTACAAGGAGACGGAAAATGTTTATACCTTTCGATTTGAAAAAGAGAATGATGTAACTTGGAAAGCAGGACAGCATGGTTTGTTTAGCATTTCTCATAAGAAAATAAAAAATGGTACACGTCCAATCAGTGTGGCATCGGCTCCCACTGAGGATATTGTTCAACTGACGCTTGGCATTAGTGATACACCAAGTGAATTTAAGAAAGCGATGTTAGAATTGAAACCGGGAATGAAAGTAAGTATGAGTGGTCCTGTAGGGTCATTTTATTTAACAGATGAAGGTCCTTCCGTTCTGATTGCAGGTGGAATTGGAATTACGCCGTTTAGGTCGATGCTGAAACAGATAGAGGCTGAAGGGAACGGAGTCGGAAAAGAAATACATCTACTTTATATGGATAGCAAAGGGTCATTTGTGTTTAAAGATGAACTCGATGAAATTGCAAAAAACACTTCAATAATTGTAAATTACTTTGATACAAGGAATGACTTACATCAAGAAATCACTACGTTATCCAGCTTATATCAAAACAATGGTAAGTACTATATTGCAGGACCTAAGTCGATGGTGGAATCTATCTCAGCTCATTTACAAAGAAATGCTATATCGAAAAAGAGTATTAAAAAGGATGTCTTTTTTGGGTACTAACTGCTTTAGACTTCAATCGAAGGAACCTTTATCAAATTAACATTTGATAGGGTTCTTTTTTATTCATAATTAATTTTGGGTTGGTTAATGGATTGCGTGTGCCCGATTGAAGAACTAAAGCGACGAAACTGACTGAGATATGATTTATTATGGACATACTACTACCTCATTCGAATTTCACATCATAAGTTAGTAGTGTAAGAACTAATTTGATAAAACGACATCGGTTTGTGGGACAGAATCATTCGAAAGGTAGTGACAAATGATTATGAATAAAATAAATCACGGGAAATTCATATGCAACTATTGCTGTGAAGATAAGAGATTTTATTGGCCGCGAATCATAGCTAGTACACCAACATCTGTTCCCTCTCCACCGGCCATTGTCCCGGATCAAGTTATTCCAACGATAAATAGGTATTTCTATATTGTTACGGCGAATACAAGTCTAACAAACGGAGCAACCATACCAGCTAATTTATTTACGGATGATAATGGTAATGCAATAACGGAATTTGCGATTTTCAATCCCAATGGATATGTTAATCTTTTCATCAATGCAATGATGCAAGAAGGTGGCATGTATACGGTAACTGCAGATGCATTAATCATTGAACCGACTAATGCCACGATATTTACTGGGACTCCAATCATTATAGAATCAGTGGGATTCTCTGCTAGTTCTTCGACTCAAACCAATGGCTAACTAGTAGGACACATATAGACCCAATGATGAATATCTTATAGGCGAAGCCATTATAACTACGGAGGAATCGCTATCGGATATTTAGTTACAGTAGAGTCAGGTGTAAATCTATATGTTGAAGATCTTAATCCGGAGGGCAGCAAGACCATTGTATTTATTCATGGATGGCCGTTGAGCCATAAACAGTTCGAATATCAGTTTAACGTTCTTCCATCCATGGGGTATCGTTGTATCGGCATAGATTGGAGGGGCTTCGGCAATTCGGATAAACCAATCGAGGGCTACAACTTAGATCGATTGGCTGATGATATCCGTGCTGTTGTCGGTACACTTCAATTGGAGAATTTTGCGCTTGTCGGTCATTCAACAGGTGGATCTATTGCAATTCGGTATATGACTAGATATAACGGTTATGGAGTATCTCAGCTAGTCCTTGTAGACGCCGCTGCACCCATAGGTTTTTCGGAAGAAACAGCTAATCGATATCTTATGCAATCGTTAAATGATCGGCCTAAAATGATGCAGGAAGTCATCGATGGCTTTTTCTTTCAGTATATAACGAGCCAATTCTCGGATTGGTTCTTTCAAATGGGGATGCAGGCTGCGGGATGGTCGACCGCTGCGATCATTGTTTTATTAAGAGAAGAGAATTTATATGAGGAGCTGCCAAAGATAGGTGCCCCTACGTTACTTATTCATGGTATCCATGACAAAGTGATTCCATTTACACAAGCTAAAGAACTGAATGAATTAATCCCAAATTCACAGCTAATCCCATTTACATATAGTGGCCATGGCGCTTTTTGGGAAGAACGTGATAAGTTTAACCGGCTGTTGACTAAATTCATCCGTTAAAACATATTGGTCGCTTGTTCCAACCCGGTATGTTCCAAAAAATTGCCCTCCACCTAATCGTGGGGGCAATCTTATTATTTATCCTTTCCAAGCACCTTCTCCCAATCGATCGTTCCATCCTTCACTTGATCACGAAGCTCCTTCGTCATAACGTCAGTCGGGCGATTTCCTTTTGGCCAATCGTCGTCATGGCCCTTCCACTCAGGTCTGTCTTGGGAGAGGATGAACGCTGCCAGGTCGGCTGCTTCTTGGTCCGTTAACGAATTCGGTTGGCCGAGTGGCATGTTTTCTTGGATGAATCCGGCGTTTTTGGACATGCGTGCCATACCGGCGCCATCGTTAAAGGAGCCGTCTCCCCAAAGCGCAGGTCCTGTATTCGGTCCGGTGCCTGATCCATCTCCTGCATGGCAAGCGATGCATGATTGCTGGAACACTCTTTCACCATTTTCCACGTCAGGGATAGGGACTTCATCCATGTTATTCTTGCCGAGCCATTCAAGCTCTGCTCCAACCGGAATTCCTTCTGAAATATACGTCAAATAAGCGACCATGGCGTTAAGATCCTCATCGCCTTCCTCAAAAGCCTTGCCATTCATACTGCGCACCATGCATCCATTAATACGATCTTCAAGAGTGAGAACTTGGGCCGCCCTCTCATTGTATTGCGGATAAACGGCCGCCACGCCGACAAGAGATGAGGTGTCTTGATCGAGCCCGTCTCCCGCGTGGCAGCTTGTACATGATAATTGATTCACAAAATCTTCGCCGTCCTCTGCTGAAGAAGCCTTTTTGCGTATCGCATTCGATGTATCATTTATGAGCTCGCGCCCTCTCAATATTGTGTCTCCCATCGGGCCGTCAGGTATGTCGTCGATAGAAGGAGGATTATACGCAATCTCTCCGCCATTCTCTTCTATTACAGTAGGGGCACCCTCTTCCATGAGGGATTTGTCGGTTTTCAGCTGATTCGCCAACAGGACAATGACACCTAAAGATAGGAGAAATAGAAATCCGATAGTGAGTGTAGTTGATCTGTTCATCTGTCTCCCTCTCTTTCTCTACCTATAGTTAACTTGTACCCCTTCGGCATTTTGATAAACGGGTGAAGGGGAGGGGGAGGTCAAATAAATAGCATGGCATCTCTTCCCATTTCATACGATGGAAATACGGGGGTGTTTAGGTAAATTGTATAACCGGGAAGCGGCGGTCCGGTATGCGGATGAGTGGTGGAACGGAAGGAATCCTGCCTTTCCGTCATTCGATGTCGACTGTACGAATTATATTTCGCAATGTTTGCTCGCGGGAGGGGCGCCGATGTATGGGTATCCGAACCGTGAACGGGGCTGGTGGCTGCAAGGGGGGACATGGAGTTTCAGTTGGTCGGTTTCGCATTCGATGCGGTGGTATTTGTCGGGTTCCACGAAAGGGCTGACCGCACGGCAAGTTGGCTCGCCTGAGGAACTTGATCTTGGCGATGTCATTTGCTACGACTTTCAAGGGGATGGACGGTTCGATCATACGACAATCGTCACGGCAAAGGACGGCGCGATGCCGCTCGTCAACGCCCATACGTACGATGCATACCACCGGACGTGGGATTATAAGGATTCTTACGCGTGGCGGGAAAATGCGAAGTATGTCTTCTTTAAAATCAATGATTATTTCACGTGAAGGGAAAAAATAAGACGGAGCCGCCGAGGTGTTGATGTGGAGAAAACACTAAATAACTTAGTATTTTGGAACGCCAACTCGCATATGAATTGGCGTTCCAATTTTTATTGTTTAATCAATGTTTAAGACATTTATCAGAAGGAATCCGCACTATGATTGGTAGGTGAATTAACAGTGATGTAAATTTAGGTACCTTTGCTAATTCCATTTTTGAACGGCTATTACAAATAGTTGTTGATAAACCCGTTCAACAAATTGATCCTTTAATGAAATAACTTTTGGCAATCAAACCATGAAAATGATATTATAATTTTAAGAATCGACAGATATCGGAGGTGGATAAAATGAAGCCAATGCAAGAATCGACTGGTTGGGGTAAACCATTTGTTGTAAGTTTACTAATCAACATAGTCTTCGGGTTGATTATTTACGGTTCGATAAGCTTTTTAAATCTCCATTACTTTGATGACTTTTGGACGAATTGGGTATTGTTTGTTTCTTGTTTAGCAGTCGCTTTTATAGCTTGGAAAGAATTAGACCCTTATAGAGGTAAATGGCGAATAAATGGCTGGATAACCCGAACCGTAGGCGTTGCAACTTTTATAGTTCTTGCTTTAAATATTGGATTCTAGGTAAATGTCATTTCCCCAATCAGGTACGTTTGTTAAACGAGTAGTACGGAATCTATACCAATAAAATATAGCAAGTAAAAAATGCATAGACGTAAGTGAGCTATGCGCTTTTACTTGCTTTTTCTATTGTTACTCTATGTGTAAAGCATACACCAAGCAGTTATTCAGATTCAGGTATCCGAATCTGAATTTAATTCAGTGATGGACTGTATCAAAACATCCGGTCTATCCATATATAGTAAGTGCCCAGATCGTTCCGCAAAAATCAATTTGCTATTGCTGGATAAATTCACTTGATCCATAATGAGTTCTTGCCATTTGTCTTCAAATATCCGTATTTCCCATTCTGGAAAACCTTCATCTACCCCAAGCTGTATACAATATTCTTTATCTCTGCCGATAACGACTAATGGAAGGTTGTGAAAGTCCCCTAACCCCTTTATAATTTCAGCATCTACTTTCCAGTTTTTTATTTCTGAGCACATAGCCTTATAAAGCGTTGGATTGACTTGAAAGTCCATTAACCTTTCCTGTATTTCAGGAGGAAATTGTTTTT
Organism: Sporosarcina koreensis; assembly: GCF_001531445.1. GTDB lineage: Bacteria > Bacillota > Bacilli > Bacillales_A > Planococcaceae > Sporosarcina > Sporosarcina koreensis_C. The sequence continues at coordinate 82,938 of NZ_LQYA01000195.1, forward strand.
GCTTCCTCGTTAGAGAGGGGTTTAATATTTTGCTAAGCTCGTCCTTATTCATTGAAGAATATAAGTTGCATTTTTCTATCCACGCTTCGTCCGTGGAATCCTCATTTAGTACAGGCAACGTTAAGTCATCAAGTAATTGAAAGTCGACAGAAGTGGAATCAACTAATACCAATCCTCTTAGATGACTAGGATATAATTTAGCAAAATGCTGCGCGCATAATCCGCCGTATGAATGTCCTACTAAAATAAACGGCTCCACAATATTCAATTGGGTAAGCAATTCTTTTAATTCGTCAGCAACTGCTTGTGTAGTTCTGCTTTCATCCCCGATTTCGCTCCTACCTAGGCCAGGTCTGTGAAACATAATGACTGTATTCCTTTTACTTAGTGCCTCCGTGACTTCATGCCATTCATCAAAGGAATTACCCATACCGGTTACGATGACGATTGGTGTACCGCGATTTCCCTTTTGTTGTATTTCTAAATTCTTGTTGTTAATAACAATCATCCGGCTAATTTCACTCATCCTTTTTCGAGATCATTTAATACTACTAGAAATAAACATTGAGGCATCTTGATTCATAAAAATACGCTTTCCGTGATGAAACGTCTTCATTTCAATTGATGTAAATCCAACTTCGGACAACCTATCTTTCAATTCTTCATGCGAAAAACCATTATGCACTTTTGGGTGATTGATTTTATCGTTTTTATCAAAATCAATTATCATCAGCTTGCCGCCCTCAGTTAAAATGTTGAACAGTTGCTGTAGAATTTTTTCAGTGTCTGGAATGTGAAGGAGGACGAGGGATAGTAAAATGATGTCTGCCTTGAGTTCAGGAGTTTCTTGAGTGAAATCGGAATACAGTACTTTTGCGTTGGAAATTCCATTGCGAGAAATTTTAGCTTCTGCAACCTCCAACATTTGCTTTGATGAATCCACTAACAAAATGGAATCGACTACATGTGCTAATTCCAAACCAACTAGACCAGTACCGCCGCCATAATCAATTAAAGATTTTGATGTGCTATTTTGTAATTCTGACCGTACTTCCTTAACGATAACTTTCGCTAATTCAATTCTTTCTTCTGTATCGTATCTTTTTGCCATCTGTTCAAAAACGTTATGTTCCATATTCCGCTCCTTGTCCATAAATAGTTCAGTTGCGTGTGGTCATTATAACAAGAATTAAATGCTAAAGACATGATTCTCCTCCTCAACTCTTTCGTATGGACCTCGCTGGGCATGGAAAGTATCCATAAATAATCTCATGCAATCTTTTCTGTTGGATAATTCCCTCCTTTTCGTATTGAACTTAAGTTCGAAATAATATAGGATATATAAAAATCTATATAAAAGGCTATGAAAAGAAGAGTAAACGCACCGACTATCTACAGAGACCTCTAGCAGCTGAAAAAGAGGGATAGGAAATGTGTTGAAACAAGGCTTGGAGCTGTGCATTGGATTTGTAAGCTTGAAACAATGATAATGCAACGTATTCTCACGTTACTGAGATAGAGTATTGCAGGTGATGTATGCATGTAGCAGTACTCGATTAGACTTCTGCAGCAATGTAGGGGTGAACTGGGGTGGCACCGCGATACAACTCGCCCCCAAGATAAATATCTTGGGGGTGGGTTTTTTTATTTTGTTTTTACAAAAAATAAAATAGGAGTGGTGAATATGCCCAAATGGAAGTATCCTTTGATGCTATTAGGAGGAATAGGCATTTCAAATGTGGGTGGATGGGTTTACCTAATCGCGTTAAATTTAATAATATTGAACGAAACAGGTTCTCCTCTTGCAATTGCTTTATTATATATACTAGGCCCAATTGCTACCATATGTTCGAACGCTTGGGCAGGCAGTTTAATTGATCGGGTAAACACACGACGACTTATGATGGGGTTAGATGTTTTTCGAGCACTATGTATCGCGGTAATTCCATTTTTACCTTCAATTATTTATGTTTATATGCTAGCGTTTATTATTAATATGGGAAGTGCTATTTTCCAACCTGCATCTATGGTTTATATGACTAAATTAATACCTGAAAAAGATCGACAACGCTTTAACGCACTGCGTAGCTTTATCAACTCTTGTGGTTCACTGATAGGTCCTGCCATTGCCGGGATTTTATTTTGGATGGGTACTCCTTATACCGCCATCCATTTGAATGCAGTGGCTTTACTTTTATCGGCACTTATTATAATGAAGTTACCAAATGTTGATACAAGATACAAAGAGACGATGGTACAAAGATTTACTTGGAATATGATAAAAGATGACTTTCAGGTTGTTATTAATTTCTGTAAGGAATATAAATATGTTACAAAGATATATTTATTATTTTGTGGCACTACTGTATTTATGACTGCAATAGATTCTCTTGAGGCAGCATTTGCAAAAGGCGTACTTTCAATATCTGATACCAATTATGGGTTTTTATTAAGTGTCTTTGGAGCAGGATTTATAATAGGGTCAATTATTAACTCGGTATTTTCAAATCAGCTTGCGGTTAATTTTTTAATAGGTTTTGGCACTTTCTTTACCTCAATAGGTTATCTAGTGCTTTATAGTTCGAATGGTTTTTTTTATGCAGCGTTTGGTGTATTTACAATCGGGTTTGCGGTAACGTTTGCAAATACAGGCTATTTAACTTTTTACCAAAATCATGTTCCTCAAAGGATGATGGGAAGGTTCGGCAGTATCTTTAGTGTTTTTGAAGCGGGCTTCATCATTGCTTTAACAGTTTTAATAGGCTTAATTGCTGAAGTAACTTCGATCCGTCATGTAGGATTAATAGGTTCATTTGCCTTCTTCTTATTAGGGTTAAAGGTACTGAAATCCGTATCAGCTACAAAACGAAAAGGGTACTTTAAATGATTATTTCAATTAAAGCGGAAAAGACGGTGCCATTGGGCAAACCGTCTTTTTTGCATACAACTATTGACGAATCCTTACATACGTCTCCATGATGAAATCCTTATATCGGCTACTCGGCATGCCTGCTATATTTTCTACTGCTATTTCAATCAAACTGTAGGCTTCTGCTTCATTCCCTAAAGCCAAATGGCAAAGGGCGGCATACGCATCCTTTTCGTACAGGATCGATAAATCGAATGGATGGTGCGCAAAATCAGGGAAGTTCACTTTTTCAAAACATGCCAATGCTTCTTCGTATTGTCCAAGCCCATAAAGCGCCTTGCCTTTCTCTTCCATGAAGGAGTATGAGGTGTGCGAATCGTCGATGCCGTGTTCATCATGATGCGCATGGATCAGTTCCAATGCCTCTTCATATGCCTTTTTATAGGAGGTTAGGTAATGGATAGTCATGAAGTTTATAAAAGGAATCGCATCTTTATCTTCGGCAAATACTCCATACTGCAGTATCTTCTGCTCATAATGCTTCAAAGAATTTTCATCTTCATTCATCATCGCATTGAAGATCGCCAACTGATACAAGTGGGCAATCCGATAGAAGATCTGCTTTTCCTTTGAGAATTCAATCCCTTCATTCATAACGCGGATCGCCTCCTTTGAATTACCGACCGCAAAATGAAGAAGCGATTCCCAATAATCGAAATCGAGACGTGTGAGTGGATCGATAAGTCCATCCCGCTCTTCGATTTTAGAACGTTCCTCCAATAATTTCGCAAGGGAAGCCTCATAATCATGCTTAGTGAACTTTACATTCGACTGAAAAATGCCGATCGCCGCAAGACGACTCGTTAGATTCAGCTGCTCATACATCTCGGCTGCCTTATCCATTAACAACTTCCAGCCATCCCTTTTTTCATAATAAAGGGCTCGGCTGTAAATCTCCAAGAGTCGTGCAGCTTCATATCCCTGACTCATTTTTTTTACATACGGTTCAATTAAATCGATGATTTTCACATATTTATCCTTCGATTCATCAAAACCCGCCGTGAACAACTTTTCCACGACTATTAATAGATCCCGCAATTCCTGCAAATTCACTTCTTCCAATAGCTGTGATACTTCGACGCCGAGACGCTTCGCGATATAAGAAAGGCTTTCCATCGATGGATTCGCTTTATTGTTCTCAATATAACTGAGCATTGCCTTTGTCAACTGCTCTCCCGCCAATGCTTCCAATGTCATCTTTCGCTGTTTTCGCAACGATCTGATTCGTTCGCCTAAGGTAGCCAGTAGGAACACTCCCTCACTTAAATTGAATGTAGTTAAATTATACTTAACTTTCTCTTGCGATGAAAGAGGTGACGTGCTATTATTTTGTTAAATTAGATTTAACTTCTTAGGGGGAGAGGAGTGTTATTCGAGTGATAACTATGAAAAAGGAATTGTAACAGTGATTTATCGTTTTAGGGAGTGCAGAAGTTGATTCAGAAATAAATGGGTTGAACTAGTAAAAGGGGGCAGGGATTAATGGGGAAAAACTATATCATATACATTTTAAGTACGATTGTCGTATCACTGGGTGGTGCTGTATATACGTTTGCAATTTCATATTTCATTTTACAAGAAACCGGATCGACGCTTTACTTTTCTATTAACACTGCGATTTTGAGCGTTGGTGCCATAATTGCTTTACCTATATCCGGTGTTATGGTCGACAGTATGAACAGGAAAAAGATTGTAATTTCCTTTGAAGCGCTGTCCGCAGTGACGCTGCTTTTCTTATCCTTATACATTGGCATTTTTGGTTTCAATATTTATGTGCTTTTCTTCATTACAGCCGTCCGATCGGTCATTACGCCAGTTATATCGAATGCATTCGACGCAAGCTTGACGCAACTATTCGATAAAGAAAACATTCAAAAGACTATCGGTGAAATTGTGACGTATCGAACAACTGTTATGCTGTTAGGGCCGAT
>NZ_LQYA01000196.1:0-15919 GCF_001531445.1 Sporosarcina koreensis
TTTGAGAAGAAGGTTGTTCGTAAAGAGACGCGGGCTTATGAGAAGAGGCTCCAGAAGGAGCTCAACATAGATCGGGAAAAGAATGGGAAGAAACCATTCCCGCCGGAAAAGTTTGAAAAGGAAGAGTACAAGGAGATTAAGGAGTCGACAACAGACTCGGAAAGCGGTTATTACGTTAAAGATGAACGGACAAAGCAGTTCGCTTATTCTTTTCACGCTGCCACGGGCGAAAAGGGGTTAGTACTCGCAAACATCGTCACACCAGGGAATGTCCACGACAGTAATTTGCTTGAACCATTAGTCCAGAAGATCATCGAGCAAGAGGACGTCAAGTCGTCGTTGCCGCTGATGCAGCTTACAAAACACCAGCCATTGCCAATTTCCTTTTAGAAAATCAGATGCTTCCTGCTCTTCCATACAAACGACCAATGACAAAAGAAGGGTTCTTTAGAAAACATGAGTATGTCTATGACGAGCATTTCGACTGCTATCTCTGTCCGGAAGGACAGGTTCTTACATACCGAACAACCACGAAGGAAGGATACCGTCAATATGCTTCGACTCCTTCCATTTGTGCCTCGTGTCCTGTGATTAGCCAGTGTACAGAGAGTAAGAATCACCAAAAGATGATTCAACGTCATATTTGGCAAGGCTATTTGGACGTTGCTGAAGATTTGCGACACAATCATGAAATCAAAGAAATATATGGAAAACGCAAAGAGACGATCGAACGTGTCTTTGCCGATGCAAAAGAAAAGCATGGCATGCGATGGACAACCCTCAGGGGACTTAAAAAAATGTCCATGCAGGCGATCTGACTTTTGCTGCTTTAAATCTGAAGAAGCTGGCCAGTTGGACATGGAGGACGTCGGCTGTAAGCATAGCTTGAATGATGCCGATGTCTCAAGGGAGGGACATCCAGTTGATTGAAGTGCAGAGCGGCGACTCCTGGGGGATCAGCGAACGCCGTTACGAAGAACGGCGTTTGCGAGCAAAAGCGAAGCGTTGCGAGCAGGAATGGCAGCACGGATGCCTTAATTTCTGCATAGTTCGCAGAAATACGGCAAAGCGAACCCTTCGCTGTTCGCTTGGCTGAGGGCAAGCCCCCGGGAAAGCGTCCGCTCGGAACGGAAATCAACGTCGCGTCAGTCTAACGTTTTTGTGTCAATGCGCTAATATGACAAAAGGGATGAAAATCAATTCGATTTTCATCCCTTTTGTCTACAGTCTGAGAACCTGCCCACTTCTGGCAGGTTCTTTTTCAACATACCTATTATTCTTCTTCAGGTGTACGGACAACCAGTACGTCGCAAGCCGAGGAGCGGACAATGCTTTCTGAAACGCTGCCGATCAGGAAGCGCTCCACCTTGTTCAAGCCGGTTGCGCCGCAAATGATTAGATCCGCGCCAAGTTTTTTCGAAAGGTCGCGAGAAATCATCGTTTTCGGTGAACCATATTCAACAACGATGTTTACATTATGCAAACCGGCGGCTTCTGCCTCTTGCTTGTATTCCGTAAGCAGCTCCTCCGCAAATTTCTGGGCTCGTTCTGCGATGGATCGATCGTATGCTTCGACTGCCGCATAGGAACGTGTATCGATGATGTTCACCAAGTTCAACGTCGCGTCATTTCGCTCCGCGATGCCCATTGCCTTTTTAAACGCCCATCTTGACTCCTTTGATCCATCCACAGCTACGATAATTTGATCGTATTTTAATACCATTCCAATCACTCCATCCAGTAGATTTATATTTACATTTACTAAGTTCGATGAAAATCGGAAAAATCCTTTCTTTTTCAAATAAAATCAATGTCGTACTGCCGGAATTTGGCGGAAATGTGACAGCCCTTATAAATTATATTCCCTCTTTATTTCTATAAAAAACATGAAGTGGATTTGAATCCTTCGGCAGAAAATTTGTTTATTATTTATATAGAGCAAATTCTTTTAATTTCTGATAGAATTGTTAGTACATTGGTCTTGTCGAAATGTCGATTTGTGGCCAACTAATTTTCTTATATTTAGGAGGATCAGAAATGCGTATTGGGATTCCAAAAGAAGTGAAGAATAATGAAAATCGGGTGGCAATGACACCTGCTGGCGCATTCAACTTGAAGTCTGCGGGACATGATGTGCTGATCGAAACAGGTGCGGGCCTTGGGTCTAGCTTTACTGATGAGGATTATATCGAAGCAGGCGCGATAATCGTAGCGACTGCGAAAGAAGCATGGGATGCAGATATGGTTATGAAAGTAAAAGAACCGCTTGCTTCCGAGTATGGTTATTTCCGCGAAGGGCTTATCCTATTTACATATTTACACCTTGCCCCTGAATTGGAATTGACAAAAGCCATGCTTGATAACAAAGTCGTCGGCATCGCCTATGAAACTGTGCAAGTGAATAATTCTTTACCGCTGTTGGCTCCGATGAGCGAAGTTGCAGGCCGTATGGCGACGCAAATCGGTGCGCAATATCTTGAAAAGATCAACGGAGGAAAAGGAATTCTTCTTTCGGGAGTCCCAGGTGTTTCGCGCGGGCACGTAACTGTGATCGGCGGTGGGCAAGCTGGAACGAACGCAGCGAAAATTGCAGTTGGCATGGGTGCGAAGGTAACTGTGCTTGATTTGTCAGTAGACCGACTTCGCCAGTTGGATGAAATGTTCGGCGACTCCATCCAAACGCTTGTTTCAAACCCATTCAATATCGCAGAATCGGTCAAGGATTCCGATCTTGTTATCGGCTGTGTATTGATCCCAGGTGCTAAAGCGCCGAAATTGGTTTCCGAAGAGATGGTACAATCGATGAAGCCGGGCTCGGTTCTCGTCGACATCGCAATCGACCAAGGCGGTATTTTCGAAACATCCGACCGCGTGACGACTCATGATAATCCTACTTATGAGAAACACGGAGTTGTCCACTATGCAGTTGCGAACATGCCTGGAGCTGTTCCGCGGACTTCGACAATGGCATTGACGAACGTTACTGTTCCATATGCATTGCAAATTGCAAACAAAGGCTACAAGCAAGCTTGCTTGGACAACGCTGCATTGCAAAAAGGCATCAACACATTGGAAGGTCATGTAACATACAAAGCTGTTGCAGACGCGCAAGGCTTAGAGTATGTACCTGCAGAAACACTATTAAGCAAATAATGAAAACGCTGTCCGAAACAAAATCGGACAGCGTTTTTTTCGGCTAGACTTCGGGCGCCAGAAACTCGGGTCATAAGTCAAAGTTGCACTGTGGCAAAAAGCGCCACGCCGCATCTTCGTCTTATGCCTGAGGCCGGCAGGATGGTCATGCAGTCGTTGCCAATCGAACTGCGAAGGGTTCAATTGGCCGTATTTCTGTGTATTTTGCAGAAATTAAAGCGCTATCAGGACGCGGCGCACTTGGACTGCGAATCTTTGCTAGGCAGGCGCCCTTCACTTTTGTACTATTTTATGGCTTGATGATCTGAAGTTCTTTCGGGAATTTTGTAAGAACTTCAACACCATCAGAAGTAACGACTACATCATCTTCAATTCGTACCCCTGTAATTTCCGGGTGATAAATTCCCGGTTCGACAGTGAAGACCATGCCTTCTTCCAATTCCATCTCATTTGTACCTGTAACTGAAGGGAATTCATGAACAGAAATGCCAAGCCCATGGCCGAGACGATGTGTGAAATATTCACCGTAGCCTGCCTCTGTAATGACATCCCTTGCTGCTTTATCCAAGTCACGTGCTTTCACGCCGGGACGGATCATGTCAATTGCCGTCTGTTCTGCTTTTTTGACCGTTTCATAAATCTCTCGCTGTTTTTCGGAAGGTTCGCCGAATGCGACAGTTCTTGTGATGTCTGAACAATATCCTTCGTATACGACACCGAGGTCGAACAGGATGAAATCACCCTTCTGGATTTTCCGTTCTCCCGGCGTACCGTGTGGGGAAGCGGTTTTCGGTCCGGATAATACCATCGTATCGAATGCCATTTTTTCTGCGCCTTTTTTCTTCATCTCAAATTCGATAGCCATGAGGATTTCGAGCTCTGATTTGCCTTCCGCGATTTCCTTGCAGCCAACTTCGACGGCATAATCCGCCAATGCTGCCGCTTTGCGCATTTTCACAAGCTCTTCCTCACTTTTGATGTTTCTCATCTTGTTTAATTGCTCATCGAGACGCGGGAAAGCAGCACCTTCGAATAACTGTTCCATACGCTCCAGCCGTTCCACCGTCAAATGCGATTTTTCGATGGCGATATTTTTCAATGAAACGCCTCTTTTTTGTGCTGCGGAAGCAAGCACTACCCATGCATCTTCCGTATCCTGGTGGCCGACAGCTTCAAATGTCCATCCAGATGCCTTCAAGTCAGGCACTTCCATTAGCGGACAGATGACGAATGGCTCCGCTTCCTTGAAAATCATGACGCCTAGTAGCCTTTCGTGCGGTTCACTCCGGAATCCCGAAACGTAAAAAACATTATCCGGTGTTGTAATGAAAGCGGCATCCAGATCATTTTTCTGCAAGTAGTCTTTGATCTCGTTTACTTTATCCAAACCTATCCCTCCTATATCAACACAATATATATAATATCAAAAAAGAGGGTTTTCCGGTTAAATAACGAAGTGTGTATGTATGAACAGATTTGGAGGGATTTGCAAATGAAGATTTCTTATCATGGACATTCTGTCGTGAAGGTTGAAACTGAAGGGAAAACAGTATTATTTGATCCGTTCATTACTGGAAATGAACTGACTGACTTGGAAGCGTCGGAACAGAATCCAGATGTGATCCTGCTGACTCATGGACATAACGATCATGTCGGAGATACATTTGACATAGCCAAGCGATGCAATCCACTTATTGTCGCGCCGAATGAATTGGCGGTCTACTTGGGCTGGCAAAATTTGAATGCCCACGGGATGAACATTGGCGGCTCTTATACTTTCGATTTCGGTACAGTAAAATATACACAAGCATTCCATAGCTCTTCCTATACAACCGATAAGAATGAAATCATCTATACGGGGATGCCGGCTGGGATATTGTTCACTGCCGAAGGGAAAACTATCTACCATGCCGGAGATACATCCCTTTTCGGGGATATGGCAATCATCGGAAGACGGCATTCGATCGATGTTGCATTTTTGCCGATCGGCGATAATTTCACGATGGGGCCAGAGGATGCTGCAGCTGCAGTTGAATTGCTGAATCCAAAACTTGTTGTTCCAATCCATTACGATACTTTTCCGCCTATCAGGCAAAATCCGGAAACCTTCAAGGATCTTGTCACATCACATGAAGTGAAGATCATGAAGGCCGGAGATGCATTTGAACTGTAAATTCTGTCAACGATCCGGGCAACAACAACGCCCGGATCGTTTTTTCATCTTCCCGGCATTAAGGAAATATCGACCTGAGTCTTCCTGTAAATACTCTTTTGAAGATGTATGATAAAATGGGAGCAGGTAAAAAGAGAAAAAGGTGAAAAGATGTCGACAAAACACGAGCTGATATTACGCTATATCGAAGGATTGGCAGTCGGCGAGAAAATTTCAGTCCGCCAAGTTGCCAAGGCTCTTTCCGTCAGTGAAGGAACGGCATACCGGGCGATAAAAGAAGCTGAAAACCAGAAGCTTGTCAATACGATCGAACGTGTTGGCACAATTCGTATTGAAAAGAAGAAAAAAGAGAATATCGAAAGGCTGACATTCGCTGAAGTCGTCAACATCGTTGACGGGGTCGTTCTTGGGGGACGGGATGGTCTTCATAAAACTTTGACCAAATTCGTCATTGGGGCGATGCAACTTGATGATATGAAGCGGTACATAGATGCAGGAAGCTTGTTGATCGTTGGAAATAGGCCCAAGGCTCACGAGCTCGCGTTAAGTGCAGGAGCGGCAGTTCTCGTCACGGGGGGCTTCGATGTCGCTGATGAAGCGAAGAAACTGGCGAATGAACTGAACTTGCCGATCATTTCATCCAGTTACGATACATTTACGGTTGCAACGATGTTGAACCGGGCGATCTACGACCAGTTGATTGAAAAGGAAATCCTGCTTGTGGAAGATATTTTGACGCCGCTCGCCGAGACAATTACTTTTTCGCCGAAGGACAATGTTGCTTATTTCAACGAAGTGAATCGAAAAACCGCTCATTCAGGGTATCCCGTCGTCGATCGAAACGGCAAATTGATCGGAATTGTCTCATCGCGTGATGCAGTTGGAAAGCTGGGGACGGATCTTATTGAGAAAGTAATGACACAGCACCCGATTACTGCGAATGGTAAATTGAGTGTAGCTTCTGCAGGGCATAGCATGATCTGGGAGGCTATCGACTTGATGCCTGTAGTGAGCGACAGCGGCATTCTGGAGGGAATCATCAGCCGCCAAGATGTCCTTAAAGCATTTCAAATGACGCAACGGCAGCCGCAGCAAGGAGAAAAAATCGATGATATCGTTAAGAATCAAATGAAAGCTGTACCCGATCAGCCGCTGAATGTCGAATTCACTGTCGTCCCTCAAATGACGAACCAATTGGGCTCACTTTCATACGGAGCGTTGACGACATTGTTGACGGACGTCGGAAACCGTGCAATCAAAATGCGAAAAAGGGGAGAAAGTGTTCCCGAGAATATGACGATCTATTTCATTAAACACGTGCAGCTCGGAAGCACTGTCACTGTAGAGCCTAGAATCCTTCATATGAGCAGGAGATTCGTCAAAGTGGACTTCGATCTTTTCTTGGATTCGGAACTAGTCGCCAAAGCGATGGTCATGTACCAGCTTTTCGAAAGATGAGAAGATAGATGGAATGAAAAAACTGATGCGGCAGCCGCATCAGTTTTCGTTCAGTTTCGTTTCTTCGTCGATAAATTGTTTATAATACTTTGTCGCTTTCATGTTAAAGAAAATGATGTAGGCGCCGAATACGATGAAAATACCGGAAACGGCATACGTTGCAAAACCATCGAATAAAAGAAGCTGGTTTATTCCAAAGAAGAAAAGCAGTCCGCCGAGAAATGCTCCGGCTTTGCTTGCGAAATACTTTTTCCGGATTGGGAACACTTGACGTGTTCTGAATTGGCGAGTTTTGAAATAAAAATAGTAGACCCCTGATGCGATAATTAGAAAGACAAGTAAGAAATTGAGTGTTTTCATAAAAAGCCTCCATCAAATAACTCCTTTCATTGTAGCGGCTTTTTTCATGGAATGCGAATAGAAATCATTGATAACCGGAGGAATTGCAAATTGAAACGACAAATCATCGACACAATTGAACAATATGAAACAATCATCATTCACCGTCATGTCCGGCCTGATCCGGATGCATACGGCTCGCAAGTCGGCTTAAAGGAACTGATTAAGGCCAATTATCCTGAAAAGAAAGTGTATGCAGCAGGGGCGCATGATGACATGCTCACTTATTTGGCGGTTCAGGATGAAATAGGGCCAGACGATTATCAAAATGCACTTGTCATCGTTACCGATACCGGTAATACGGAACGTATTGATGCGGAATTCTATAAGGAAGGTGCTTTTCTTATAAAAATCGACCACCACCCGAATGTCGATCCATATGGAGACATGAGATGGGTGGATACTGATGCTAGTTCCACATCCGAAATGATTTATCTCCTTTTTGAGGAGGGGGAAAAGCATTATGGATGGAAGATGTCCGATGCTTGCGCACGTCTGCTATTTGCCGGAATCGTGGGAGATACGGGTCGCTTCCTTTTCCCGAGTGCGACTGTAAGGACGTTCGAGATTGCAAGCGGTTTGATCAAACACAACTTCGACCGGACGAAGCTATTTGCGGAAATGTATGAAGAAGACCGCAGACTGCTCCATTTAAAAGGCTATATGTATCAAAAATTCACGATTGACGAAAACGGAGCGGCTTTCATAAAAATCGATAAAGCGATTTTGGAGCAATTTAACGTAACTGCAAGTGAAACATCTCAACTTGTCGGTTCTCTTGGAGATGTGAAAGGGATTTGCGCATGGGTCATTTTTGTCGAAGAGGACGATCAGATCCGTGTCCGATTCCGTTCAAAGGGGCCGATTATCAATCAACTTGCGGCCGAATATGACGGTGGGGGACATCCGCTCGCTTCCGGGGCTTCTATTTATTCTTGGGAAAAATCGGATGAGATCATTGCAAAATTGAAACAGTTATGTGTTGCAAAGTAACGGTTCGGAGGGATTTTCATTGGTACTTGTCTATCCACAAATAGTGACCGGCGCCGATCTGCTGCGTGGCATCATAAAGCTTGATCAATTGGCCCCACTTCTGCAAAGGAGAGGGGCTAAGTCTGTTGGAATCGTCAATTCGAAGATGTATGGCGTCCGTTCATTTTGCAAAGTGATGGAAAAGTATGGCGTTCGTCCAGTCATCGGGTTATCAATCCGCTTGGAGCTGGATGACGAATCCGATATTCTGCTGTACGCGTACGCGAAAGACGACAAGGGGTACGGTAATCTGCTTAAAATGAGCAGTGCCATCTCCACCAGGGAACAGGAGACACTCCCGTTGAAGTGGCTGCAAGCGTATAGCGAGGGTTGTGTCTTCATTTGTCCGATGACCAATCGTTCATGGAATGATAAACGGGGAACAGAAACAATCCAAACAATCCTGAAAGCTTGCCGGACGGTCTATATCGGCATTTCCCGACCGGGCGGCGTGACGCATCATGCCGAGAATGAAATCTTGATGATTGCAGAACAGATGGAAACGGCCATTACCGCCTACCATGAATCACGATATATTGCAGAAGAGGATGCCTTCGCGTTTGAAGTTGCTACTGCCATCCGATCCGGCTACAAGCTGAATGATCCATCCCGGCCGAAAATGGAAGTTTACGATGCTTATGTTCCTGAAGAGCAAGAATTGCAGCAATGGTTTTCCGATCGTCCGGAATGGATGGAAACAATGGCTGAAATTATGTTGTCATGCAATGCGGAACTGCCTCCAAGTCGCACATTGATGCCTGCTTTTCCGGTTCCGGCAGGGCATACCGCGGCTTCCTTGCTGAAAAAGAATTGCGAGGAAGGGTTGAAACGCCGGCTCGGAACCATCAGTTCGATTCATCATGACCGACTCGGGACAGAGCTTGCGGTCATCGAAAACATGGGTTACTCCGATTATTTCCTCATTGTGGAAGATTTCATGCGTTTTGCAAAGGAGAATGGAATTTTGACAGGACCCGGACGGGGTTCTTCAGCCGGTTCCCTCGTTGCCTACTCTCTTGGCATTACAGATGTCGATCCGATTAGATATGGACTTATTTTCGAACGATTCCTCAATCCAGGAAGAATTACAATGCCTGATATCGACATCGATTTTGCGGACAACCGCCGCTCCGAAGTGATTGAATATGTGGCAAAGAAATATGGGAAAGCGCATGTTGCGCAAATCATTACGTTTGGGACGCTATCATCCAAATCAGTCGCAAGGAACGTAGCACGCGTGTTTGACTTCACAAATGAAGAGATGTCTTTCTTATCTAAGCAAATCAAGGACGGGCATAGTAAAAGGTTGGAAGAGTCCGTAAACAAGTCGAAAGCACTTCAAGACTGGATCGCAATGGATCCTGTCCGTGCCAAATGGTTTCAAGCGGCCAGAACATTAGAGGGGTTGCCTAGGAATGCTTCCACGCATGCCGCGGGCGTCATCCTTTCCCCTATACCGCTAGTCGAAACAGTCCCCCTCCAAAATGGCGGAGACGATGTTTACTTGACCCAATGGGCAATGGGGGACGTGGAAGAAATCGGCTTATTGAAAATGGATTTTCTTGGGTTGCGCAATTTGACGTTAATGGATCGGATTAAATCGATGATTCAATATGATACGGGTAAGACGCTGAATTTCGTAGACATTCCCTTAAACGATGCCAAAACTTTCGATCTTTTCAAGAAAGGCGATACGACAGGAGTTTTTCAATTCGAGTCGGACGGCATGAGGGACGCTTTACGACTTATCAAACCGGATGAATTCAGCGATCTATATGCCATCAACGCGTTATACCGTCCTGGTCCGATGGAGAATATCCCTCTATATAGCAGAAGGAAAAACAATAACGAAAAAATTGAATATTTACATCCGCAACTGGAGCCGATTCTCCGGGAAACAGCTGGAATTATCGTCTATCAAGAGCAAATCATGCAAATAGCTGTACAGATTGCAGGGTTTACGATGGCGGAAGCGGATTTGCTTCGAAGGGCAGTCAGCAAAAAGAAGCGTGAAGTGCTGCGGCAAGAGAGAGAGCATTTCGTAAGAAGCGCGATCCAGCATAACTTCCCTGAACGTTCCGCTAGTGAAATATATGATTTAATCGTCAAGTTTGCAGATTACGGGTTCCCGAAGAGCCATGCAGTGGCCTATTCACTGATTTCCTATCAGTTGGCATACGTCAAAGCGAACACTCCCGCCTATTTTTACGCTGCGCTATTATCGATGGCGACAGGCAATCAAGAGAAAACGATGGAATATATTCACGAAATCAGAGGGAAAGGCATTGAAATCCTTCCCCCATCCATCCAGAAGAGCAAGTACTCCCATGTCGTCGAAAAAGGCGCCATCCGAATCGGTTTAGGGGGGATCAAAGGAATGACGCCATCCTTTTACAATGTCGTGAAAGAAGCGAGGACGCTTGAAGGGTGGAAGACGCTCTTCGACTTTTCTGCCTCGATTGGCGGGCTGCACTTTACTGAAAAAACAATTGTCCCACTTATTAAAGCAGGAGCGCTTGATGACTTTGGAGAAGATCGTTCCGTCCTGCTTGCATCGATTGAAGCTGCTCGCAATCATGCGCAATTCGTCAGTCCCGATGGAGATGACTTACTTCGCGAAATCATCTATTCGGTAGCAAAGCCGAAATATTCGCCAGGCGGATCAATGCCAAGGTTTGCAATGCTTGAATACGAACGGGAGATGCTTGGTTTTTACTTATCCGAACATCCTGCATTGGAAATGAAAAAGACGCTGGAGGAAAAAGTGATGGATCTCGTTGTCGTTCCTGACGCTAAGGAGCGGTCCATGCTCAAAGTCGCGGGAATGATCAGGGAAATTAAACGGATCCGGACAAAAAAGGGCGAAGCGATGGCTTTCCTTACTCTCCAAGACGAAACAGGGGAGCTTTCCTGCACGATCTTTCCACGACAATACGCCGAGAACAACGTCCATATACAAGAGCTTGCAATGGTGCAGATCGTCGGAACAATGGAAAAGCGCAACGGCCAGACACAATTAATCGTTCAGCAGATTACAAGGATTTAAAGAGACATGTAGACGCATGTCTCTTTTTGGCGTTTCTTCATGAATTCCTAAATATCTCTTTACGATGTGAGTACTTTTCTGTATGCTATTAAAAGAAGTGGTCAGACCACTCGGATTATGACATTCCAAGAGGGGCGGCCGTATGCAAAATACAAAACGATCATCAAAGATGTTTCTGGACATCGTCGGTGAACTCAGGCTGATGATCAAGGCGGAAGGCATCAAAGCAGGCGACAAATTACCGTCTGAGCGTGTTTTGGCGGAACGTCTGCAAGTGGGAAGATCAACAGTTCGCGAAGCATTGAGAAGCCTTGAGCTCCTAGGCCTGATTGAAACCCGCCGCGGCGAGGGAACATACCTTGCCGATTTCAAAAAGCACCAGCTTGTTGAAGTGCTATCAACTTTCGTCATGCAACAGCCCAAATCGGCACTGGATGTGACAGATACACGCATCATCCACGAAAAAGCGGCAATTCAAACAATCTGCAAGGATATCCACAAACGCAATTTGCCTGTCTGGCAAGGGCTCCTCATGAAGATAACTGAAGACGGGGAGGTTTTCCGTGAAGATATCATTCGGGAAATGATTGTTGCGACTGACAACCGATTATCATTAAAAATTTGGTTTATACTGAAACAATATAGCAAAGTACCGTACGAGCAGATGACGGATGGAAAAGAAAATGAAATTGTAAGAGCTTTGCTCAATAACTTGATCGAAGGAAGTGTCATGGAAACGATAAATGCCTATGACAAGTGGATTGAACATATCGAGGGGGAAAACGAAGAATGATCCGTGAATTTTTTACAAAAAAGAAGCAGGCAATAACGATACCTTCGGCCGATGCAAAAAACGACGTACCGGAAGGGATCATGACCAAATGTCCTGATTGCAAACAGATCATCTTGACGAAGGATCTGATAAAGACAGCAAAAGTTTGTCCTAAATGCGATCATCACTTTAAAATGACAGCATGGGAGCGTGTCGAATGTCTATTTGACGAAAATACATTCAAATCAATGGACGACCATTTAAAGTCAGAAAACCCATTGAATTTCCCGTCCTATACAGAAAAGATCGCGTCGGATTCAGAGAAGACCGGATTGAACGAAGCAGTTCTTACCGGTATCGGAAAAATCGGAGGAAATGAAGTCGGAGTCGCGATTATGGATTCCCATTTCCGGATGGGCTCAATGGGGTCGGTCGTTGGCGAGAAAATTACACGGGCTGTTGAAAAAGCGACTGAATTACGTATTCCTCTCCTGATTTTTTCTGCTAGTGGAGGGGCTAGGATGCAAGAGGGCATTTTATCTCTAATGCAAATGGCAAAGACAAGCGTTGCGTTAAAGCGCCACTCCGATCAGGGGCTACTCTTCATTTCGATAATGACATACCCTACTACAGGTGGTGTTTCAGCAAGCTTTGCCTCGGTAGGAGATGTTAATATAGCAGAACCTAAAGCATTGATTGGCTTTGCTGGAAGACGGGTTATTGAACAGACAGTTAGGGAGAAGTTGCCAAGTGATTTTCAGACAGCCGAATTTCAATTGGAACATGGTCAATTAGACGCTGTCGTTCATAGGGGAGAAATGAAAGAAACCCTAACTAAAATAATCCGACTTCATGTAAAGGAGGCTAATCTTCATGAGTAAACCATTAGCATTCGAAGAACCAATCATCAAACTGCGTGATAAAATTAATGAACTTGAAGAATTCACCAGCACGTCCGATGTTGATTTAAGCGGCGAAATAGAAAATTTAAAAATGCGACTTAAAAATTTGGAAGAAGAAATATATGGAAACATGGAACCTTGGGATCGTGTACAAGTGGCCAGACATCCGCAACGTCCGACATCGCTAGAATATATCAATGAACTCTTTGAGGATTTTATTGAACTACATGGAGATCGGGTCTTCGGAGATGATGCGGCTGTTGTTGGAGGGATTGCATTATTTGAAAATACCCCAGTAACAATAATTGGTCAGCAACGTGGAAGGGATACGAAAGAAAACGTCAAACGGAATTTTGGAATGCCACATCCGGAAGGTTATCGAAAAGCGCTTCGGCTGATGAAGCAAGCTGAAAAATTTCAACGACCAATAATTTGTCTGATAGATACGAAAGGTGCTTATCCAGGGAAGGCAGCCGAAGAACGAGGGCAAAGTGAGGCGATTGCCCGCAACCTCGTTGAAATGGCTGGTTTGAAAGTACCGGTCATTTCGATTGTCATAGGTGAAGGGGCAAGCGGTGGTGCACTTGCTATTGGGATTGCCAATCATTTTCTTATGCTTGAAAATTCATGGTGTTCAGTCATTTCTCCGGAGGGAGCAGCCTCCATACTTTGGAGGGATGCCTCATTGGCAAAGCAAATGGCGGAGGCTATGAAAATTACAGCTCCACACTTAAAAGAGATGGGGATAATTGACGATATTATACCTGAAGTTATGGGCGGCGCGCATAGGGATTTAAAAAAGCAATCGGAATTTCTCAGGCAATCGATTCGTCAATCATTGGAAAGGTTTAAAGGAATGGATGGAAATAGTTTGGTTGAGGATCGCTACATGAAATATAGAGGCTTAGGAGTATTTTCAGAATAACGAGGTGCGGGCTTTCCCCGCATCTTTTCGTGTTATACGATGTGAATTACAGTACATAGTGAACTAAGGGGTGGTCCATTTGAAAAAGATTGGTGTTTTGACAAGTGGGGGAGACGCGCCTGGCATGAATGCGGCCGTGCGTGCGGTCGTGCGGAAAGCGATCTATGAAGGGTTTGAAGTTGCTGGTGTTTTCAATGGTTACCAAGGTCTCATCCAAGGGAAGATCGAATCGTTGCAGCTCGGTTCGGTTGGTGACATTATCCAACGTGGAGGAACAATGCTCAGATCCGCACGCTCACAGGAATTCATGACTGAAGAAGGACGGGAAAAAGCGATTCGCCAGTTGAAAGCGCATCATATCGATGGGCTTGTCATTGTCGGAGGGGATGGATCATTCAGGGGCGCGTTCGAATTGGTGAAGCTGGGGGTTCCATGTGTTTGTGTTCCTGCGACAATTGACAATGATATTCATGGAACAGAATTTACAATCGGCTTCGATACCGCCCTGAACACGGTCATCGATGCCATCGATAAAATCAGAGATACAGCCACATCACATGAACGCACTTTTATCATTGAAGTGATGGGTCGTGATGCAGGGGATCTAGCGCTTTGGGCTGGACTTGCAGGCGGTGCCGAAACGATTCTAATTCCTGAAGAGGCCTTTAATCTGGATGAAATCATCAGCCGATTAAAAAGCGGTACGGGCCGTGGGAAGAAACATAGTATCATTATCGTAGCGGAAGGTGTCATGTCCGGGTCGGCTTTAGCTGATCTTTTAAAGGAGAAATCTGGAATTGAAACACGGGTTTCCGTCCTGGGGCACATCCAACGCGGGGGTTCGCCGTCAGCGCGGGATCGGGTAATTGCAAGCCAATATGGTGCGAGAGCGGTTGAGGTGTTGAGTGAAGGCCGTGGTGGGGTCGCTATTGGTATGCAAAACCATAAGGTGGTAGACTATGAATTAGAAGTTGTATTTGCACCAAAAGACCATACTTTGGATATGGGGTTATATAAATTATCCAAAGAATTGTCGATCTGATCTACTAACTACATTTGATGAGTACAATACGAAGGGGCGTTTTGTGATGAGAAAGACAAAAATTGTGTGCACAATAGGACCGGCCAGCGAATCACCGGAGCTGCTTGAACAGTTGATTGAGGCGGGTATGAACGTAGCGCGGCTTAACTTTTCACATGGTTCACATGAAG
This sequence comes from Sporosarcina koreensis, assembly GCF_001531445.1. GTDB lineage: Bacteria > Bacillota > Bacilli > Bacillales_A > Planococcaceae > Sporosarcina > Sporosarcina koreensis_C. The sequence goes on from NZ_LQYA01000196.1 coordinate 15,073, forward strand.
AGCATAAAGCCAGAATCCAATCCATCAGGGAAGCGTCGAAAAAAACAGGTAAAGTTGTCGGAATCCTGCTAGACACGAAAGGTCCTGAAATCCGGACGCATTCCATGAAAAACGGACAAATTGAATTGATCACCGGCCAGCATGTCAATATTTCCATGACAGAGGTGGAGGGGACCGAAGATGTATTTTCTGTTACATACGAAAAACTGATCGAAGATGTGGATAAAGGGTCTGTCATTTTACTGGATGACGGTCTAATCCAACTGGAAGTCGTTAGCAAGGATTATGAAAAAGGGCTGATCCAAACGATTGTTGTCAACTCGGGTACATTGAAAAACAAGAAAGGGGTAAATGTGCCAGGCGTTTCGGTACAGCTCCCTGGAATTACCGAGAAGGACAGAGAAGACATCTTATTTGGAATTCAAGAAGGCGTTGATTTCATCGCTGCCTCTTTTGTGCGCAGAGCTTCTGACGTGATGGAAATACGGGAATTGCTGGAGAAAAACGACGGAGAACAAATTCATATCATCCCTAAGATCGAGAACGGTGAAGGCGTCGACAATTTGGATGAAATCTTGACGGTATCCGATGGTTTAATGGTTGCACGTGGGGATTTGGGTGTGGAAATCCCAGCAGAGGAAGTCCCGCTCGTACAAAAGAAAATGATTGAAAAATGTAATCAAGTTGGCAAACCGGTTATTACAGCAACACAAATGCTCGATTCTATGCAACGAAATCCTCGTCCTACGCGAGCTGAGGCTAGCGACGTTGCAAACGCCATTTTGGACGGTTCGGATGCAATCATGCTTTCAGGGGAAACTGCAGCTGGACTTTACCCGGTTGAATC
>NZ_LQYA01000196.1:15929-75107 GCF_001531445.1 Sporosarcina koreensis
CCGTACGATGGACCGGATTGCAAAAACAGCCGAAGATGCAGTCGATTACCGTTCAGTCGTTTCCACACGCCGTCGTGAAAAACATGGCAATATGACAGAAGCAATCGGTCAGGCGGCAGCTTATACGGCTATCAATTTAAAGGTGAAAGCAGTACTTGCCCCTACAGAAAGCGGGCATACTGCCAAAATGATCGCCAAATATCGACCGGGCTGCCCGATTATCGCGATTACCGCTTCGGATGAATGCTCAAGGAAATTGTCGCTTGTATGGGGAATCTATCCGATTTTCGGCGAAAGAGTAAATTCCATCGATGCAATTTTGCAAGAATCTGTCGAAGAAAGTGTGAAACATCAATATGTCACCCACGGTGATGTTGTCATTATCACGGCAGGCGTCCCGGTCGGCGAAGCGGGAACGACGAACCTGATGAAAATCCATGTTATCGGCGATATGCTGGCCAAAGGACAGGGAATCGGAAAGTCTGTCGCGTTCGGACAAGCGGTTGTCGCTCATAATGCTCAGGAAGCATTGGCACATAACATGAAGGGGAAGATTCTTGTCACCTATTCCTCTGACCGTGATATGATGCCTGCCATTGAAGAATGCGCAGGTTTAATAACAGAAGAGGGCGGATTGACAAGTCATGCGGCTGTTGTCGGCCTTAGTTTAGGCATCCCTGTCATCGTCGGTGTTGAGAAAGCGACTGAAACGATTATCGATGGCAAAGACATAACGATGGATGCGGAATCCGGAGTCATTTATAATGGACATGCACGGGTTCTTTGACAAAGTATAAATAATGAAAAAAAGGCTGTCTTCCGACTTGTTTCGGAAGCGGCCTTTTTAGGATTGGAGTTGTTGTGAAATGAAATGGCTGCTGCCATTATTTATTCTCGTACCAGCCGCGGAGATCATGCTCCTGCTCTATTCAGGGAACGCAATCGGAGTCATGCCGACACTTCTACTTATTCTCATCAGCGGAATCGGGGGAGCTTATCTAGCAAAAAGACAAGGATTTAAAGCTTTGACCGATCTGAAAAATAGGATGGGAACGATGGAAGCCCCCGGAAACGCAATGATCGATGGCGTCTGTATTTTCTTTGGCGCTATTCTATTGATCATGCCTGGGTTCATCACGGATATTGCGGGTCTTTTACTTTTATTTAAATGGCCAAGAAATATCATCAGGCCCTTTATCATCAGTTGGATATATAAAAAAATGAAACAGGGAAGAATTGTCATCCGGTGAAGTATGGATGCTTCTTCAATTTCAGTGCTGCAAATAGTAAGAATGGGGTTAACAGAATGCCAGGTAACCCGAAAAGATAGAATGAGCAAACGGTGATGAAAAAAGCATGGATCGGCTTTAGGCGAAATGCGGAAGCCCACATATATGATTCTGCCAATTGCCTTGTTGTAACGATAAAAATATAGAGCAAGGCGAGCGATATACCGGTGAACAATTGGTTGGAATAAAGGAAGAATGCCGACATCGGGATGAGAAATAAACCGATGCCCAATAACGGCAGACTATCGGCGATGGAAACAAGAAATGCACTGCCGATCGGCGATTCAAATCCAAGAAGCGAGAATCCGATGATGAGGATGATGAAAGTCAACAGAAACAGCCGTGCTTCAACAAATGCGAAAGTGCCGAATAACTCGCCGGATTTTGTGAAGGTGCGTTTAGCTGCAGCGCGCATGCTGACAGGGAAATAGACGAGAAACCAAAATTTGTTTTTTCCTGATTCACGCAATGCAAAGAAATAAGCAACAAGAAAGATGAACATGCTGAAAATTCGTTGAAAAAAGGTTGCAGTGAACGCAACGGCGTATTCGAGTAATGCATGTCCATATTCAATAATCTTTTCCTCAAGGAATGAAAGGATTTTCCCTGTCAAATCTGTCTTGCCGGTAATAGTGGACAGATGTTTTTCCAAAAGAGGCACCGTGTCCATCAGTCCATGCAAGGCGATGAAACTAAATGAGCTGAAAATGAATAGAATTGAAAACATGACAAAAAAAGTGGCAATCGTCAAAGGTAGTTTTGTCATCGTTCGGACTGCTAGTAAAATAGGAGCGGTAAAATAGGCAACAATGATTGCAATTCCGACGGGGGGAACAACAAAGATGAAAATCCCCGCAAGTATAGCAGGTATCCATTGATGGGCCAGCGATTTGAATGTATGCTGTTGTATGTTTTTTAGCAAGATTTCATCCTTTTTTCTGTTATTCTACAAATAAAACAAGCGTTTCCATTCACAAAACTGTAATATTTGCTTATAATGAGGATTGTAAGCGTTTCAGACAGTACTAAATAAAAAGTAGAGTTGCCGGGATTTGCAAGAATTTGTAGATATACGGCAAAAGACTGAAGGAGCGATTTAAATGACAGCATCAAAAGGTTTGGAAGGAATCGTAGCGACACAATCCGCCATCAGTTCTATTATTGATGACACCCTTACATACGTCGGTTACGATATCGATGATCTTGCAGTAAATGCAAGCTTTGAGGAAGTTGTTTATCTTTTATGGCATCAGCGTCTGCCGAAAGCGGACGAGCTTGCAGAATTGAAACAGCAACTTGCGGATAATATGTCGGTTCCACAGCCTGTACTCGATCATTTTAAGACATATCCGATTGGCGAAGTTCACCCGATGGCAGCATTGCGCACTGCAATCTCCCTACTCGGATTATACGATGAAAACGCTGAAGATATGTCTGATGAAGCCAATTATGAAAAAGCAATTAAGCTTCAAGCGAAAGTGGCAACGATCGTTACTGCTTTCTCTCGCATCCGTAAAGGTCAAGAGCCGGTAGCTCCAAAACGGGAACTTGGCTATGCAGCAAACTTCTTATATATGTTAACTGGTGAAGAGCCTAAAGATATCGCAATTGAAGCATTCAATAAAGCATTAGTGCTTCATGCTGACCATGAATTGAACGCTTCCACTTTCACTGCACGCGTTTGTGTGGCAACGCTTTCCGATATGTATTCCGGCGTAACGGCTGCAATCGGAGCTCTTAAAGGCCCGCTTCACGGCGGTGCGAATGAGCAAGTCATGAAGATGCTCATGGAAATCGGCGACGAAGATAAAGTAGAATCCTATATCAGAGAAAAACTTGATAATAAAGAGAAAATCATGGGCTTCGGCCACCGTGTGTACCGTAAAGGCGACCCACGCGCAAAACATCTCCGTGAAATGTCCAAAAAGTTGACATCACTTCGTGGAGAAGAGAAATGGTATAATATGTCCCTTAAAATTGAATCCATCGTAACTGGTGAGAAGAATTTGCCACCGAACGTTGATTTCTATTCTGCTTCGGTATATCATTCACTTGGGATCGATCACGATTTATTCACACCTATTTTTGCGGTTTCCCGGTTCTCGGGCTGGACGGCGCATATTTTGGAGCAATACTCCAACAATAGGCTGATCCGTCCGCGTGCAGAATACATCGGACCAGACATGCAAAAATACGTGCCTATCAACGAAAGATAACTTGTAGCCGGTTGCTATCAGCTGGATTCACAAGGAATACATCGGGGCGGTAGGATCACTATCGGCCCCCTCATTTCGAAATGGAGGAATAGAAAATGGCGAAAATCACAGTAACTGACGGAGTACTTAACGTTCCGGATCATGCAACAATCCCATTCATTATTGGTGACGGTACAGGTCCTGATATTTGGCATGCAGCTTCACGGGTAATGGAAGCGGCAGTCGAAAAAGCATACGACGGGCAAAAGAAAATCGAATGGAAAGAAGTTCTTGCAGGTGAAAAAGCATTCAATGAAACGGGAGAATGGCTGCCACAAGAAACTCTTGACACAATCGATGAATACCTAATCGCTATCAAAGGTCCTTTGACGACTCCGATCGGTGGCGGATTCCGCTCTTTGAACGTTGCGCTTCGCCAAGAATTGGATCTCTATACTTGCTTGCGTCCTGTTCGTTATTTCGAAGGAGTTCCTTCTCCTGTTAAACGGCCGGAAGACTGCGATATGGTCATCTTCCGTGAAAATACTGAAGATATTTATGCAGGTATCGAGTACAAAGAAGGTTCTGATGAAGTTAAAAAATTGATTTCATTCCTTCAAGATGAAATGGGCGTAAATAAAATTCGTTTCCCTGAAACTTCAGGTATCGGCATCAAGCCTGTTTCCGAAGAAGGCACAAAACGCCTTGTTCGCGGTGCACTCAACTATGCACTTAAAGAGGGGCGTAAATCTTTAACACTTGTACACAAAGGAAACATCATGAAATTCACTGAAGGTGCTTTCAAAAACTGGGGTTACGAAGTTGCTGAACAAGAATTCGGCGATAAAGTATTCACTTGGAACCAATACGATCAAATCAAAGAAGCAGAAGGTACAGAGGCTGCGAACAAAGCACAAGCTAACGCAGAAGCGGCAGGCAAAATCATCGTAAAGGATGCGATTGCCGATATCTTCCTACAACAAATCTTGACTCGTCCGAAAGAGTTCGATGTTGTTGCAACAATGAACTTGAACGGTGACTATATTTCTGACGCACTCGCAGCGCAAGTTGGCGGAATCGGTATCGCGCCAGGCGCTAACATCAACTATGTGACAGGACATGCTATTTTCGAAGCGACACACGGTACAGCTCCGAAATATGCAGGCCTTGACAAAGTTAACCCATCTTCAGTGCTTCTTTCAGGCGTTATGATGCTTGAGCATATGGGATGGAACGAAGCTGCAAACATGATCACTGCATCTATCGAGAAAACGATCGCTTCGAAAGTTGTCACGTATGACTTCGCTCGTTTGATGGACGGTGCTACAGAAGTGAAAACTTCCGAGTTTGCTGACGAATTGATTAAAAACCTATAACTTGACGTTAAAACCGGGAAGCTTTGTTGCTTTCCGGTTTTTTAAATGTTTGGAGATCGCACAAGGGCCCATTCTTGCTCGCCAACTTGCTCGCAACGCTTTGCTTATGCTCGCAAGTAAACGCTGTTCTATGTAACGGCGTTTACTTGCTCTTTCCGAGTGAAAATTGATACACTTTCTATAACACTAATTTCATGCAGGAAATTGAAGGGGGAAGAAAGTTGATATTAGGTAAAAAAAGGCGGATAGGAAGGGAAATTGATAAAATTGATGAAGGGGAAAAGCTGAAGCTTACCGAAAAAATCGAGGATAAGGATTTACTACTCTACCTAGGATTGACGAATGATTCAAATCCGCTGTACATCCAGCATGATTATGCATCCCAAACCGAATTTGACAAACCGATTGTACCGACTATTATGTTGAATGGAATTATCACTTCCGCTATTTCAAAATACTTGCCTGGTCCGGGCTCGCATATTACCGAACAGCATCTGTCTTTCCCGAATCATGTGTATCATTATGAAACAATCAATTTTCTATTTGAAGTGATCCGTGTGGAGAAGGAGAAACGGTCCATAGTGATTCTGGTAGAGGCGACGAATGAAGAGGGGAAAACTGTGATTTCTGGTACAATAACGGTCATTCCTCCATCTGTTCGTGAAAATCTGACATCGGATGCAATGGAAAACTTCTGATTTAACAACATAGAATAAGACATTGGCGTCTAAGGGGGACTTGGAAAACCGTGCAGAAAATTTTAATCGTGGACGATGAGCAGCCGATCCGAACATTATTGGATTATAATCTTAAACAATCCAATTTCAAAACAATCATGGCGGCTGATGGTGAAGAAGCGGTATTGAAAGTTGAAAATGAAAACCCTGATTTGATCTTGCTTGATCTCATGCTGCCGAAAATGGATGGTATTGAAGTATGTAAGATTCTGAGGCAGAGGAATATCAATACGCCGATCATCATGCTGACAGCAAAAGGCGAAGAGACCGATAAAGTCTTAGGATTGGAAATCGGGGCGGACGATTATATGACGAAACCATTCAGTCCACGTGAAGTGATTGCAAGAGTAAAGGCGGTTCTGCGCCGCAGTGGAGAGCGAACTGGAATTGACGAGGATGATGGGCAGATCCTCCGCTCTGCTTCCCTCACGGTTCATCCTGAACAGTATGAAGCTTATCTGAATGAGGAAGCATTAGAGTTCACGCCGAAAGAATTTGAACTGCTCGTCTATTTCATGCAAAATAAAAACCGTGTGCTCACTCGAGATCAGTTATTGAGTGCAGTTTGGAATTATGATTTTGCCGGAGATACTCGAATCGTTGATGTGCACGTCAGCCATTTACGCGAAAAGATCGAGGAAAATACGAGAAAACCTATTTTCATTAAGACGGTTAGAGGGATCGGATATAAATTCGAGGAGCAAAAAGTGAAATGAAGGATCTCTATTCCAGACTTTTCATCGCTTTTGCTATCATATTTTTGATTCTGTTGACTGGTCTTGGCGTTGTCCTTGGCCAGTTTTTTCATATGATTGATCATGGAATAACATTGCAGGTCCAGCGGAAATATTGGATTTTTTTACTCGTCATTTTATCGATTGCTTACTTTCTTTCCCTTATCCTGAGCGCCCGTGTCATCAGGCAATATGCAAAACCAATCGATTTAGTAACAAAAACTGCAGAGAAAATTGCGCGTGGTGATTATTTGGCCAGAACTCCGATTGACGATTTAGGGAGTGATAATGAGCTTGGCATCGCGGTGAATCAGGTTGCTAGAAATTTACAGGAAACATCTATATTGCGGGCAATGGAGAAGGAACGACTGAAAACATTGGTTGAAAGCATGGGTAATGGACTGCTGATGTTCGGAAGGGAAGGCTCTGTCAATTTAGTGAATGGCGTATTTGAAAAGACATTCGGATTTGACAGTGATAAATTGAAAGGAAAAACATTCATGGAAATCGGATTGCCTCAAGGCATTGAAAATCTGATCGAAGATGTATTTTTGACGGAACAAGTGCATGAAAGGCAAATCCGGAACGGTCAATCTCATTTCAATGTTTATGGGGCGCCAGTTATTGGGCGTCACGGCAATTGGCTTGGCATCATTGTTGTGACACATGATATTACGAAACTTGTAAGATTGGAGGAAATCCGAAAAGATTTCGTTGCAAATGTTTCCCATGAGCTTCGCACTCCTATCACTTCCATCAAAGGCTTTACAGAGACATTATTGGATGGTGCCATGAACGATCATTCCACCTCGAAGGAATTTCTTGGAATCATTCAAAAGGAAAGCGATCGTTTGCATGTATTGATTAATGACCTTTTGGAACTGTCAGGAATAGAACGGGATGGCTTCCAACTGCAATTTCAGGAAGTCCTCGTCTCTGATGTCGTTGAGAGCGCGACGAAAATTGTTTTTGGACTGCTGGAAAGAAAAAATATGAAAACTATTCTAAACATTGAAACGAGTATCACAGTCGAAGCGGATTCAGCCAGACTAATCCAAGTGATGGTCAACTTATTGACAAACGCCATCAATTATTCAAAAGAGAATACAACAATTACAGTCAATGCATTTGAAAATGCCGATGAAGCAATTATCGAAGTGATGGATGAAGGGATAGGAATCGATCGAGTAGAGCTGCCAAGACTGTTTGAACGTTTTTATAGAGTAGATCGTGCCCGCAGCAGGGATTCCGGCGGTACTGGCCTTGGGCTCGCTATCGTTAAACACTTAATAGAAGCACATCGAGGAAAGGTAACTGTTGAAAGTGAAGTAGGGGTGGGAACAAAATTTACTATATTTTTACCAAAAAAATCCGCATAACGCGGATTTTTTTTGAAACCAAATTCGTTCTTCAACCGTATGTACTGTAGATACATACATAAAGGGGGAGTTCAAATGAGCACACGCCGTGCATCGGTGGCAGCAAGTCTTGTAATCGTTGGAGTGTTATTGCTTATCATTGCATTTACAACATGGTATACAGTGGACGAATCGGAGCAGGCCATTGTGATCACGTTCGGAAAAGCAGGTAATCCAGTGACGGATTCCGGCTTGCACTTCAAACTGCCATGGCCGATCCAAAATGTTGAAAAACTATCCAAAGAGACATTTAGTCTTCAGTTCGGGTACAAACAAGATACCGATGGGGAGCTTGTATCCTATGATAAGGAAACGAAAATGATTACGGGGGATGAATATATTGTCCTTGCAGATTTAGTTGTCCAATGGAAGATTACAGATCCAGAAAAGTATTTATTCAACTCGCAAGACCCACAGGAAATCCTTCATGATGCAACATCTTCTTCTATCAGATCGGTTATCGGAAGTTCGACGATCGATGCTGCACTGACAGATGGGAAAGCGGAAATTGAAGCGAAGACACGTGAATTATTGACAACGCTTATGACGAATTATGACATCGGTATTTCGATTCAAGGTGTCAAATTGCAGGATGTTGAGCTCCCGAATGCGGACGTCCGTGCTGCATTCACTGCTGTTACAGATGCCCGTGAAACAAAAAGCACCAAAATTAACGAAGCCGAAAAATACAAGAATCAGCGGGAAAGTGAAGCAATCGGGGAACGTGATGCAATTAAATCCCGCGCGCTCGGACAAAAAACCGCACGTATCGAGCAAGCGCGTGGAGATGTCGCCTTATTCAATGATCTGCACGCAGAATACAAAAAAAACGTGGCGATTACCCGCCAGCGCCTGATCATCGAAACGTTGGAGCAAGTATTGCCTCAAGCGAAAATCTATATTATGAATGATAATGGCGAAACGTTGAAATACTTGCCGTTGCAACAATTGGAAAACCAAACACCACCACCGGCTGATCAGAAAACGGAAGGGGGCGGCAACTGATGACGAACGACAACAATCCATTCAAAAGCATTGAAGATAAATTCAAAGAAATGCAGCGTGGACAAAATAAAAAAACGGCTGGTTCAGAAAAGGTCATTACACCCAAAAAGCCATTTAACACGAGAAAGTTTGTAAAGACAGCTATTACATTTACGGTTGTTTTTGCAATAGCGGTCATCTTACTTGCCAATGTCTTTGTTGTAAAAGAGGGTGAGTATAAAGTTGTACGCCAATTTGGTGAAATAACAAGAATTATACAGGACCCAGGATTGAACATGAAAATCCCGTTTATCCAATCAGTGACAAGCTTGCCGAAAAATCAAATGACATATAATGTTTCAGAAGCAGAAATTAGCACAAAAGATAAAAAGCGAATTATCATTGATAATTACGCCGTGTGGAAAATTACGGATGCTAGGAAGATGATTTCCAATGCGCGAAACATTATCAATGCGGAAGCACGGATGGAGGAATTCATCTATTCCGTCATTCGAAACGAGATGGGTAAGTTGGATTATGTAGATGTCGTCAATGAAGAAAATTCTAAACGTGGCAACTTGAACGACCTTGTCACTCAGAAAGTGAACGAATTTCTTGATGAAGGTAATTTCGGCATAGAAGTGATTGACGTGCGCATGAAACGGATTGATCTTCCGGAGGAAAACGAACATTCCATTTACACACGGATGATTTCCGAGCGTGAATCGACTGCCCAAAGATATCTTTCAGAGGGAGATGCGGAAAAGAAGATAATCGAGGCCGAAACGGATCGTGAAGTGCAAGAAATGCTTGCGACCGCAAAAAAAGAAGCAGCGATCATCCATGCTGAAGGGGAAGCGGAAGCTGCTAAAATCTATAATAACGCATTCTCAAAAGACCCTGAGTTCTACAATCTGTATCGTACGCTTCAGTCCTATGCGAAAACAATAGGAGAAGACACGGTAATCATCATGCCGGCAGACTCGCCATACGCGAAAATACTGACAGGATACTTGGAATAAGAGAGAGTGGAAAAGGGAGTGTCAGTTGATTCTCACTCCAAGCGGACGCTTTCCGCGGGCGCATAGCAAATAGGGACACAATTCACACTCGAATTGGCGTCCCTATTTTGTTGTTATTTCAAAGTTTAAATCAATTATCGACAATACAACTGGTAGACGAATTTACAACGGCACATAAGTTTATGATTTTCATAAAAAATTCGAATACATCAAACATTGAAAAGGAGACAAGGGGTTTTGGGTTAAATTAGATTAATAAGAAGTCTGCTTATTCAACAAACGGGCCATTTTCTTGAATGAGATTTATTAAATAACGTGATTAGCTGACAAGGAGTGGAGAAATGGGCAAAGATATAGTAAGACATATTTGGAATGCTATTTCAGGGATATTTGTTTTGTTATTATCGCTATGGATGAGTGGTCCAGGTATTGGTGAGACAGATACACCGACGTACAGATGGTACTTCATGTTGCTGTTTATTTTGTGGGTAATTGGATTTGTATTGCAGTTCAAGAAGCGATCTAGGCTTTTAGGGGTTGTTATAACACTCCTACCTGTCATATATTACTTGGCAATTTATATACGAGCCGCATTTGTGTAATCAGCAATCGGCCGCATTTGCAGTATAAAGGATCGCACCAATTATGCCAGATAAGGGCATTTTAATAAAGTAAGGCCTATTGAATTGTAGGGGAAAATGTGTAATAAAAACTGACAGGGAGAGAACTTAAATGGAAATTTATCAAGCTACGATTGAAGACTTAGAAGGAGTATCAAATTTATTTAATGCATACCGTATGTTTTATGAACAAACATCTGATGTAGAGGGTGCAAAAGGTTATATACAAAAGCGTTTAGAAAATGAAGACTCCGTAATATTTATTGTTAAGAACAATCAAAAGTATATAGGATTCACACAACTTTATCCCACCTTTTCATCAATCTCGATGAAAAATGCTTGGATACTAAATGATTTGTTTATCGATCCAGAATACAGAAAAAAAGGAATAGGAGAAATGCTTTTACATAAGGCGAAAGATTATGCCATTAAAACAGGTGCCAAAAGCATAAGTCTAAGTACAGCACCAGACAATTTTTCTGCTCAAAGACTGTATGAGAAAAACGGATATGAAAGGGATTCACAGTTTTATCACTATGAATTAAGTTTAACTTAATAAGAACTTTCGAGAATCGGGCGCAATTCTGGTAAAAGAATTTGTGTCCTTTTAACAAACGTGCCAGATTGCGGTATAATACTTCACTCAAACCTTAATAATTTCTTCATCGTTTTCCTCACTCTTTCTTAAGATTTAATTTTTATAATTAAACCTTGTTATACGTAGCTTTTTATTGTGAAAGAATAGTATTGTGGATAGGAATACTACTCAATAGAATAGCGTATGGAGATTATAAGAGAGAGGAAAATATGATGGAACCAACAACATATAAGAATCGAATTAATGTCATTGATTTAATTAGAGGGTTTGCCCTGATTGGGCTTCCTTTCGTAAATGTGCTTGCTCTTTGGAGCTCAAATATTAATTTATCAGGAACGCAAGGAGATATTTGGATTCAACGATTTTTATATATTTTTGTCGAAGGACGTTTTTATGCGATATTCTCTTTTCTGTTTGGATTAGGACTTTGGATTTTCTTATCACGGGCTAAAGAAAAAAATGACCGTCCATCTGCCCTTTATGTTCGGCGTATGTTGATTTTATTTGCAGTGGGAATATTACATCAGTTAATAAACCCTGGGGAAGCATTGTTGGTTTATGCACTTCTAGGAATACCTATTCTTTTCCTTAACAAGGTTCCAAAACAGGTCAATCTTATAATCGGAATAGCAGGGGTGATAATAGGGAGTATCTTCGGAGCAAAATTGTTGCTAACTTTTCCTTTAATGATGCTGGGTTTAGCGTTTGGACAATATCGTGTATTTCAATCTTACGTGAAAAACCGAAAAAAATGGATGTTGGTTGCTGTTCTTTCATTTGTTGCAACTAGTATTACAGTCGCTTTTCTCTGGCAAAAAGCACCTGACGATGGATTAGTAACCTATATGGAGGGTATTGAACTAACCGAAGCACAAATGGTATCTAATCGCGCTTTTTACGACTTCGCAGACTTGTCCTTAGCATTGGCTCCGTTTTTCTCTGTTTTTTATATCAGTTTTCTTGTCCTGTTTGAACCCTTAATGGGGAAAGTGTTATCACCATTACATGCATTCGGGCGCATGGCATTTACAAATTACATTGGTCAATCCGTTATCTTGGTTATCATAGCGATGTTTATTCCAGTTAATGAAACGGTAGTTCCATACATGACTGCAACTATTACGTGTTTACTTGTGGTGATAGCGCAAATCATAGCTTCTTCATATTGGCTTAGATATTTTCAATATGGTCCGTTAGAATGGCTTTGGCGATGCGGTACGTATTGGAAATGGCTTCCGATACGTAAGTGAAAAGATCCAATTTTAAAAAGGCATACCTTGCCAAACAGCCAGCTATTATTTAAAAGAAGACAAGTATCGCAAAGAATTACAAGATAGGATTCTTTTTGTTTCGTAGGATATTGTAAGCAAAGATTATCAAAATACACATTAAAGCGATCATCCCAATAATTGACGTTATTTTTAGAAACAAGTAAATAAATCCTCCCCGGTACCACGATTTTACTCCGAAGGATTGGGCGCTTTAACGGTATAAGAGCGCGTTCGTGGAACAGAGAAAATGCTCAGGTGTAAAAGCCTGGGCTTTTTTCTTGCATTTTCTACTGTCAATTCAGCTACGAATCAACGCTATTTTAGTTTTCCTAAATGAAAAATCGGCTCCTTACGAAAAATTCGAAAGTGATAATTATTAATTTAGATAGCGTTATTGGTAGTCACACTTGCCGACATGGTAAGATAAATGGAGATGACGTTTTAACTTCATCCAGCAGTCCCTACAGGATTAAGTTAAATCCTCCGGCGTATGTCACGAATCTTTAAGGAAGTTAGGAAGGCAGTCTAAGGACGCGACATCCTGTCGCAACGACTGCATGACCTACCTCCTGTAGGCCTCAAGCTCGATAAAAATCTGGACGCAATTACGCCAAGGCGTAATTGATTATTGAACGAATAAGGGAGTGGATTCATTTGACGAAAAAGAAAATAGTGCTGTTAGATGGAAATAGCTTGGCGTATCGAGCGTTTTTCGCCTTGCCTTTATTGACGAATGACACAGGCATCCATACTAATGCAGTGTACGGATTCACGATGATGCTGCAAAACATTCTGGCGGAGGAAAAGCCGACTCATATGCTTGTCGCCTGGGATGCAGGGAAAACGACATTCAGACATTCGACATTCAGCGAGTATAAAGGCGGCCGGCAAAAGACGCCTCCCGAACTATCAGAGCAGTTCCCTTACTTGCGGAAATTGCTGAATGCGTATCAAATCCCGCAATACGAACTCGATCAGTATGAAGCTGATGATATTATCGGGACGTTGAGCAAATCAAGCGACGAAGAAGGCATCGAGGTCGTCATTATTTCAGGTGACAAAGACTTGACGCAGCTTGCTAGTGAGCATACAACGGTGTGTATTACGCGGAAAGGAATTACGGACCTTGAAAAGTACACACCGGAGCATGTCATGGAGAAGTACGGCATCACGCCACAGCAAATCATTGACATGAAAGGCCTCATGGGAGATGCTTCCGACAATATTCCGGGTGTTCCGGGCGTCGGCGAGAAAACAGCACTCAAATTGCTGAAGGAATATGGCACTGTCGAAAAAGTATATGAGTCCTTGGATGCCGTTTCAGGGAAGAAATTGAAGGAAAACCTTACGGAGAATGAAGAGCAGGCATTCATGAGCAAAAAGCTCGCGACAATCGAAGTGAATGCACCTCTCACAATTTCGATAAATGATTTAGCATATGCTGGGCCGGATGAGGAAAACGTTAAAACGATTTACGAAGAATTAAAGTTCAAGACGCTGCTTGAAAAAATGGCTCCTCAAACGGAAATGGAACCTGTAAAAGAAATCGATGTTCAAATCATCACGGATTCTGAAATGATTGAACTTGCCGATGAAATGGCTATCCATGTTGAAATGATGGATGAAAACTATTTGGCTACGGAAGTTACTGGCGTCAGCATGACGGATGGCTATCAGACGATATTCATACCAACCAAAGTCTTGCAACAATCACAGTCTGTAAAAGAATGGCTTCGCGATGAAAAGAAAACAAAATATGCGACTGATTCAAAAGCGGCTTATGCATCACTATTACGCTATGGCATAGAAGTGAACGGCTTTGAATTCGATTTATTATTAGCCACATATATCGCAAACCCATCTTCCACTTACACGGATGTAGCATCTGTTGCAAAGGAATTCAACTATGTAGATGTGCAGCCGGATGAAATGGTTTATGGAAAAGGCGCGAAAAAAGCATTGCCGGAAGAAAAAGTGCTAGCAGACCATGCTGGCAGGAAAGCCCAGGCCGTCTGGAAACTGCGGCCGGTACTTGAAGAGAAATTGCGTGAAAATGAACAGTTCGAATTGTATCACGAACTCGAAATGCCACTCGCAAACATTCTTGGCAAGATGGAATCGACTGGCGTGAAGACGGACTTAGGCATCCTTCAACAAATCGGCCTACAGCTATCCACGAGATTGACCGAACTTGAATCGATCATTTATGAGATGGCGGGACAACCATTCAACATCAATTCCCCTAAGCAGTTAGGGGAAATCCTGTTCGAAAAGATCGGATTGACACCTATCAAAAAAACGAAGACGGGCTATTCAACTGCAGCAGATGTGTTGGAGAAGCTCGAAAGCGAGCATGAAATCATCAGTTTCATTTTGACGTACCGTCAGCTTGGAAAACTGAACTCGACTTATATTGAAGGGTTATCGAAGGAAATCCACGAGGATGGAAAAATCCATACACGATTCCAGCAGGCGTTGACGCAAACGGGCCGATTAAGCTCCATCAATCCGAACTTGCAAAACATCCCGATCCGCCTTGAGGAAGGGCGGAAAATCCGTGCGGCATTCGTTCCGTCTGAGCCGGGCTGGTTCATGTTCGCTGCCGACTATTCACAGATCGAACTGCGTGTCCTCGCCCATATGTCCCAGGATGAAAAAATGATTTCGGCATTCCGGGAAGGGGAAGACATCCATACGAAAACGGCAATGGACGTGTTCGGTGTGGATAAGGATGGCGTTTCGTCAGATATGAGGCGGACTGCCAAGGCTGTCAACTTCGGAATTGTCTACGGGATCAGTGATTATGGCCTGTCCCAAAGTTTGAATATCACCCGTAAAGAAGCCGGGAAATTCATCGATACGTACCTCGAAACATTTCCTGGCGTGAAGCAATACATGGAAGACATCGTCTCTGAGGCGAAGATGAAAGGCTATGTTGTCACGATGATGAACAGAAGAAGATACTTGCCTGATATTACGAGTTCGAATTTCAACTTGCGGAGCTTTGCGGAAAGAACGGCAATGAATACGCCGATTCAAGGGACGGCAGCTGATATCATCAAGAAAGCGATGATCGATATGGATGCAAGATTGAAGGAGGAAAATATGCAAACGCGAATGCTCCTTCAAGTGCATGATGAATTGATCTTTGAAGCGCCTGAGGAAGAAATCGAAAAACTGAAGAAAATCGTACCGGAAGTGATGGAATCCGCCTTGACACTTGATGTTCCTTTAAAGGCCGAGTGGGCGCATGGCCTCTCCTGGTACGAAACGAAGTGAGGAATAGAAATGCCTGAACTGCCTGAAGTCGAAGGTGTCGTCCGCGAATTATCACCTGTCTCCATCGGTCGTACGATCTCTGAAGTACAAGTTTCCGATGTAATAAGGAGATCCAAAGGATTGGGCAAGGAAGCGATCGTCAAAGGCAAGACTCTTGAGGAGTTCATTGACGAACTTGCAACAATGAAGATAGTGGACATCACGAGAAGAAGTAAATATATTTATTTTCATCTGGAAAAGGAAGGACAGCCATATTTGCTAGTCAGCCATCTCGGGATGTCTGGCGCGTGGTTTGTCGTGGATGAATTGGAAGATGTTGTTGAACAGAAATTCAGGAAGCATATCCATGTCGTACTCAAAATGGAAGATGGGGGATTGCTCATCTATTCAGACATCCGCCGTTTCGGTGAACTGCGGTTGTTGCAGAGGGAAGAGGACTATTTGCCATTGCTAAGAATGGCGCCTGAACCGTTTGACACTGATGCTGAAGAACATTTCATCGATATGGCCGCTTTGCCGAAATATGGGCGGAAACCGATCAAAGAAGTGATTATGGATGGCCATGTCATTTCGGGCTGCGGAAACATTTATGCGACGGAAGCACTTTTTCGGAGGAAAATCCATCCGGGCAGAGCGACAGAACGGGTCAGTGAAAAAAGGAAGCGGGAGTTGTTCCGTGAAATCGTTGATGTTCTGCAAGAAAGCATTGTTGCTGGTGGCAGCTCCATTTCGGATTATCGGAATATTAACGGGGAAGCGGGGACGATGCAAACACGTCTGAAAATGTATGGAAAGAAACTGTGTGGAAAGTGTGGCACAGATACGAAAAGCATGAAAATCGCTGGAAGGACCTCTGTTTATTGTCCACAATGCCAAAGGTAAGGAAAGGATGACTTCGATGATCATAGGTTTGACAGGAAGCATTGCGACCGGGAAAAGCGCCGTATCGCGAATGCTGAAACAAAAAGGGTATCCAATTGTCGATGCGGATGAAATTTCAAGGCTGGTCGTAGAGCCAGGAAGCCCTGTTCTTGATCATATTGCGGAAGTGTTCGGGCCCGATCTCCTTCTGGCGAACGGGACGTTGAACAGGGAAATGCTCGGCAGCCTCATTTTCAATGACGAAGTAATGCGGACAAAGTTGAACGGGATTATCCACCCCGCTGTCCGAAAGGAAATGCTACGACAAAAGGAAGAATGGTTGGAAAAAGGAGCGAATACGGTCATCATGGATATTCCGCTCCTTTTTGAAAGTAAACTCCAATCTTATGTAGATAAAATAATCGTCGTTTCGGCAAACCCTGCCGTTCAAAAGGAACGCTTGATGGCTAGAAACGGATACTCGGCAGATGAAGCCGATGCCCGTATCAACTCGCAGCTTCCGATTGCAGAGAAGGAAAAGGGTGCAGATGCAGTCATCGATAATAACGGAACATTGGATAAGACAGAAAAACAGTTGGATGAAATTTTGTTGAAATGGAATGCAAAAATATAACGTTATTCTCTGAAAAGTGGAACATTGTTATTTCATTCACAAACTCTTTGCACCTGGTTAAAATGTGCTATACTAATTAACGGATAAACGATAAAAAGTATATAACATTATGCAGGAGGACTTTTTCATGACTACTTCGATAGCGATAAACGGTTTCGGGCGGATCGGCCGCATGGTTTTCCGCCAAATTATCACGAAGGATGACGTTGATGTAGTAGCGGTAAATGCATCATATCCGGCGGAAACTCTAGCCCATTTGATTAAGTATGACACAAATCACGGAGTTTTTGATGGAGAAGTCGTTGTGGAGGAAAATGCTCTTGTAGTCAACGGAAAGCGTGTCCAATTACTAGCGGAGCGCGACCCATCCAAGTTGCCTTGGAAAGAGCTTGGTGTCGATACCGTCATTGAAGCGACAGGAGTATTCAATGAGCGTAGTAAAGCTGCCCTTCATTTGGAAGCAGGGGCGAAGAAAGTCATTTTGACGGCTCCAGGTAAAAATGAAGACGTTACGATCGTTCTTGGTGTGAATGATGAAAAGCTTGATATTGAAAAACATGACGTCATTTCAAACGCAAGCTGCACGACAAACTGTCTTGCACCTGTTGCAAAAGTGTTGAATGATACATTCGGCATTGAAAACGGATTGATGACAACTGTTCATGCTTATACAAATGACCAGAAAAACTTGGATAATCCACATAAGGATCTTCGTCGCGCGCGTGCATGTGCACAATCGATCATCCCGACTTCTACGGGGGCAGCAAAAGCGTTATCGCTTGTACTGCCTGAGCTTGAAGGGAAAATCCACGGCATGGCACTTCGGGTGCCAACGCCGAACGTGTCATTGGTAGACCTCGTTGTTGACGTGAAGAAAGATGTAACAGCGGAAGAAGTGAATGAAGCATTCATGAAAGCTGCAGAAGGCCCGCTTTCAGGTATCCTTCGTTTCACGACTGAACCGCTTGTATCGATCGACTTCAACACAACGACCGAATCGGCAACAATTGATGGGTTGTCGACAATTGTCATGGGCGACCGCAAAGTGAAAGTGCTCGCTTGGTATGACAATGAATGGGGCTACTCGGCACGTGTTGTCGAATTGGCTATAAAAGTTGGAAATGCATTGAGTTCAAAAGTGCAATCGTAATTGTGAAATGAAAAACGTCCAGTCGATCATTCGGCCTGGACGTTTTTGTTTCTTTTTCTTGATGTATGAATAAAATGTTTGGTAGTTGATTTTAATAATTCTAGCTTGCTACAAATACCATTGATTTCCGTTCCGATCGGACGCTTTCATCGGGCACGGCTTCAGCCTGTAAAATCCTGCCCCCTTAGGGTCGCAAAAAACTTTGCTCGCAAACGCCGTTCTTTGTGACGGCATTCGCTGGAGTCGCCGATCTCCACTCCAATCAATTGGAGTCTACTTAAAATTCAAAGCTGCATGGTAACTGTAAAGACATGAAAAGGTAATTCTTATTGTTGTTGATTAATATAGAAAAAGGACCTATATAGGGTCCTTTTTAGTTGATTATCGTTATTCTAACGCACCCGTTACTTTAAGTACTTTCTTTCACAATCCATTTCACAATCAATTTTTTCAATATAACCACTCCAATATTATACAAAGGTCCCGTAAAGTTATTATCGGAAATTTAATGAATGCTTTTCCAGAATAAAATAGGTATCATACTAATCAATTTGTTGTTTTTCTGCGTAATACCATTTTAAATAATACATTATTCCAGACTTATCGACCCAGCTAAAATCTATTAGATCCTTCTCTAGTGAATGGTGTAGCTCATCTACTGGAATCCACTTTATATCCATAGTACCGTCGCCTTCTTTAACTAAATTACCAGAGGCTTGACATCGAAAATAAGCGCCTAATGAATCTACTGGACCATTTGTCGTTTGATAAACAGCAAAAGGCTTCATAGCTTCAACATTTGAGTCCACATCATTAGTTTCAATTCTAGTTTCTTCCCCAAAAATCTTTGTTATATGAAGTCCTGTTTCTTCGTGCACTTCTCTTTTAAGTCCTTCCATAAATGACTCGAATTCCTCTAACCTTCCTCCAGGTAGCTCATAAGGTGTTTTATTCTCATTAGATTTAACCCTTTTTTGTATAACGATTTCAGTTCCATTTGGTCCATTTCTTTCAATTATTGCTCTAACATTTACATAGATCATACAAGTTCTCCCTCACTTTTCCTCTTCAACCAGATGCCCCGATTGTTGAATACAAGTTAAAACCTCTCTTGAACTAAACTGCCACGTTAGTTGAACAACATTCTTAATATTGATACGTTCCAAGCGAGTTATAAGTTTCATTAATTGGTTATAAACAACTCTCTACGATGTTGTTCTACGAATTTTAACTTATTTAAATTTCTAATTTAGAAATTCTCTCTGTTGATTGAAGTGGAAGGCGCCGACTCCTGTGGGATTAGCAAACGCCGTTACGAAGAACGGCGTTTGCGAGCATAAGCAAAGCGTTGCGAGCAATGTTTTTTGCGACCCTAAGGGAGCTGGATTGCAAAAAGGATGCCTTAATTTCCGCAAAATGCGCAGAAATACGGCAAATCGAACCCTTCGCTGTTCGATTGGCTCACCGCCCGCCCCACGGAAAGCGTGCGCCTGGAGTGGAAATCAACACTTCCCAGGTTCTACTTTTTAAAAGCCCGTAACAACTTGATTCAATATTAAAGGATCCCTTTCGATTTTTTTGATGAATTTCTGCTATAATCAATATACTATACGGAATTGCGGAGGAAGCAAAAATGATATGTCCAGCTTGTCATTATAATGGCACCCGGGTCATCGATTCCAGACCTGCCGAAGAGAATCGATCCATCCGACGACGCCGTGAATGCGAAAAATGCGCTTTCCGGTTCACAACATTCGAGAAAGTGGAAGAGATGCCGCTCATCGTCGTGAAAAAGGATGGTACACGGGAAGAATTCAGCGGTGAAAAATTATTGAGAGGATTAATTCGGGCATGTGAAAAGCGTCCGGTTGATCTTGAGGCGGTAAAAAACATTGTTTATTTGATAGAAAAAGAATTAAGGAGCTCTGGGACTGTCGAAATCGATTCCAAAGATGTCGGTGAGATGGTCATGGAGAAATTGGCCGATATCGATGAAGTCGCATATGTCCGGTTTGCTTCTGTGTACAGACAATATAAGGATATAACAGTTTTTATCGATGAACTACAGAGCTTGCAGAAGAAAAATGATGAAAATTGATTTTGAATAAAGGATGGAAAGAGGGGTTCCGACTAAATGCTTTACCAGGAATTGCAACCAGTCGATACGTTTACAATCAAGTTGTCACACCCGTTTTCGGATTATGACCGGCAACTCCTCACATTGTTCTACCAGCCATTGATCGGCCCGGACGCCATGAGTCTATTCATGTCACTTTGGGCAGATGCGGAACGGGAAATAGAGGGTGAATTCAACCATTATCATTTAATGAATTTACTAACAATGCCTTTAGGTAAAGTGTTTGAGGCTAGAATCTCCCTTGAGGCGATCGGCTTGCTGCGTACATATTGCAAACAGGTGGATCAGGATCGCTCTTTCTGTTATGAACTATTGCCGCCGATGGATGCGAAGTCGTTTTTCGATGATCCATTATTATCTACATTTCTTTTCAGCAAGATCGGCGAGCAGGCGTACCGGAGTCTAAGAGCCCGCTTTCTGATCGACAATCTGATGGATGAGCAATATAAGGAAATATCACGTACATTTTTGGATGTGTATAAGCCTATCCGGTATGGCGCATCGGAAGGTCTGGAAGAGGGAGGACAAATGGCGGGGCGCAATGAACCGACCGGCATCCCGTTTGCTAATTCCGATTTTGATTTCAATCTTTTCCGTGCGGGGCTTTCCGAACAGATGGTGCCCAAATCATCCCTCGCTTCAGTTTCGCAGGAATTGATCGAGAAATTGGCATTTCTCTATTCCTTATCTCCGCTTGATATGCAAAAAGTCGTCATGATGGCGCTTGATGGAAACAACATGCAGATTCCGGAGGATCGATTGCGCAAAGCGGCGGTCGATTATTATAAGATAAATATTTCTCAAAACGTACCAACCGTTGAAAAGATATTTAAAAAGGCAGAACCGGAAATACCAAAGGAGCTGAAATCACGGGAAGATGAGCTCTTATTTTATTTGGAAAATACATCACCACGTGAAATGCTCCGGCATTTGAATGGGAAAGAGCCGTTTCCAGTCGATCTTCAACTGGCGGAAAGGCTGATCAACACACATGGGTTGTCCGTTGGAGTCGTCAATGTTCTATTACAATATATGATTTTGCGGAATGACGGAAAAATCACAAATAATTTTGCAGAACGGATCGCCTCGCATTGGTCCAATAAAAAGGTGTCGACTGCCAAAGTGGCAATGGAATTATCCCGGACCGAGCACGATCAATACATGAAATGGCTCAATGAAGGAAAGAAGAAACCTGCAGGCCGCAAGCCGATAAGGGAAGAAAAGGTGCCTGAGTGGTTCTATAAAAAAGATGACACAGAGCAGAAGAAGCCTGCAAAAGAGGCAGACCCAGCCATAGACGAGCAGCGACGTCAGCTGATGGAAAAACTGGATGCCATGAGAAATGGGGTGAAATAACTTGGAGCGAATCGGAAATACAATGAAGCGAGTATTCAACGCTTCAGAACTGACAGCAAGATATGAGCAATTGAGGAATGAAGTGATGGAGTCCTCCGGCGTCCAACAGTTCATCACCGATCATTCAGATGAAATCGATAAGGCGGTCGTCGACAAAAGTTTGGGGAAATTATATGAATATGCAACAGCTTCCCATCATTGTGAGAAATGCCCGAATGTAGAAGGGTGTGTCAATGTGATGAAGGGATTTGAGCCGAAGTTGGTGCTTAGTCAAGGATTCATTGATCTTGATTATGTCAAATGTCCGAATAAGCTTGTCGATGACGAACGCCGGAATGTATCCAATATGCTCGATAGCATGTATATGCCGAAGGACGTCATGGAAGCCCGATTGCCTGATGTGGATGTAGGGCATGATGATAGCAGGATCATTGTCGTTGGAGCCGCTGCACAATTCATAAGTGAAGTTAAGGAAACAGGCGAACTTCCGGAACGGGGTCTTTACATTTACGGGCCTTTCGGGACAGGGAAGTCCTTTATCCTTGGCGCGCTCGCGAATGAGCTTGCCAATCTTCGCATCCGGACAGTCGTCGTATATATCCCTGAATTCCTAAGAGAGATGAAGCAATCGATCCAAGATCAGACGTTGAATGAAAAAATCGACTTCGTGAAAAGAGCGAACGTGCTCATGCTCGACGATTTTGGAGCGGAGTCCATGTCCGCTTGGGCCCGTGACGAAGTGATCGGAACGATTTTACAATATCGAATGGCGGAAAAGCTTCCGACGTTCTTCACATCGAATTTCAATTTTGATGAGCTGCAGCACCATTTGACGTACACGCAGCGCGGCGAGAAGGAAGAGGTCAAAGCTGCACGGATTATGGAGCGGATCAAGACGATTGCAAAGCCTGTCCAATTGAAAGGGAAAAACCGAAGAAATGTGTGAGGAGAAATTATCCACTTGCAATTGTCTGAGTCTTTCCTTATACTAATGATTATTATATCTACTGTTATTTTTGAAAATGCATTGAAGAGGATATGAATCGATTCATCTACTTACAGAGATCAGGGTCATTTGGCTGGAAGCCCTGAAGTGCAGAGGACCGATTTACCACCTTGGAGCAGCATCGGCGAACCCTTTTAGTAACCGATGACGGACCCGGCCCGTTAGCCGTTTCGAGCTTCATCTTTCCGGTTATATTGTCATATGTCCGGATGGAAGGAAGAAGGGTGGAACCGCGAGCAACAGCTTCGTCCCTTTATTGGGATGGGGCTTTTTTTGTTCTTAAAAATAAGTGAGGAGTGTTTAACATGGCAGAGAATATTCAACTGAAATTTCCGGATGGCGCGATAAAAGAGTTTCCGAACGGCACAACAACAGAAGAAGTAGCTGGCTCCATCAGCCCAGGATTACGAAAAAGCGCACTAGCAGGCAAAATCGGCGACCAGCTCATCGACTTGAAGACGCCAATTGAAAAAGACGGCGAGATTGCAATCATTACACCGCAATCACCAGAAGCGCTCGAAATCCTGCGTCACAGTACTGCCCATCTATTGGCTCAAGCAGTGAAAAGAAAATTCCCGGATGCAAAACTAGGCATCGGCCCGGTCATCGATAACGGTTTTTACTATGATATCGACTCACCGACGCCGATTACAGCTGAAGACCTTCCTGAACTTGAAAAAGAAATGAAAAGGATCATCGGTGAAAACCTTCCGATCACACGAATCGATGTATCCCGTGAAGAAGCAGAAAAGCGCTTCAAAGAAATTGACGATCCATACAAGCTTGAACTATTGGAAGCAATTCCAGAGGGCGAGCAAGTGTCCATCTATGAGCAAGGCGAATTTTTTGACCTGTGCCGCGGCATTCATGTCCCTTCAACAGGTAAACTGAAAGAATTCAAATTATTGAGCATCGCCGGTGCATATTGGCGCGGAGATTCGAAAAATAAAATGCTTCAACGGATCTACGGGACAGCATTCTTTAAAAAGGACGAGCTCCAAGAACACCTGCGTATGCTCGAAGAAGCGAAGGAACGCGATCACCGTAAAATCGGGAAGGAATTGAATTTATTCACGAACTCCCAAAAAGTCGGCCAAGGTCTTCCGCTCTGGTTGCCAAAAGGCGCTACAATTCGCCGCATCATCGAACGCTATATCGTCGATAAAGAAGTGAAGCTTGGATATGACCATGTCTATACACCGGTACTCGGAAGCGTTGAGCTATACAAGACATCCGGTCACTGGGGACACTATCAGGACGGCATGTTCCCTGTCATGAGCATGGATAATGAGGACCTTGTTCTCCGTCCAATGAACTGCCCACACCATATGATGATCTACAAAAATGGCATACACTCTTATAGAAACTTGCCGATCCGCATTGCCGAGCTGGGCACTATGCACCGCTATGAAATGTCAGGTGCGTTATCCGGTCTGCAACGTGTGCGCGGAATGACTTTGAATGATGCTCATATTTTCGTTCGTCCAGATCAAATCAAGGAAGAATTCAAACGGGTCGTACAGCTCGTCATCGATGTGTACAAAGACTTCAATATTGAGGATTACTCGTTCCGTCTATCGTATCGGGATCCGGAAGATACTGAAAAATACTTTGACGATGACGAAATGTGGGAACGTGCACAAAGCATGTTGAAAGAGACGATGGATGAAATGGGCCTTCCTTACGTAGAAGCGGACGGCGAAGCAGCGTTCTACGGTCCGAAGCTTGACGTACAAGTGAAAACGGCTATCGGCATGGAAGAGACGCTTTCAACTGTCCAACTGGACTTCCTCCTGCCTGAACGATTCGATCTCACATACGTTGGGGAAGACGGCAAGCATCACCGTCCGGTCGTTATCCACCGCGGCGTTGTTTCCACAATGGAAAGATTCGTTGCCTTCCTGATCGAAGAATACAAAGGAGCATTCCCGACATGGCTTGCACCAGTTCAAGTAGAAGTGATCCCTGTTTCACCTGAAGCACATTTCGACTACGCAAATGAAGTGCGTGAAAAACTCGTCGCAGAAGGATTCCGAATCGACTTAGACAGCCGCGACGAAAAAATCGGCTACAAGATCCGTGAAGCACAAGTCCAAAAAATCCCTTACATGCTCGTCCTCGGAGACAAAGAAGTCGAATCCGGCGAAGTGAACGTCAGGAAATACGGCGAACAAAAATCCGAAAGCATGCCATTCGATGATTTCTTGAAAATGATTAAAGCCGACGTATCACACGAGAACTGATAACTGAAGTCGCGGGCAATAAATAAGTAAATTCAACACTCAAAATCACGCCAAATGCCCTTGAACAAATAAAAAGCCCTTCAAAGTAGCGTTTATGCGCCAGTGCGGACATTTATGAGTAATTGAACCGCTATATGCGTATTTGGTTGAACTTATGCTTGTTTCCGATGATTTATAAGCTTTTCAACCGATTTATGCGTTTTTGAGTGATTTTTGCAAACGAGATACTTACTAACAATACTTTCCGTTGATTGAAGCGTAAGGCGGCGACTCCGGCGGGAATAGCATGAGCTGAAGACCCCGGAACGAAGCGTAGCGAAGTGAGGAGGCTGAAGCCATGCCCGCGGAAAGCGCCCGCCTGCAGCGGAAATCAACCGTTGCAAATTTACCTGTTGACAACGAAAGTTCAAGATGATAGACTAAGTAAGGTTAATGAATACAGTTTGTGGTATAAGAAGGAGCTGCCCGCTTCTCACCTGATCGACGCACACCGTTGTTGACAGGTCAGCACATGAGTGAACGTGCCGTGCATCTATTTGCACGTACACATAAGCGGGTAGACAAAAGTTACTTTTGTCTACTTTTTTTATTGTCCGGCTCTTATTAAACGAATGAACAATGGGACCGTCGGAATGCTGGACGGTGTACCCAAACCGTGTATTCGCGAGACAACATTCGGAGGTGGATTACTATTAGCAAAGACATGTACGTAAATGAGGGCATCCGTGCCCGCGAGCTTCGCCTCATTGACCATAACGGCGATCAGCTTGGAATCAAATCACGCAATGAGGCACTTGAAATTGCAGCACGCGCGAATTTGGATCTTGTCCTTGTCGCTCCAACCGCAAAGCCACCGGTAGCCCGCGTAATGGACTACGGTAAATTCAAGTTTGAGCAACAAAAGAAAGAACGTGAAGCGAGAAAGAACCAGAAGGTCATCAACCTCAAAGAAGTGCGCTTAAGCCCTACAATTGACGAACATGATTTTCAAACAAAGCTTCGCAACGGTATTAAATTCCTGCAAGCAGGGGACAAAGTGAAAGCGTCTATACGTTTCCGCGGACGTGCAATTACGCACAAGGAAATTGGACAACGCGTTTTGGACCGCTTCGCGGAAGAATGCAAGGAATTCTCAACGGTTGAAGTTAAACCGAAAATGGAAGGCCGGAGCATGTTCCTAATACTTGCCCCGACCATCGAAAAAAAGTAACACGAACGATTTAGGAGGAACAGATCATGCCAAAAATGAAAACTCACCGCGGATCCGCAAAACGTTTCAAGAAAACTGCAACTGGTAAAGTGAAACGCGGCCGTGCGTACACAAGTCACCTTTTTGCCAACAAGTCTACAAAAGCGAAACGCCACTTGCGTAAAGCTTCACTTGTTTCTTCAGGCGACTACAAACGTATCCGTGAAATGATCACATACATGAAATAATCTTTGAACTATTACAACATTCTTTAGGAATAGCAGGAGGTAATGAACTATGCCACGCGTAAAAGGTGGAACAGTGACGCGCAAGCGCCGTAATCGAGTATTGAAATTAGCTAAAGGCTATTTTGGATCAAAACATAGACTTTATAAAGTAGCAAACCAACAGGTCATGAAATCATTCAACTATGCATACCGTGACCGCCGTCAGAAAAAACGTGATTTCCGTAAACTATGGATTACACGTATCAACGCGGCAGCACGTATGAATGGTCTTTCATACAGCACATTGATGCACGGTCTTAAAGTGGCTGGCATCGAAGTGAACCGCAAAATGCTTGCTGATCTTGCAGTGACAGATGCACAAGCATTTGCGCAACTTGCAGAAACAGCAAAAAAATCAGTTGCGAAATAAGTGATTGATCAACAAACAGCCCCGCGCCGTCATCCGGCAGCGGGGCTGTTTGTGTTAATTTAACAAATAGTAAAGAAAAATAATGAACTTACTATAGTTCTTCTTCCTAAGTCCATTCAATAAAGTGTAGAATAGGAGATAGGGAGTTGACTATATGAATGCACTGTTAATCACATGGATCATATTTATATCAATTTGGTCATTCATAATGATGGGATATGATAAGAAACAATCGAAGAAGCGGGGACGCAGAGTGCCGGAGAAAACATTATGGCTATTTGCCATTGTGGGCGGCGGTATTGGTTCATATTTGGGAATGATGGCATTCAGCCATAAAACACGCCACACAGAATTCCGGGTCGGATTTCTACTTCTTGCATTGATTTACATAGGGATCATCATCTATCTGTTGGGTATCGTTCCATTCAGCATGGATAGGGTGTAATAAAAAAATAAGCCCGCTATATTAACGGGCTTTCATCAATGCTTCAATGGGGTTTTTCCAACTGATTTCAGCTTTTGGATAATTGGAATTGATTTCAGAAGACAAGAAAAGAAAATCTTCTTTTGAAAACCCTTGAAGCTTCGTTTCATCTTTCACCCAAACGAAAATGGACACAACATCAAAGGAATCTTCCGTAGTCCCTAAATACTTTTCACCTTCAAAGAGGGCGCCTTTATATGTGATAAAAAAGTTCTTCCTTACATTTTTAACATCATCATAAAAGTAAAATTGTTCTTGTTCATACGCCTCGTCCAATTTCCGTTTCGGATCCAATAAATAACGGATACCGCGATAAAACAAATAGACAATGAACGCAATGATGACAAAGCGGATCAACAATCCCATAACAGCATCCCCTCACAAAAATAGATATAGTCTTTTACTTATACGGATGAGATTCGGTTTGGTTTCAAGATACTTATGATTTTGGAGGTTTTTTCATGAATTTGACGATATTATTCAAGATGCAACAGGAACTGGATGCTTACATTCAAAACAATCAATCAGTAACCGAGGACGTTTTTGAAGAAAAAGGATTGGCCCTTCTCGTTGAACTTGCAGAATTGGCCAACGAGACAAGATGTTTTAAATTTTGGAGTACAAAGGGACCTTCGGAGCAAAATATTATTTTGGAAGAATATGTTGATTCCATTCATTTTCTTTTATCACTAGGAATTGAAAAAGGTTTGGATACGTTGGAAGAATGGCCGGTGGGAGAAATTGACGGAAATCTGACGGAAGTGTTCCTTCAAACGGTCAACTCCATCTATGAATTTATTTCAAAAAAAGATATGGCAAGCTATAAAAACGCGTGGATTCACTATGGCGCAATAGCAAAAAGGCTGGAGGTTTCCTATACTGAAATAATGGAAGCCTATGTAGAAAAAAATGAAGAGAATTATAAACGTCAGAGAACAGGTTACTGATGATTTGATAGAAAAATAAATTAAGATTGACAGAAGGAACTAAGAAAAATAATATAGAGATAAGTAAATAGGAGGAGGCATCACCGTGAACGATTGGAGTAAAGAAGATTTTGGCGTAAGACTAAAGGCCTTGAGAGAGCAAAGAGGACTTTCAATGATGGCGTTTGGAGCAGCAATCGGTACATCCGCTAGTAGAATCAAAGATTGGGAGAAAGGTAAGAATGCCCCTTCCGCTGCCTGGATTGCTAAAATATCAGAGAGATTCAATGTTTCAACAGACGAATTGATTTTAGGTGATCCTAAAACTTCACGTGCATTCACTGCAAATAGTGCATCCAATGTGGATATGCTTTATGAGCGGCTGCGTGAAAATTTGATCATCGCAAAAGAAGAGGCTGAGCAAGACGAAAAATTGACTGGACTTTATAATTCTATTGATACGGAAAATAAGGAGCGTTATCGAAGCGGTCGGGGAAGAAGGCTGGCAGAGCGTGAACTTCTATCCATATTGACAGAATTACCGAAAAAAGACGTACTTGAATTATTGGAGCTTGCAAAAATAAAGAAACGTTGGCTATAAAGTAAATGCACTTACGCAAGCGAAGGAAACGTAAAGGTATTCTATTTTTATTCATTCTAGCATTGCTGTTTGGACTTTATCTTTATAAAGAGAATACGACAATCGGGGTGACCTTCGTGGAGGTAAAGGCAGCCGGTCTTCCGGAAAGCTTTAATCACTTTCGGATTGTCCAACTTTCCGACGTTCACGATTCGGAGTTTGGCGATAACCATTTGGAATTAGTGAATAAAGTGAAAATCTTGTCACCGGATGCTATTTTTATAACAGGGGATTTCATTGACCGGAACAGATACGATTTGGAGCAGAGCTTGGAAATCGTCAAGCAGTTGCAGGGGGTGGCGCCATTCTATTTCGTTACCGGCAATCATGAAATTTCAACGAACGACGTGGAGCGTATTAAGAAAGAATTGGTAGAACTAGGTGTGCATATTTTGACGAATGAGGCAATAATGATAGATAACGAGCAAGGCGAACAGATTGCAGTGGGCGGAATTGAGGATCCATTGTCAAGCAATCTGGACGAGAAGGAGTATGTCGAACAAGTTCTAGACAATACATTCAAAGATGTACCTAATGACATATACAAAGTTCTATTATCGCACCGGCCCGAAAAGTTCGAGGTATATGTGGACAGACAAATTGATCTTGTTTTCAGCGGGCATGCCCATGGAGGCCAGATCCGGATACCGGGTATCGGGGGCTTAGTCGCTCCCGGCCAAGGATGGTTTCCCAAATACACGTCCGGTGTCCATGAATTGGATAAGACTTCTATGGTTGTAAGTCGCGGTTTAGGAAATAGTATCGTTCCGCTACGGGTGTTCAATCGCCCTGAAGTGATTGTCGTTACTTTGATCAACTGAATAGCAAACTGTAAAACGCAAAGGAAATTCCTCTTTGCGTTTTTTTATTATCAATATGAAAACAATTGGTGAATGTTGTATGATAGAATGGTATACAATTCATAGAATATTGTAAACGGGGGTTATTGCGTGAAGGCGGTCATTCATGTAAATGGTCAATTGAAAATTGATGAGATGGAAGATCCGATTGCTAACAATGGAGAAGTCGTCGTTGCACTGTATGCCGCAGGGATGAATCGGAGAGACATTAAAATACCTGAACGCCGCGGGGAGGCGACGGAACCCCTTATTCTTGGATCCGATGGTGCCGGAGTCATCGAATCCATCGGCGAAGGAGTGGAAGATTGGGCTATCGGTGATGAAGTGATCATCAACCCGTCGCTTGGCTGGTTTGAACAAAGCGTTGCCCCTCCTGAAGAGTTCGACATTTTAGGCATGCCTGATCACGGAACGTTTGCTGAAAAAATCGCCATTTCTGCTGAACAGATCGAGAAGAAACCTGCCAATCTGTCAATGGATGAGGCATCCGTATTGGCATTAGCCGCGTTGACTGGTTATCGGGCATTATTTACGCAAGGCGGATTGAAGAAAGGCGATACAGTATTCATCCCGGGAGCTGGGGGTGGGGTCGCGACATATATGATCCAGTTTGCGAAAAATACAGGAGCCCGTGTCATCGTCAGTTCACGTGTGGAAGAGAAACGGCAGAAGGCATTGGAGTTAGGTGCCGATTTGGCAATTGATACGAACGGTGATTGGAAGAAAGCGCTAGCAAATGAATCAGTCGACCTCGTCATCGAAAGTGTTGGGAGAGCGACATTCAACCGTTCGTTGGAAATATTGAAGCCGGGAGGAAGAATCGTTGTATTTGGTGCGACGACAGAAGACGTCATCGAGCTGGATCTGCGGAAATTCTTCTATGGACAATACCAACTGCTTGGCTCCACAATGGGCAGTAGGGAAGAGCTGCGGGCGATGTTGAAACATGTTGAAGAACATGGGGCAAAACCGGTCATCGACAAAGTGTACAGCCTTGAAGATGGATTGGAAGCTTTCCGAGACCTGGAGAACAGTGAACAGTTTGGAAAGCTTGTATTGCGCATGAACAAACAAGAAAAATGATTTTGTTATTATAAATCACTATTTAATTAAAGGCATAGAGAAGGGTGTGGCTATTTTGACGGAAAAAGCAAAACCATTAACGGATTTAGCGATTGCGGCTTCTGCAGTGATGCAGCCAATAACGGATATCGCAAAAAATGCGGGAATTCCTGAAGAGGCAGTTGAACAATATGGGCGATTCAAAGCGAAAATTGACGTCTCCAAATTGCCTGTTGCGAAAGCTTTCGGAAAGGTTGTTCTAGTGACTGCGACAAGTCCAACACCTGCGGGAGAAGGGAAATCGACGGTGACGGTTGGTCTTGCTGATGCACTCTCCAGATTAGGTGAAAAATCGATGATTGCTTTACGAGAGCCTTCTCTCGGGCCAGTCATGGGAGTAAAGGGCGGTGCCGCGGGTGGCGGGTATGCACAAGTATTGCCGATGGAAGAAATCAATTTGCATTTCAACGGGGATATCCATGCAATTACAACTGCGAACAATGCACTAAGTGCGATGATCGATAATCATTTACATCAAGGAAACGCACTGCAAATCGATCCGCGGCGGATCACTTGGAAGCGCGCCATGGATATGAATGATCGGGCATTACGGCATATTACAATCGGTCTTGGAGGTCCTGGACAAGGAGTTCCTCGGGAAGATGGTTTTGATATTACGGTAGCTTCTGAAATTATGGCAGTATTCTGTTTGGCGACGAGTTTATCCGACTTGAAAGAGCGTCTATCTCAAATGGTAATCGGGTATACGTACGAAAAGGAAGCCGTTACTGTAAGGGATTTAGGTGTAGAAGGTGCTTTGACACTATTACTGAAAGAAGCATTCAAGCCGAATCTAGTTCAGACGATTGAAGGGACGCCTGCTTTGATTCATGGCGGTCCATTCGCAAACATCGCACATGGCTGCAACTCGTTGATGGCGACGAATACGGCTAGACAATTGGCTGATATCGTTGTGACGGAGGCAGGCTTCGGATCTGATCTTGGTGCTGAGAAATTCATGGATATCAAAGCGAGAAAAGGCGGATTTGCACCAGATGCAGTCGTTCTTGTGACGACTATCCGTGCTTTGAAAATGCATGGGGGAGTCATGAAGACGGATCTTGGAAAGGAAAATGTCCAAGCTCTAATGGAAGGTATTGTTAATCTGGAAAAACATGTTGAAACAGTTCGTTCTTTTGGAGTACAGCCTGTTGTCGCATTGAACCGGTTCATTACTGATTCTGCAGCTGAACTTGACTTCGTTCTGAGCTGGTGTGCGGCGAAAGGTGTCCGTGCGGCAATGACAGATGTTTGGGGACAAGGTGGTGCAGGCGGTCAGGAGCTGGCAAAACAGGTGCTTGAATTGCTGGAGGAGCCAAATGATTTCGCACCGCTGTACGACGTGGAGCAACCCGTCATAGATAAAATTACGGCGATTGTCCAAAAGGTATATGGTGGAAAGGGAATCATCCTGACTGATAAAGCGAGGAAGGATTTATTGCAGATTGAACAGAATGGTTGGGATATCCTTCCAGTCTGTATGGCGAAAACGCAATACTCATTCTCTGATGATCCAAAGAAGCTCGGGAGACCTATAGATTTTACTATTACCATCCGTGAAATAATACCGAAGCTTGGTGCGGGATTCCTTGTCTGTCTGACAGGAGATATTATGACCATGCCGGGGTTGCCGAAAAAACCAGCTGCCCTTCAAATGGATATTGATGAAAAAGGGAATGCGATTGGATTGATGTAATCTACAATGTAATGAAAAGGAGCTGTCACTTTTTAAAAGGTGGCGGCTTTTTTTACTTGTGCAATGGGAGAAACGACATAGCAATTTGGAAGAGTATGGGCTATAATGATTCAAAAGGATTGAAAGTGGAAAGGGGACGATTGGAGTTGTTCACAAATTTCAGATGGAAATTGACGATTGTCCTGATTGTCTTTTCACTCATATTATCATTACTCATCGCCATATTTGATTACTCGAAATTGCGGAAAACGGTATTGGTAGCCCAAGAAACTAAAATTTCCATGGCAGAGGATAAAATCATTAATAACTTAGCTACAATTGATAAAGTATACGATTTATTTGATAAGCAAACCGCTGAAATGATGGAATCGTATTCTATGGAACTTCTCCAAAAATACGAAGAGGAACCGGATTTTCGAAAGTGGGATTTTCTATCGTTAAAAGATAAATACAAAATGGATATATTTATTCTAAATGATAAGAATACTGTTCTCTACAGTAGTTTTTCTGAAGATATTGGAATGAACTTCCAAGAATGTTGTCCCGGATTTTCAAGCCTACTGGATAAAAGACGAGAAGGTGAATCGTTTACCGCGGATGGAATGGACATTCAGTCCAAAACTGGAGAGGTGAAAAAATTCAGTTATATGCCTACGTCAGATCATAAGTATTTGATTGAATTAGGGTTTTTACTGGAAGACCATGAAATTTTTAAGCAATTCAATTTTCTTGATTCGATCGATGAACTTGTTGAAGAATATGATGGCATTACTTCTATAACGGTATTCAATGCCGGAGGGAATCCTTTAGGAGTGAAAACTGAGAATTTTAAACAGGAGTTTATTCAACAGCCATACCAAGAAGTGTTTGAAAAAGTGCGGAGAAGTGGAATACCTGATGAACTAGTTTTAGTAGAAGACGGAAATAAAGTTACATATAGATATATCCCTTACTCAGCAGATGAAAAAAAGGGTTATTCGACTGAGCGTGTTGTCGAAATTACATACAACAATAATGAAATGGCGGGTTTGCTTGCTGAATATAAGAATCAATTCCTTCTGCAATTGCTGATCACTCTTTTTGGCTCAGTAATGATGTCCTTCGTTATCGCCCGCCTTGTTGCGATGCCGATCCATCTTGCTTTTCACGACAGCTTGACGGGCTTGAAGAACCGAGCGGCTTTTGAAGATGAAATTTCGAAAAGGCTAGAACGGAAAAATAGCAGAATAGGTTTAATGATGATCGATTTGGATAATTTCAAATCCATCAATGATTACTTGGGACATGGTGAAGGCGATAGGATTCTGAAAGTCGCAGCAACTACGATTCAGGAAGTGGTCGGTGCGGGCAATTTTGCAGCAAGAGTAGGCGGAGATGAGTTTCTCGTCCTAATTGATTTGAATGAGAATCCAGATGTAAAATCCCTTTCGGAAGACATGTTGGTTCAAATCAATGAAAACATGGAAAATCACTTGAACGATGAAAGTATCCATACCTCCATCAGCATTGGGGTCGCAATTGCAACTGAAAATGATGATTTTGAATCGTTATATGAAAAGGCGGATCAGGCACTTTATCAATCCAAGGAAAACGGCAAAAACCAATATAACCTTTTTGAATCAGTATTTTAAATCATGAAGGGGCTGCCTATGCCGGCAGCCCCTTTCAATGTTATCTCGTGTTAATTGGGCAGTAAGAGTCCCACTGCACGGAGTTTCAATTTATAAAGCTTTATCGTCGACTGAATTCAACCATGTTTCAATCGTGCCGACAACTGATTCGACACATCCGTCTTCGAACGGGGAAAGCAAATTAGCCTCTTTCACTAACTCTGTAAAGGGTTTTGACCCACCAAGCTTACATAGATGCAAATAATCTTTCCAAGCGGTATCGCGATCTTCAAACGAACGTTTCCAAAATTGGAACGCACAAATTTGTGCTAACGTATAATCAATATAGTAAAAAGGTGCTTCATAAATATGTGACTGGCGTTGCCAAATCGATCCCGCTTCCAAATAAGGATTGCCATCATAATCACGCATCGGCAAATATGTCTTCTCAATCCGCTTCCACTCCGCCTTACGTTCAGCTGGCGTCATTTCCGGATTTTCATAAACAGCATGTTGGAATTCATCTACGGCTACACCATACGGTAAAAATAGCAGACCGCTGCTCAAGTGTGCAAATTTGTATTTTTCCGTATCGTCTTCAAAGAACAGCTCCATCCAAGGCCATGTGAAGAACTCCATACTCATGGAATGGATTTCGGCGCCTTCGTGAGTTGGCCAGACGTATTCAGGAATGCCGATATTTCTGCTCGAGTATACTTGGAAGGCATGGCCTGCTTCGTGCGTCAGTACATCGATATCACCAGATGTACCATTGAAGTTCGAAAAGATGAAAGGAGAGTCATAATCATCGATGAACGTGCAATAGCCGCCGGTCTCTTTTCCTTTCTTTGCTTCCAAGTCCAGAAGATGCTTTTCCGTCATGTACTTGAAGAACTCATCCGTTTCAGAGGAAAGTTCAGCATACATCTTTTTTCCGTTTTCAATGATCCATTCAGGCGATCCTTTCGGTGTCGCATTCCCGCTTAGGAAGTTTAGGGATTGGTCGTAGAACTTCAATTCATCAACACCGATACGCTCTGCTTGGCGCTCGTATAACTTCGTCGCAAGCGGAACGATATAGTCCCGCACTTGGTCGCGGAAATTTTTCACCATATCCGCATCGTAGCCGATCCGGTTCATCCTGGCGTACCCAAGCTCCACAAAGTTTTTAAAACCTAGTTTCGTTGCGATTTCATGTCTTACCTTGACAAGATCATCGTAGATACGGTCGAAAGCATCTCCATTCTCTGCATAGAAAGAATAGCCGGCTTCCATTGCTGACTTCCTGACATCTCTGTCAGTAGACTCCGCGTACGGTCCGAGTTGTGCTAGTGTCAATGTCTTCCCATCGAACTCAATTTGAGCCGAAGCGACTAGCTTGGCATACTCGGAAGTGAGCTTATTCTCTTGTTGAAGCAGCGGAAGAACTTCAGGAGAAAAGGACTTGATTGCATTATCCGCAAGGGCGAAAAGTTGGGAACCCCATTTCTCTTCCAGTTCTTTTCGATAAGGTGTCTTCACTAATTCTTTGTAGAAGGCGGTCCCAAGCTCTTGGAATTCTGGCCCGATTTCATCGAAATAGTCCCGTTCCTTCTGATAGAACTCATCATTCGTATCGATGGATGAACGGATGTACATTAAGCTGGATTGTGTCGAATAATTGCTTCCGATAGCGTTCAGCTGTTCAATGATGCTATTCTGTTCTTCAAAGGATTTTGCAGAACGGAATTGATCCAACAGTTCATTGAACTCTTGTTTAAGGCTGTCCATGTCAGGTCTATTATACTTGAATTCTTCAAACGTAAGCATTTTCATTCCCCCGTAATCTATTAGTGTGAATAGTATTCACTATCTTCATTGTTAACTAATCATTGCGAAAATGCAAAAGAAAGTTTGCAGGATCAAATAGATATTTCGAAGGAAGTGAAAACGTGACCATTTCGTCTAGTTTGCTGTAAGATGAGAAGGAAAACATTATGTGAGGATGAGACCAAGTGGAAATTATTGAATATAGCATGATTGAACTCATCGATCCGACAGGTATCTTGTCAGGGCATCGATACGAATTTCGCATTTATGTAAAATTCGATGAGGAAGATGAACTCCATAACGAGAAGGGGACTGGCATACGGGTCGTTTATGCAGTCGATGGCGACGAAGGAAAAGTGGCTTCTTATCATCTATTTGAACGGGCAACTGACGAAATCCTTGATTTTGAACTCGATGATGAAGAAGTCGCCCAACTGGCCGTTTTCTGTGAGGAACAATTAGAAGAAGAGTAAGCGAAGAAATAGTAATGTTTGTAAAAACAAAATCGTTGAAACGGCTACCATCCGATCGGGGTTGCTGTTTCAACGATTTTTATAATTAAAACGTAAAACGGTTCACTTCTCTTTGAAGGTTTTCAGCAAGTCCGGCAAGAGTTTGCGAGCTTGTGGATATCTCTTCGTTGACAGCCAATTGCTCTTCTGTAGCAGCACTTGTTTCTTGTGCTGTAAAGGCCGTGGATTCCGCCAGTTTCTTCACTTCACTCGATGAATTGGCGATCGTGTCAGTCATGGAACGAATTTGTCGTATTGCTTCCGACACAATCGATACATTCTTATTCACTGCATTGACGGAATGCTCGATTTCAGTAAATGTTTGTAACGAATGGTTCGTGGCGGTCAAACCTTCCTTTACACTATTGCTACCTGAATTGATGGCATTCACTGCCTTCTGAGTTGCATCTTGAATGGAATGGATCATATTGCCGATATCGGCTGCAGATGATTTGGATTGCTCAGCAAGATTCCGCACTTCCTCAGCGACGACCGCAAATCCTTTTCCATGCTCGCCTGCACGAGCAGCTTCGATTGCAGCGTTCAATGCCAATAGATTCGTTTGCTCCGAAATGGCTGTGATTAACGATGTAACTTGCTCGATTTCTGCAGACTGCTTCGCCATCGATTGGATAATCGAGGCTGCTTCTTGAATAATCACATCGGTATCCGACATTTGACCTGATAGGCTTTCAATCGTCGATGAACCGGCTTCCACATGAGATATCACAGTTGTCATCGCTTCGAGCATTGTCGAGTTGCTGTCCGAAATCTGATTGACATCATCAGTCAATTGACTGACAGACTCGACAGTCTCATTCACCAAGTCGGATTGATTTTCACTATCCCTCATATTCTTCTCGGATGCAGAAGCA
This sequence comes from Sporosarcina koreensis, assembly GCF_001531445.1. Taxonomy (GTDB): domain Bacteria; phylum Bacillota; class Bacilli; order Bacillales_A; family Planococcaceae; genus Sporosarcina; species Sporosarcina koreensis_C. The sequence continues at coordinate 53,220 of NZ_LQYA01000196.1, forward strand.
ACCATTTCGGATGATGCGAGGCTTTCCTCAGAACTTGCCGACAACTGTTCAGCCTGCGCAGCAAGCTGATGAGAGGAAAAACGGATCTGTTCCATCAGGTTTTTCAAATCATCAGTCATTTTGTTAAAGGCTTTCGCCATCATTCCGATTTCGTCTTTATTCTTAATATTGACGTGCTCCACCGATAAATCGCCAGTCGCAATCCGTTCAATTGCTGCTGTCATCCTTCTGACAGGATTTCCGATGCTGCGGCTAATGAATGAGGCGATAATCAATGAAATCACTACAGCAAGACCGATGAACAGGAACGTAAGCAAATGGATGAAGTTCGTCATTTGCAATAAATCTTCACGGGACTTTTGCATTTCCTGCTGCTGGCTCTCTTTCAATTCGCTTGCTTTCTCCATAATCTGCAAGTTGACATCATTCGCTTCGCGCAATAGATTCCGGTTCTGCGTATCATTGGCTCTCATTAAGCTATAACTGATTTCATCGACCATTTGGCTGAATTGCATATGTAATTGTTTGATTTCCTCTACGATCACACTACCATTCGTATAACTGAAAGCTTCGCCCATTTCGTTGATCAATTCGGTTGCATTCGCTGTTGATTCATCCCTCTGTGCTACGAATTCCGATGTTTTGAATAGCACATAACTACTAATAGCTATATACCTCTCTTTTTGCGCACTGATCAGTTCATCGGATAAATTCACTTTATGAGCACGGTCATCAATCAGTTTGTCAAACTCGTCATTCATCGTCTTCGTTGCAAAAAAGGATGCGCCCCCCATGACGAGCATAATAGCAAGAAGAACAGAAAATCCCACCCAAATCTTCTTTGATACTGATAAACTCATGAAATTAGTCCCCCTAAAAAATCTCTCTTTACAGTACATACATACTATTATACTTATTTAAGAAAATAATACTATATACAAAATTAAAAATATTAGGCGTTTAAGGAAAGGGAAATTATTTATTAAAAAAATCTGTTCATATCAAGTCAAATTATGTGTTTTTTATTGAAAAATAGTAGATAATGTGTAGAGTAGATATGTAGGGGATACTAATGAATTGGTTTTTTCTTACATCCATCCAAATTACAAGAACATTGGAGTGTTAATAGATGAGCAATGAGATTGTCGATATTACGATCATAGGTGGAGGACCCACAGGACTATTTGCATCTTTCTACGCGGGAATGCGGGAGATGTCTGTTAAAATCATTGACAGCTTGCCGCAACTCGGCGGGCAGCTGATTGAGCTGTATCCAGACAAATTCATTTATGACGTTGGCGGCTTTCCAAAGATCCTTGCGAAGGATCTTGTCGCAAACCTAGTTACACAAGCGCACTATTCCAAACCCGAAATCCATCTAGGGGAAACTGCTCTTTCCGTGACGCGCGATGGCGATCACTTTATTCTTCAGACAGATAAGGGCGTCCATTTGACACGTACAATCCTATTGACTGCAGGCATCGGTGCATTCCAGCCACGGAAAATCGGATTGGCTGAAGAGGTTGATTTTGAAGGGAAAACATTGCATTACGGAATTAAAGATCTTTCCATGTTCAAAGGAAAAAATGTGCTTGTATGCGGCGGCGGAGATTCTGCAGTAGACTGGGCAATGATGCTTGAAGACATCGCATCAAATGTATCACTTGTACACAGACGTGAACGATTTACGGCTCATGAAACAAGCGTGAACCAATTGATGGCATCGAAAGTGAATGTACTCACTTCCCGCTCGATCAAGTCAATTGTCGGGGAAGATGGTATCGTCAACGAAGTCGTCATTGCTCAAAAGGACGGTTCCGAAGAAGTGTTGAATGTAGACCATGTCATCGTTAACTATGGCAATATTTCATCTTTAGGAGCGATAAAAGAGTGGGGCCTTGATATGGACCGCAACTCGATCGTCGTCAATTCCAGAATGGAAACGAATATAGCAGGCATTTATGCAGCAGGGGACGTCACGACATATGACGGGAAAGTGAAGCTGATTGCAGTCGGTTTAGGGGAAGCTCCAACAGCCGTGAACCATGCAAAAGCATTCGTTGATCCGAAAGCAAGACTGCAGCCATTGCATAGTACAAGTGTATTCAACTAAAAAAACCGGCGGATGCCGGTTTTTTTATTACAATAAAAATGAGATTATCGATATGATGAGCAATGGTACGAAGATGATCAAATAGCCCATCGGATTTCCAAAATTCATGGTCCAACCGACCCCGAACCTCTTTTCAACAAAAATGGAAGGGTCATTTTTATTGACATAAAACACGCCTGCTTTCCAAAAGGCGTCATCGTCGGGGTCCGTTACACCGGCGATAGGCTCTTCGTCTATTTCAAGCTGAACACGGGAGCCTCCTTGGCCGACTTTGAAAGCGTACACTGCGGTCGCAAGCAATATGACGAAAAGGAATCCCAAAGGCATCGCCATCATGAGGAAGGGACCTCCTAAATCTCCATGGATTGTCGTCAGCTGTAGAAAGCCTAAAAGCACCGTCATTGAAATTGACACTAAAAACAGCAACCAGCTTGTGTACTTCCTGAATGTTAATTGTTGAATGCGGGAAGAGTTCCTTTTCGATGCATTCAGTTTCACACCGGATTTCTTAGTAAAAGTATTGATTGCGAGCATCATCCCTTGCATGACGAGGAGAATGAGCAAGAGAGCAATGACGGAAAAACGGTTTTTCTCGGTAAATGCATCCGGTTGTCCATTGGGTCCCCAATGGGTAGGTATCAGATCCGGCATGGCGCCGTACTGAATCGCTGTATAGCCGATCAAACCGAATGTAATAGGGATAGGCAATGCAAACATGAGAGAAGGGAGCATTTCATCATTGGAACGGCTCGTCAAATCTGCTACCCGCACTCTTTTTAAGTTATCTCCCCATTTATGCTCCCGTTTCCTTTTTGTCGTCCGAATATGAAAGTATAAGTAAAGAGCCATGCTGATCAGTAGGATTCCAAATTGAAGAATCAATCCGGCGAAGACGATTTTCTCTTCTTGCAAATGATTACTGAGAGCCCAAAATACATAAATGAGCAGACCGATCGAACCCATGAAGAAGATAGTTGCCGAATAGGTTTTCTTATATACAGCAAGCGTCTTGTCATCGGTATGCCCTTCAGGTATCGTCACGCCGAAAACGATTGTTTTCTTCAAAAGGTACGGAATAACTGCTTGCATAATGGTTAAAAATAAGATGATCGCCAAAAATAATGTAAGTACCATTGTTCATCCCTCCGTAATTTCCGAAATGATTGATGAGGTGATTGAAAGAATCTGTTCCTTGTCCAAGCCGTAAACAATCGATTCTGCAATGAGCGGCTTTAGATGAAGCTTGATTAGGTCCATTTGCATATCGCTTGGTCCGTTTGAGGATATCGGATTGATGATGGCGCCTGACTTCGGGATGATTTCAATTATTTTTTTCTTCTCCAACTCATGATACGCTTTGTTCACTGTATGCATATTGACTCCAAGATCGGCTGCGAGAGAGCGGACGGAAGGCAATGCATCGGAAGCTTTCAATGTACCTGTAGCAATCAATTCAATCAATTGATTCGCCAATTGAGTATATATCGGTATTTCTGAAGTCGGTTCGATTTGAATGAACATCTCATACCCTCCATTCTGTTCTAATACTATTATAACAGTGATCGGTATTAAAATATACACTTATCATAGAAAAAACCCTGAACAATTATGTTCAGGGGGATGTCTCTTCCAATTCTTTAACAGTGACAAAATCATAGCCTTCATTTTTCAAGTATGTTAGAACAGCATCTAGCCCATCGGCAGTCGATTGGTGAATGTCATGCATTAAAATGATGCTTCTATCCCTCACATGTTCTTTCACCATTTGAAGAAGCTTCGCAGGGTCACGATACTTCCAATCGAGCGTATCCACATCCCATAAAATGATCGGCAAACCGGTCGTATTATTGACGGTGTCATTGAATGCTCCGTAGGGAGGACGGAACGCTTCGACTTTTTGTCCGGTCACTTCCTCGATGACTGCGGAAGTCTTTTCAATTTCTTTAGCGATGCGTTCAGTTCCTAATTTCGTTAAATCAGCGTGCGTCCACGTATGGTTTCCTAATTCATGGCCGGCGTCCTTTATTTCATTGACAATATCCGGATAATATTCGACACGGCTGCCGAGCATGAAAAAGGTTGCTTTGGCTTCATGCTTTTGTAGAGTTTCTAATATTTGTCTCGTCACTTTCGGATCAGGTCCATCGTCAAATGTCAAAGCGACTTTTTTTCGGACGGATTCACCAGAAGAAGAAGTTGCGGATTCTTCATCGGACTTTACATCCGATTCAGTAGATTCGTTGGAATTTCCATCGTTATTTTCTTCGGTGGATGCATTCTCGGAATCCTCATCGGAGACTTCAACTCCATCTTCTTTAGCTTTCGGCTTGAACGTCGACGCCAATAATTCTTCTATCGCTTCGATGGGTATAGAGACGATAGGAGGTCCAACCAAGCTGTCTGCTATTGTGTTTTCATCGAAGTAGATAATGAGTGCGTCGTCTGAGATGGCAAAATTCCTGTAGTTCATCCACCTAGGCTCTGTATACCTTTCCACTTCATTTTCGATAAGGTGTTCCTGTAGCAAATCGTCTTTTTGAATCGCTCCACGTACTAACGAAGCAAGTGTCTGTAGACGGTTGGAATCTCCTGCAAATAAGTCCCGTATAGAAAAGCTTTCGCCTGTCTCCGGATTTAAATGGAACGAACGGATTTCCATTTTCCCAGATTCCAAATCACTGAAACTGCTGCTGTTGAGAAAGACAAAGGAATAGTTTCCTGAAGCATGGGGCAACGTTTCATAAGAGACATTCAATTCCCCTGAAGTTTTTTCGTTTAGCCGTTTTTTCTCGATTATCGTTTCGAAGTATTTTGATTGGACTTTTTCGATATAGTTTTTGACTTCCGTATTGAAATTGTTATGTATGCTTTGCGGATACTGGATGGCATAAGGAGCATTTTTATCGTTTGATGTTTTTGTAATGATTTTGATTCCTGGATAGTTCGAATCTATTTGCTCCGATTCGACGGGAGCGGAAGAAATCATCTCCTTCTCGTCAGACTGTAAAGCGGTGTGGCCATTTTCTGTCTTAAAAACGAGAATTATGGCACTGACTGTCAATAGGACAATAGCGATGGAAAAAGTGATGTCGATCCATACAGATCGTGCTTTATGACGCTTTCTTTTCATGATGCGCGGCTCCTTTATGATTTTTTGTAGCAGAACTCTATCAAGCTTCCTGATTGATCTACTTGTAAAGTTAGACGGAGCGACTCCGCAGATAGTTTCGGATAATCGGGAAAAATGTCGATTCTTTCATACTATGAGTATACAACACTTATACCCAAATTGGGGGTGGATAAATAAGGTCAATTGAAATGAAGATAGTATAAAAAGAATGAGGGGAAATTGCTTTTTCATAGGACATTTTTATGATATACTGTCTGATGCCCGGATCTTGCAAATACGGGTGAGCTATTGAGTGTTTACAATCAAATATTGTTAAACCGATCAGGCTGTTATTTCTACTGCAAAGAAAACAAACAGAAGGTGGTCGAAGAAATGGAAACTGGAGCATATCGGGTACTGTTGTACTATAAATACGTACACATCGAAGACCCTGAAACATTTGCTGCCGAACATTTGGCTTCTTGTAAGGAACTTGGATTGAAAGGCCGTATTTTGGTCGGCAAGGAAGGCATCAACGGTACATGTTCCGGAACTGTTGAACAAACGGAAGCATACATGGACATGATGCACAGTGATGAGCGTTTCAAAGATCTTTGGTTTAAAATCGACGAGGCAGATGGACATGCATTCAAAAAAATGCACGTGCGGCACCGGCAGGAAATTGTAAACTTGAGCCTTGAAGAGGATATTAATCCATTGGAATTGACTGGCCAATATTTGAAACCGGAAGAATTCTTAAAAGCTATGCAAGATGAAAACACAGTTGTGTTTGATACAAGAAATGACTATGAATATGATCTTGGACACTTCAGAGGGGCGATTCGTCCGGATATTGAGAATTTCCGCGATCTTCCTGAATGGGTCCGTGAAAATAAAGAACTATTTGAAGGCAAAAAAGTTCTTGCGTATTGCACTGGCGGAATCAGATGTGAGAAGTTCACAGGCTGGATGAAGCGTGAAGGTTTTGAAGACGTTGCACACTTGGAAGGCGGAATCGTAACGTACGGTAAAGACCCGGTAGCGAAAGGCCAACTATGGGACGGCCAATGTTATGTATTCGATGAAAGGATTGCTGTTCCTGTGAATCAGGTTGAGCATGTTATCGTCGGTCGTGATCATTTTGACGGGACGCCTTGCGAACGCTACGTAAACTGTGCAAACCCTGAATGCAACAAGAAAATCCTTTGCTCTGAAGAAAATGAGCGGCTTTATATGCGTAGTTGTTCAGACGAGTGTCGTACACATCCACGCAACCGTTATTTTGTGGAAAATAAAATGACAGTAGAAGAATTCGATGCGCGTTTGGAAGAAATCGAAAAGCGCAGCAGCGAGGAAAAAGTAGCAAACTGATAAAAAGCGTCAGCGTAGCAATGAACTACGCTGGCGTTTTTATTTTTTGTATTGATAGCGGTAGGAAAAGAAATAGGCAAGCAAGCCGGATATCGGAATGAATCCGATACTTAGAGAGATGAAGAGTGGCTGCAATGTGCTGTCAAATATTTGAATGAAGGCTGCAACCCAAATGACGATAAAAGAGATAACTAGAATAGTAGAAAATGCGATTTTATATGCTTCTCCGCTAATTTGATGTTCTCTTTCGTCTTGCGGATTGAACTCGGGAATGATATGGCCGTTAACATGATTCGCAACGCAATGGCAATAGTTAAGTCTTTCATAGAATCCTCTCCTTTTACTTGTATTGCAGCACTTTATAAACAATAAAATACGAAATCAATCCGACAATAGGGATTGATGCAGTTGTAAAAAGCGGATACCAAATATGATCGACGAAATAATTTGGGATGTACATATATGATCCAATCATTAATAGTGAATAGATAAGTAGAATGGAAAACGCATGGCTAACTGCTTTTCTAGTATTTCCGACGGCCCTTTCGTCAGAGACATCATATTCGAAGGTGAGAAATGAACGTTTATCGGCATTTTTATTTCTCCAAACGTTAATCATTATGACAATGTTAGCTAATAGGAAAAGTAAAGTGGTTATTAAGAAAAAATTTCCAGGCCACGGAGAGATGTACATGCTGAATCCATCAATAAACCCTCGTTCCATTTGAATGAAACTTTGCTCTAACTTTAAATAATCGTAAACCATTACAGATAGTGAAATGAACAACATAATCCTTAAAAAAACAGCGATATTCATTTTCAATTTTTAACTTTCCTCCTTCGTAAATATTTCCTCGATCGGCAGTTTGAAAACTTCAGCAAGGTTCATAGCTAAAAGCAGGGAAGGGGTGTAGCTCCCTTTTTCTAACGCAACGATTGTCTGCCTTGTGACACCTACTATGTCAGCCAGCTCACCTTGTGTGTAATCAAAACGTGCACGCAGTTCTTTGACGCGGTTTTTAATCAAACCGACTCCTCCTTGCACAGATCACTTCTTACTTATGTGTATGGTATACTATACAAATTGTAAAGTCAACTATACATATGTAAGAAAAATAAAAATAGTCCTATTGCATTTAAAATGGTTGTCATCATTGGCTAAATGGTATACTACTATCATTGAAGAGATATTGGAGGAACTACAGTATGGAATGGAAGAATATTTATCGTGGATTCCTGATGGGGATCAGCGACTTAATTCCGGGAGTGAGCGGGGGAACAATCGCGTTCATTCTTGGCATATATGATCGATTATTACTTGCAATCAGCGGCTTTTTCAGCCGTGAATGGAAAAAACATATCGGCTTTTTATTGCCGTTAGGCGTAGGGATCGGCTTGACATTGTTGCTTTTCAGCAGGGTCATTGACTTCTTATTGAAGGACTACCCGCAACCGACACAATTTTTCTTTTTAGGGTTGATTATTGGTGTCGTACCATTCATATCAAGGCAGGCGGGCGTCAGAAAGAACTTCAAAATCTGGCATTTCATCCTTTTGCTTGCAGTCGGCGCTGCGTTGGCCTCTACAGCATTCATTAAACCCGCAGAAACTGGCGTCATTACATCGTTAACCATGCAAAATACGATAGGCTTGTTTTTGGCAGGGTGGGCAGGAAGCATGGCAATGTTGTTGCCGGGCGTGAGCGGCTCGTTTGTTTTACTTTTATTGGGCGTTTATACAACGGCGATTAATGCACTATCAACATTGAACATCCCAATCATCATTGTCATCGGGGCAGGGGTAATTGTCGGATTCATTGTTAGCAGCAGGGCAATCCATTTTTTATTGGATAAGTTCACTCATGCCATGTTCGCCATCATTATCGGCTTGATCCTCGGTTCAGTATTCGTCATTTATCCGGGTATCCCGGAAAGCGGGACGCCATTTGTGATGAGCGTCATTGCCCTTATCACGGGTTTGATTGTTGCAAATATGTTTAATACGGCGGACCCATCCGCTAAATGAATGCGATGACGATGATAATCCATGATACGTGGATGAAGATGATGAATGTATAGACAATTAGTGCAACTACAAGTAGATTTCTTATTAAAAGTGATGGTTTCATGTAATGCATAAGCATGAATAACAGAATTGGAAGACTTGCCTTCAACAAATAGAATGCAATGACATTCATATCATATAGGGAACGAACGAATGGATTCGCTTCTTCGATATGACCGTAGCGGATGCCGAGATCCGTGAAGATTGCATCGAGCATGCATAGGCAAAATAATAGAAAGCATGTATTCAATAAATGGTCTTTGGAAATTGGCAGGGCATTGGCCGTCTCCATATATATCACTCCTAAGATAAGTAACACTAGGATATGGAGGGGACGGATAATTTATTCAATGCGATGTCAGAAGATTTCCCGTCATAGATGAATATTGTTTTTCGGCAAGAAAAATGCCACCGAAAGAAAATTTCTTTCGGTGGCATTTTTTCATTCTTATTTACTAGTAACTTCCTGTTTAACCAATACGTCATCCATCGAGAAGCCAAGTGCCGCAGCAACACCTTCGCCATAGGCAGGATCCGCTTGGTAGCAATGGCGGATATGACGGTATTTGATTTCATTCGGGGCATCGCCAAGATTGCGGGCGGTATTTCCGAATAATAATGCTTTTTGCTCGTCATTCATCAAATTGAACAGTTTGCCTGGCTGTGTGAAATAATCATCATCATCTTCACGGAAATCCCAGTGCGCTGCATCGTCATAGATTTTAAGTGGCGGCTCTTTGAAATCAGGCTGTTCTTTCCATTCACCGAAGCTGTTCGGTTCATAGGAAGTTCTGCTTCCATGGTTGCCATCCACCCTCATCGCGCCATCGCGATGGAAACTATGGAACGGACATTTCGGTGCATTGACCGGAATTTGGTGATGGTTGACGCCAAGACGGTAGCGCTGTGCATCGCCATAAGAGAATAGTCTTGCCTGCAACATCTTATCTGGGGAGAAGCCGATCCCGGGAACGATCGCCGCAGGAGTGAAAGCGGCTTGCTCTACTTCGGCAAAATAGTTATCCGGGTTACGGTTCAATTCGAATTCTCCAACTTCGATAAGTGGGAAGTCGCCTTTATACCAGACTTTCGTCAAATCGAACGGGTTGTAAGGCATGTTCAGTGCCTGTTCTTCCGTCATTACTTGGATATACATCTTCCATTTAGGGAAGTTTCCGTTATCGATGCTTTCCAATAGATCCCGTTGGTGTGTTTCGCGGTCCGTGCCGATCAATTCAGTCGCCTGCTCGTCCGTCAAATTCTCAATCCCTTGTTGGGAACGGAAATGGAATTTGACCCAAACGCGTTCATTGTTTGCATTGATCATGCTATACGTGTGGCTGCCGAAGCCGTGCATATGACGATATGTCTTCGGAATGCCGCGTTCACTCATGACAATGGTCACTTGGTGCAATGCTTCAGGTAGGGAAGTCCAAAAATCCCAGTTGTTTGTCGCGCTCCTCATATTCGTGCGCGGATCTCTTTTGACAGCATGGTTCAAGTCAGGGAATTGGAGAGGATCCCTGAAAAAGAAGACGGGTGTGTTGTTTCCGACAAGGTCCCAGTTACCTTCTTCTGTATAAAATTTAAGTGCAAATCCACGAATGTCGCGTTCAGCATCAGCTGCACCACGTTCTCCTGCAACTGTTGAAAAGCGGGCGAACATATCCGTCTTCTTTCCGACCTCGGAGAAAAGTTTCGCTCTCGTATATTGGGTAATATCATTCGTTACCGTGAATGTTCCGTAAGCACCTGATCCTTTCGCATGCATCCGGCGTTCAGGGATGACTTCGCGGTCGAAATGTGCCAGCTTTTCAATCAACCAGACATCCTGTAAAAGGACTGGACCCCTTGGACCCGCAGTCATCGAGTTTTGGTTGTCCACTACAGGAGCGCCCGCTGCGGTTGTCAGTTTCCTTTGAGAATGATTATCATTGTTTGTCATTGATAATGCCCCCTTGAATTAATAGTCTGCTATGCTTCCTTTTCAATATAGCACATGCATTCCGTAAAATCCACAGTAAATTATAATGATTATTGAGAGATAATTCATATTGCATAATTTTGATTATATTTAACTGAAGAGGGGGAAGTATCTGAAATTCTAGGAGGTGGCCGATTATTGAAGGTTTATTGTGAGTGGGCCACCCATTCCCCAACTGCCTGTCCCATTTTCACTTCCGAATTAACAGCAATTGTTGATTGGAAAGATTCGTTCTTCTCAACTAATAAAATGACAGTCGACCCAAATGAGAAGTAACCGCACTCTTCTCCTTTTTTGCAGGTAGTGGAGGAATCCAAAATATGGATGCTGTTCACGTTCAGAGCCCCGACTTTAATCATTGCCATTCTGCCATGAATTGTTGAAAGTTCAGATATGATTCGATAATTAGTTGCGAAAGGCTGATTGCCGAGTTGCAAGCCGAGATTGTTTACAGGGGAGGATATGGTCCCCAAAGCATATCTTGATACAATTTCTCCATCGTATGGATAGTGGAAATGGTGATAATGGCTAGGTGAGAGATAAAATATATAAAAGTAACCTCCTTTAAATGGAATTGCTATCTTTTCATCTCCCAAAATCTGCTTTATACTATATAGATGGTCCTTAATCATGAATGTTTGATCTTTGTTAATTTCACCTGCCTCCGTAACAACGCCGTCAACCGGTGAAATCAAGGTATTCGGACCCATATTAATCGTGCGTGAACCCTTTTTTAGATTACGCGTAAAATAAGCTTGAAGGCTGTTATACTGTTCGATTGGGAATTCTGCTTCCTCTTCGTTAATGCGGTACGTCCTTGCAAAAGGCTTGATAAGCTTCCTGCTTAGGCGGGATCTTGTAACTGCTTTTAATAAGGCGGAAGAGAAGGGATGTCCGCTCAGTTCCACAAAGCGGTTAAATAAATTTTTTTTCATGTCTAAATCTCCAATGCTCTTAAATAGTTACCTAGCATGCAAGATAATAATACTGGAGGTATCATCATGTTCTCGTCTAGATACTTAGATTATACGAAAATAAAAGGCCAAGTGGCGAATACAATCACAATTACAAACTTGAGTTTTGGCATCATCGCAATTATTCTTATCGCCCGGGAGCTTGCGCATATGAGTCTTGTTTTCATTTTTCTTGCAGCCCTTCTCGACAGGTTCGACGGCATGGCTGCGCGGTATTTTCATTCTGAGTCGCTATTTGGCAAAGAGCTGGACTCGCTAAGTGACATTGTATCATTCGGAATAGCTCCTGCGCTTCTGATCTACATGACTGATTTATCCTCAATGCTATGGGTCGGCATCGCAGCGACTGTCTTTTATATCGCCGCAGGAGCAATACGTCTTGCTCGTTACAATGTTAAGGAGTTTGACGGTTCCTTTTATGGTGTGCCGATTACGGCAGCTGGTGTTCTGCTGACATTATCATACTTTTTGAGTCCTTATATCGGACCGCCGTTTTTCGTCATTCTCATGGTTGTTCTTGGTATTGCTATGATAAGCAACATCCGTATCGCAAAAATATAATGTTAAAAGTGTTCACGAGGGATGCCTTAATTTCTGCAAAATACACAGAAATTAAGGCAAATCGAACTCTTCGTGGTTCGATTGGCTGCAGGGGGGCTGACTCGAAATCAGCTAGGGCGTTCACGCGCCGCGGGGGCTCAAATCCTCTCATCTCCGTTTGCATTATGATCGAAAGCTCTCACATGCGATATTTTCGTAGGGAGGGCTTTTTTTATGTCATTCAATTGGTGACTTGTACAAATGTCTGTTATTCTAGAAGAAAGCATTTAATTGAAAGGATGAGTCATATGTCAGGTCCAGCGTTGAAACAACTGCAAGCCCACCGTGCCATCCACGAAGGCGGGTTGTCGGGAGCTGTCAGCAAGACGGAATTGCTAATTGAGTTTCTGCAGGAAGGCGATATGAAATCGGCTGATCGCGCTGCTGATGAACTGATTGATTATTGGAAGTCAAGGGTGATCAGCCATGCCGACGCCGAAGAAGAAGGGCTCTATCTGGAAATCAAAAAAGAAAACCCCGAACTGGGCGAGGCAATTACCCAATTGACGAGAGATCATGATCTGCTCAGGATTATCGTGGAAGATATTGAAACACTTCGCGAGACGGAAAAACTCAGCCCTACTATTTTACAGAAATTTTATGCATTAGTAGTTGTTAATGAAATACATAGCCGCGATGAAGAACGGTTATTGCTAGAGTGAAAAAGGTGGAAAAAGCGCCGAACGTAGGTGCTTTTTTCTTTGACTGATAGAAAGAGGTGATTCCGATCGAAAAAATGAATTCTGTCTTATCTTCCTACTTCGGGTTTTCTTCCTTCCGTACAGGCCAAGACCAAGCTATCCGTAATGTGCTTGATGGAAAAGATACGCTTTGCGTCATGCCTACTGGCGGCGGTAAATCCATCTGCTATCAAGTCCCGGCGCTGGTCATGGAAGGCACGGTATTAGTCGTATCACCGTTGATTTCATTGATGAAGGACCAAGTGGATGCCCTTCATCAAATCGGCATACCTGCAGCGTACATCAATAGTACATTGTCGACGGAAGAATACTTTGGGACGGTTGAAAACGCATTGGAGGGAATGTATCGTCTGCTCTACGTAGCTCCTGAACGATTTGAATCTCCTTCGTTCATTCAGCAAATCAGCAGAATGGATATTCCGATGATCGCAATTGATGAGGCGCACTGTATTTCGCAATGGGGACATGATTTCAGACCAAGTTACCGTATGATGAACAAAGTTATTTCTTCCTTCGAACGAAAACCGGTTGTTTTGGCATTGACAGCAACCGCAACGCCTGCGGTGAGGGAAGATATTTGCGACCAATTGCATATCGAACATGACAATACAGTCATGACGGGCTTTGAAAGAAGTAATCTCACCTTTTCTGTCATCAAAGGGCAGGACAGGGATAAGTTCGTCAAAGAATATGTCAAAAAGAATGAAGGGGAAGCGGGTATTATCTACGCTGCCACACGTAAAGCGGTCGACCAGATCCATGCAACGCTTGAGCGGAGCGGAGTCGCGGTTGCAAAATACCATGCAGGCCTATCGGATGTTTTCCGTCAATCTGAACAGGAACGATTTCTTATGGATGAGGCGACTGTCATGGTGGCGACGAATGCGTTTGGGATGGGGATCGATAAAAGCAATATTAGATATGTCATCCATTATCAAATGCCGAAAAATATGGAGAGTTATTATCAGGAGGCAGGCCGTGCGGGAAGGGACGGGCTTGATAGTGAATGCACCCTTTTATTTTCTTCGCAGGACGTGATCACGCAGCGGTTCCTCATTGATCAATCACAGGATCAAAACCGGATCCCCGCAGAACTGGAGAAACTGCAGTCGATGATCGACTATTGCCATACCGAATCATGTCTTCAAAAATTCATTATTTCGTATTTTGGGGAGACGGATGTGCAGGATTGCGGAAGATGCGCGAACTGTACAGACACCCGTGAAAGCTTTGAGGTTACAGTTGACGTGCAGAAGGTTCTATCTTGCGTCATACGAATGGGGCAGCGTTTTGGCAAAACGATGATCGCACAAGTGCTCACAGGCTCGCGGAATAAAAAAGTGCTGGAATTCGGTTTCGATAAATTGACGACATATGGCCTGATGAAAGAACGGAACGCAAAAGACGTTTCCGATTTCATCGAGTTCATCATTTCCGAAAATTACCTCGGGGTGGAAAATGGTCAATTCCCGATTATTTATGTCACCGAACAAGGCAAGGACGTATTGACCGGTAAAATACAGGTTTATCGGAAAGGGACCGTCGAAACGAAGCAGATCGCGAAAGACGATCCGCTATTCAACCAGTTGCGGGCCCTGCGCATGAAGCTGGCCCAAGAAGCGGGCGTCCCGCCATTCGTCGTCTTTTCGGATAAGTCATTGCGTGATATGGCAGCAAAAATGCCGGTTACGGAAGACGCTTTTTTGGAAGTGAATGGTGTGGGGGCGGCAAAGTTGGAAAGGTACGGAGAAGCATTCATGGATGAAATCAAATCATTTTCAAACGAGTTGAGTTCCATATGAAATTTCCTTTATTCCTAAAGGTAGTTCTGTGGTATAATTGTTGTTCATAGTAATCTTCGGATTGCACATAAGAATCGTCCTTTCTGAGATGGGGGTTTGGTTACTTCCATTTTACTAGATTGGACGATTTTTTTGGATATTTATAGCCTGTGATTATTAGTTGCTTGAAGTGAAAGGCGCCGACTCCTGGGGATAAGCGGGACAGGTGAGACCCCGCAGGGAGCGAAGCGAACGAGGAGGCTCACCGCCCGCCCCCTGGAAAGCGTGCGCCTGGAACGGAAAGCAACGTTTCAAGGATACTTCCATATATTCTTCGACAGAAAACGGGGCCATCACAGAAAGTCAGTTTTCACTGACTTTCTGGACAGCCCCTTCTCCAAAGTATCTGTTCAAATTCTTATCATTATTTTTCTGTCAACACAAGACTTTTCTTCATCCCGAATATCGTAAAGACGGCGACGCATAATAGGATGATGCCTGTGAGCATGAATCCGCCCTTGAAGGTCAGATCCAAATAGCCGATCAGACTGGAGCCGGCAACGACGCCGATTGAAAAGAATGCATAGAAATAGCCATATGCCTTCCCACGAAATTCGGGAGACGATGAGTCGATGAGCAACGAGTTGATAGAAGGGAAAAGGAAAGCAAAACCTATTCCGTACAGTGCCATAGCGAAGTAAAGGAATAGCAGCTCTGTTACTTGACTAAGAAACAGCATACTTGCCCCCATCATCGAAATGCCGAAAGCCAATGTAATCATCGGACGTACTTTATCGAAAATACGGTTGATCGGAAGCAAGAAAATTAGGATGGCGACGATGCCGAATGTACTGAGTAACATCCCCGTCGCTTTCGTATCAAATCCGAGCGCCTCAACTTTTAAAGGCAGGACCAAAGCCAATACGCCTTGGGAAAACATGAGGAAAAAGGCGCCTGCAAATGCACGGATCATCCCGGGGTGCTTGAACAAATACCGAACCCTGAAATGTTTCCCGCTTTGTATCTTTTGCTTCTTCGTGAATGAAAAAGAGCGCAATACAAAAAATGCAGCAATGGCAAGGATGAACATGATGAATCCATTCACTGTCATGATGAACGGAGCTCCCGTTTTTGCCGCGACAATTCCACTATAGGCAGGTCCGATGATTGCAGCCATCCCTACAAATGCTCCTGAAATGGCTACGCTTCTGCCTCTTTTGGACTCTTCGGCACGGTTTGCGAGGAATGTAAATGCCGCAGGGACGATAAGCCCTTCCATGAACCCATGGATGAAACGGATTCCGAGAAGGGAAGCCGGTCCAGATGCAAACGAATAGAAAAGAAGTGAAATACCTGATGCGAACAGGCCGATAAGTAAAATGACGAACGGTCCTCTACGATCCGTCATGAAACCGGAAATGACATTCCCGATGGTATTGGAAAATGAATACATTCCGACAGCCAACCCTGTCATGAAGGAAGAAGCGCCTAAAGACAGTGCAAAAGGGCTCATAATTGGCAGTTGTGAGAATAAGTCAAAGAAGGAAAAAAAGACAATGATATAAACGAAAGCGCGCATGTGTAATCCTCATTTCAATTAAGTTGAATCATATTCTACTTTACCATGGATGCAGAAATAGGCAAAAGGACAGCTTGTGAACAAAAGAATAAATAGCCAAAATTGTGGCGAAACGATAAAATGGGAGAATACTTTCATAGAGAGGGCTGGTCATGATGGATGAAAAAATCAGAATTGGTATCGTAGGATACGGCAATTTGGGCAAAGGGGTCGAATCGTCAATTGCTCAAAATGATGATCTTGTACTTAAAGGGGTCTTCACAAGGAGAAAGCCAAGTGAGTTGAGAGTGAATAGCGATACGCCTGTTTTACATTTGAATGAAATTGAAAAATACGTAGATGATTTCGATGTTTTAATATTATGTGGAGGCTCGAAAGACGATCTTCCCGAACAAGGACCTGCACTTTCGAAGCTGTTCAATACAGTCGATAGCTTTGATACGCATGCGAAGATTCCTGAATACTTCGAAGCGGTGGATGAATCGGCCCGACCGAATGGAAAAACGGCCATTATTTCCGTTGGATGGGATCCAGGACTGTTTTCTATCAATCGGCTTTACGGGGAGTCAATCCTTCCGGAAGGGGCAACGTATACGTTCTGGGGGAAAGGGTTAAGTCAGGGCCATTCGGATGCCGTTAGAAGAATTGAAGGAGTAAAAGGCGCTGTCCAATATACAATCCCCGTCGAGTCGGCTGTCGAAAAGGTGCGCGACGGATCTCAGCCTGAGCTGACGACACGTGAAAAACATACACGAGAGTGCTTTGTCTTGCTTGAGGAAGGTGCGGACGAAGCTGAAGTGGAACGCGCTATCGTAACGATGCCGAACTACTTTACAGATTATGATACGACAGTTCATTTCATAACCGAGGAGCAATTGAAAGAAGAGCATAGTGCGATGCCTCATGGCGGTTTTGTCATCCGCAGCGGGAAAACTGGTGAAGCGAATAATCAAGTAATGGAATTCTCGTTGAAATTGGATAGCAATCCGGAATTCACATCGAGTGTCCTCGTCGCTTATGCGCGGGCAGCTCACAGGTTGAATAAAAAAGGGGACATGGGCGCGAAGACTGTATTTGACGTCGCACCGGGACTGCTTTCCCCGAAAAGTGCAGCGCAACTTCGAAAAGAAATTCTCTGAGTGTGAAAGCACTTCCATTGCTACCATTTTTCATCTATACTGAACTAGTAAATTTATTTAGGAGGTCGAAATATATGTCGAAGATGGATGAAACATTGACCATGTTAAAGGATTTGACAGACGCGAAAGGAATTCCCGGAAATGAGCGTGAGCCGCGGGAAGTCATGAAGAAATATATTGAGCCGTTCGCTGATGAAATCGAATACGATGGACTTGGATCATTGATTGCTAAAAAGAGCGGCGATGCAAACGGACCAAAAGTAATGGTAGCTGGCCACCTGGATGAAGTCGGCTTCATGGTAACGAAAATTGATGACAAAGGGTTCATTTCCTTCCAACCGGTTGGCGGATGGTGGTCTCAAGTCATGCTCGCTCAGCGTGTGACGATCGTTACGCGCAAAGGGGATACCGTGACGGGGGTCATCGGGTCGAAGCCGCCGCACATCCTTTCACCTGAAGCGCGGAAAAAGCCGGTGGATATTAAAGACATGTTCATCGATATCGGTGCAACTTCGAAGGAGGAAGCGATGGAATGGGGCGTTCTCCCTGGAGATATGATCGTTCCATATTTCGAATTCACGGTCATGAACAACGACAAATATTTGCTTGCAAAAGCATGGGATAACCGTATCGGCTGCGCCATCGCAATCGACGTCATGAAAGCATTGAAAGATGAAAAGCACCCGAACATCGTATTCGGCGTCGGTGCAGTGCAAGAGGAAATCGGACTGCGCGGTGCGAAAACGGCTGCCGCAAAAGTGAAACCGGATATCGGATTTGCTGTTGACGTAGGTATTGCAGGAGATACACCTGGCATAACTTCAAAAGAATCGACCAGCAAAATGGGCGACGGGCCACAAATCCTGCTCTACGACGCATCGATGGTCTCCCATAAAGGATTGCGTGACCTAGTCGTCGATACGGCGGAAGAACATGGAATCCCTTACCAATTCGAAGCGATTCCAGGCGGAGGAACTGACGCAGGTTCCATCCATGTAAGTGGAAACGGCGTGCCGTCCCTCGCAATTTGTATTGCAACTCGCTATATCCATTCCCATGCGGCAATGCTGCACCGGGATGATTACGAAAATGCAGTGAAACTGATTGTAGAAGTGATCAAAAAACTAAATCGCGAAACAGTTGATAAAATCATTTTTGAATAATGAATGGAAGGATCGTGCCTGGTATAGGTACGGTCTTTTTTTTATGCAATGAATTATGTATAAATGCATATTGGTGTTTTCATGGAAATTGAATAAAAAACTATAATAAAAGCATACTCCTGACTAACTAAGTATTTTTCATTTACTTATAATAATTCATTTGACTTTATAAATATGCGTAATTATAATGAATTATACAACCATATTCAGGATGGAGATGATCATTTTGGTGAAAATGCATATATCCACATTAAAGACAGCAAAAAAAATTGAAGGTCAGTTAAAAGGACGCGATCTGTTAACGTTACTCGACTATACAAGCGAAGAAATCGATTATTTATTGCAAAAAGCGTTGGTGATGAAAAAGGATGCAATTGAAGGGAAATGTCCCCCCATACTGCAAGGAAAGACGTTGGGCATGATTTTTGAAAAGCATTCCACGCGTACGAGAATTTCCTTCGAAGTTGGAATGGTCCAGCTTGGTGGTCATGCGATGTACATGAACGCTAATGATTTGCAGATTGGACGCGGGGAATCTATATATGACACTGGAAATGTGTTATCTGGGTACTTGGATGCAGTCATGATCCGTGCGAATTCACATGAAATGGTGGAAGAGCTGGCGAAGCATTCATCCATCCCTGTCATCAATGGATTGACAGATATGTTCCATCCATGCCAGGCGCTTGCTGATTTACTGACGATCATCGAAGTGAAAGGGGCAGTTAAAGGCAAAAGACTTGCATATGTTGGTGACGGAAATAATGTGGCCCATTCATTGGCCATCGGAGCTGCGCACATGGGTATGCATATTGCGGTTGCAACTCCTGAAGGGTTCGAGTTCAATCCGGATCTTTTTGTAAAAGCCCAAAAAATTGCCGCGGAGAATGGCGGATCCCTCATGCAGACATCCGATCCTGTAGAAGCAGTGGAAAATGCAGATATCGTCTATACGGACGTCTGGGCGAGCATGGGGCAGGAGGAAGAGACTGCAGCACGTCTCGAAGCGTTCAAAGGGTTCCAAATCAACGATGCGCTTGTGGCGAATGCAAAGAAAGATTATATGTTCCTGCATTGCTTGCCGGCCCACCGCGAAGAAGAGGTTGCCACTTCCGTCATTGACGGACCGAATTCGTATGTATTCCAACAGGCGGAAAATCGGCTACATGCACAGAAGGCGGTATTGGCTGCATTGCTGTAATCTTTTATGCGCATCCACGTTAAAAGCCACTTAAAAGGGTGGCTTTTAACGTTTCACTATTAACCTGCAGAAAATGCTTGCGCTAGTTCGCCGCTAATTTTGGACTTTTCCTGTTCATCGGCATTGACCCACAACTTTTCAAAAAAGACACCTAGACCTGGCAATAAATGTTCTTCGCCTCGCTGTAATGCGTCCTCAACGACGTTACGAATATCGGTCGCCGAGTTATTCGTCATATTAGCGGTAATGGCGTCACGAATTTGGAAATCCATCATATCATCCTCCTGACATCATTTTGGACACATTGATCGCCAACTATACGGACATTTGGTACACTTGTAGAAAAAGGATGTCGCACAATACATGAAAAGAATTGAATCAACACAAAATGCGCTCGTAAAACATTGGAAAAAGCTTGTCACTTCTAAGAAAGACCGGGATAAATCGGAAGAGTTTGTCGTTGAAGGCTTCCATCTCGTTGAGGAGGCATTAAAAACGGAAGGGACAATCCTTCACCTGATTGTCAGAGAAGATTTGGAACTTCCAGCAGGATGGAAGACCGATAACCTCCAACTGATACAAGTGACAAAAGCGGTTGCAAAAGAGCTGGTCGAAACGGAACAGTCTCAAGGGATATTTGCTCATTGCCGTCAGCCAGAACATACGGATGAAGAGGCCGCCAGTTGGAAAAAACTTTTATTCATCGATGCCGTGCAGGATCCGGGGAATATCGGTACGATGATCCGAACGGCGGATGCAGCCGGCATGGATGCCGTCATACTCGGGAAAGGTTCCGCGGATCCTTTCAATCCGAAAACGGTCCGTTCCGCACAAGGCTCGCATTTCCATATTCCTGTAGTCAAAGGGGATCTCGCTGAATGGATCGACCGAGCGAAGGCGGCTGGCGTCAAAGTCATCGGAACTGGTTTGCAAAATGCAGTCGACCATTACAGTGTAAGCCCGTTGAAGGAGTTTGCGCTTATCGTAGGTAATGAAGGTAGTGGAGTCGCTTCTGAATACTTATCGAAAGTGGAGACAATCGTTAAAATTCCTTTGTACGGAAAGGCGGAATCGTTGAATGTCGCCATTGCTGCAGGAATCCTGCTTTACACGTACGGGAAACAATGATATCCATGTTGATGTACTAAACGAAATCGGGTATAGTAATGATGTATATAACTTTTGAAAAGCTATGACCGGGAAAAGTAGATAGTATGCAACCGACAGGAAATCGGCGCCTTGACTGAGAGCGCAGATAGGCGAAATGCTGTTGAAGTTCACCCCGCGAGCTGCCGCTTGGACCAGTGTAAACTGTAAAGGCGTGCCGGTAGAGGGCCGTTATCCCAAATGAAGTGATTATGCGTTTGCATAATAATCAGGGTGGTACCGCGAACTCGTCCTCGTCCCTTTTCAGGGGCGGGGTTTTTTTATTTTGAAAGGAGAATGACAATGGAACAACAACTGCAGCAATTGAAAGAAGAAGCGTTGGTGAAAATCCAGGAAGCAACGACGGTCAAGGAATTGAATGACGTCCGTATCGCTTATCTTGGCAAGAAAGGACCCATTACCGATTTATTGAAGGGAATGGGGAAGTTGCCTGCTGAAGAGCGTCCTAAAATGGGAGCTCTTGTCAATGTCGTCCGTGAAGCGGTTACGGAATCACTCGAGGCGAAAATGACGATGCTTGAAGAAGAAGCGATTAATGTACAGTTGGAAAAGGAAGCGATCGATGTCACATTGCCCGGCCGTCCCGCTCCAACCGGCAACCATCATCCATTGACGCGCGTTGTAGAAGAGATCGAAGACTTCTTCATCAGCATGGGCTACGAAATCGCCGAAGGTCCGGAAGTGGAAAAGGATTATTACAATTTTGAAGCGCTTAATTTGCCGAAAGGGCACCCGGCGCGCGATATGCAAGATTCGTTTTATATATCGGAAGACATTCTGCTTCGTACGCAAACATCCCCCGTTCAAGCTAGGACGATGGAGGCGAAAGATGGTGCGTTGATTAAAATTATCTGCCCCGGCAAAGTGTACCGCCGTGACAATGATGATGCAACGCATTCACATCAATTCACACAAATTGAAGGTCTTGTAGTAGGCGAAGAT
>NZ_LQYA01000196.1:75117-76656 GCF_001531445.1 Sporosarcina koreensis
GGTCTTGTAGTAGGCGAAGATATCCGTATGAGCGATTTAAAAGGTACGCTGGATCTATTTGCTAAAAAAATGTTTGGATCTGAGCGTGAAATTCGTTTGCGTCCGAGCTTCTTCCCGTTCACGGAACCGTCAGTTGAAATGGATATATCTTGTTTCAAATGTGGCGGGGCAGGCTGTAACATTTGTAAAAAAACAGGTTGGATAGAAATCTTAGGGGCAGGCATGGTACACCCGAACGTATTAAGAATGTCCGGCTATGATCCGGAAGTTTATTCAGGATTTGCATTCGGAATGGGGCCTGAACGTATCACAATGCTGAAATACGGTGTGGAAGATATCCGTCATTTCTATACGAATGATGTGCGTTTCATATCACAATTCCACCGGACGGAAGCTTGAGGAGGAGATTACATGTTAGTATCAACGAAATGGCTAAATGAGTACGTCAATATAAACGGCATAGACCCTACAGACTTAGCGGAAAGAATAACGCGTGCAGGCATCGAGGTGGATTCCATCATCAATCTAACGCAAGGCATGACGAATGTAGTTGTTGGTCATGTGAAAGAATGCGTGAAGCATCCGGAAGCGGATAAATTGAATATTTGTCAAGTGGACGTCGGAGAAGAGACGACACAGATCATTTGTGGAGCACCGAATGTGGCGCAAGGTCAAAAAGTGATTGTTGCCCGTCCTGGAGCTGTTCTCCCTGGTGGCATGAAAATCAAAAAAGCGAAACTGCGCGGCGAGGAATCGAACGGAATGATCTGTTCTTTGCAAGAGCTTGGAATTGAAGGGAAACTTGTTCCGAAAGCATACGCAGAAGGCATCTATGTCTTGCCACAAGATGCGGTACCTGGCGAAAATGCACTGCCATTGCTTGGCTTAGATGACACGGTGCTTGAATTCGACTTGACGCCGAACCGTTCGGATGCGCTAAGCATGCTAGGTGTCGCTTATGAAGTGGGAGCGATTTTATCCCAAGGGATTGCACTTCCGAAAATAGAATATCCTACGGCGGCGGAAAAAGCGGAAGACAAGCTGAAGCTCCGTGTGGATGCTTCCGTTGATAATCCGATGTATGTAGCAAAAGTCGTGAAGAATATCAAAGTGGCGGAGTCGCCATTATGGCTTCAAAATGCTTTGATGGCTGCAGGGGTACGTCCTCATAATAATGTCGTCGACATTACGAATTACGTTTTAATGGAGTATGGCCAACCTTTGCACGCATTCGACTACGACCGTCTTGAAACGGGTGAAATCGTCGTCAGACATGCCGAAGAGGGCGAAACGATAACGACATTGGATGATGTCGAACGTAAATTGCAATCGCATAACCTTGTCATTACGAATGGCAACGAGCCAGTTGCACTCGCAGGTGTAATGGGTGGAGCGAATTCGGAAGTCCATGATGGAACAACGACCGTTGTTATCGAGTCCGCATATTTCGCACCTTCATCTGTACGTCACACTTCCAAGGAAGTCGGACTTCGAAGCGATGCAAGCACCCGCTTCGAAAAAGGCGTCGATCCGAACCGG
>NZ_LQYA01000197.1 GCF_001531445.1 Sporosarcina koreensis
TCCATATAGAGCTGTTCCAATAGAAAAGGTTAACATAAAGGCTGTGTTCACCCAGTTTGTACTCGCCGGTGATTTATTAAAATCATTTGCAATATCAGGTAATGAGACGTTCAAAACCATTTCATTTAATACGCTAAAAAAAGATAGAACGCAAAGACAAATTAAAATTTGGTTGTGTCGTAAATTTGATTGTGAATAAGACGTATTCACATTTCGCCCTCCAATAATGAGGGTAGACGCAGT
>NZ_LQYA01000198.1:0-20666 GCF_001531445.1 Sporosarcina koreensis
CATAAATCCGGTTAAGTGCTCATAAAGCGAGGCAAGTGCTCATAAACCCGGCTAAGTAATCATAAAGCGTGGCGAGTGATCATAAATCAAGTAAAGCGACCATAAATTCATCTGCCACTCAAAAAGACTGTCCTGAAAAGTCGAAATGACTTTGTTGACAGCCTCTTTTTCATTTATACTAAAAGAAAACCACTATGCGAGGTGTCCCAAATGCACATTCAATTCTACACAAAAAAAGGCTGTCATCTATGTGACGAGGCGGAAACGATGATGAAACTCGTCCAAGAGGATTTTCCGCTAACGTGGTCGACAATCGACATTGAAACGGATGATGAAAGCCATGAGAAATACATGATGATGATTCCCGTCGTGGAGAAGGATGGCGAAGTGCTATTATACGGCTCCATCGGCTATATCGACTTGCTCGATTTATTCGAAAATAGATAAAGAAGTTTGAATTTATTGGCGGCAAGGTATATACTAATAATAAGATTTATATTTTTTTGCACTAGGTGGGACAAATAATATATAGATGGGTCAAAATTGTCCTATCGTGAAAGAGGGGTTTTCTATGATCCCAAAAATTATAGAGGCACAACAAAAGCTTGTGCCGGAAATGATGGAGTTATTACAGCAGCGGTACAAAGTTTTGAAATTCATCGAAGTGGCAGGTCCGATTGGAAGAAGACCACTTGGCCAGTTGGCGGATATTTCGGAGCGGGAATGCCGGAACTTGATGGAAACGTTGCGGACAGAGGGACTTATCCGCGTTGCGAAAGAAGGCGCGACCATAACAAACGACGGGGTGACCGTCCTCGACTCGCTTGGACCAACAATTGACGAGTGGACCGGGCAAGGATTGATTGCCAGGAAACTGGCCGAGTTATTAGGGATCCAAAACGTACAAATCGTTCCGGGAAATTGCGATGAAAATCCGGCTGTGAAAAGTCTTATCGGCAAGGAAGCTGCCGCTGAATTCATGAATCGGATCGGTGACGGCCGTATCATTGCTGTTACAGGCGGAAGCTCGGTGGCGTCCATTCCGCAGCACATTCAGTCAATCGAAGATGCCGATCGTCTGCACTTCATTGCCGCAAGGGGCGGTGTCGGCGACGATATCGGATTGCAGGCGAACGTCATCGCCGCTTCATTTGCGGAAGCAAGCGGGGGCACGTACAGCACGTTCTATTACCCCGAGTCGCTGAGCGTTGAAGCGCATGAAGTGTTCAAACGGGAGCCCACAGCTATCCAAATGATGGAGCTTTATAAGAAAACGGATTGCGTCCTGCATGGAATCGGGGACGCCCTCCGAATGGCGGACTTGCGAAACACACCTGAGAATGAATGCCTACATCTGCGGGAGCAAGGAGCGAAAGGTGAAGCGTTCGGCTATTACTTTGATGATAAAGGCAATGTCGTCCATCGGATCAGGACAGTCGGCATTCAGACGGACCAGTTGGAAAATGTGCCGCTTATCATCGCTGTTGCAGGCGGGAAAAGCAAAGCCGAAGCGATCTTGTCCTATATGGAGAGCGCTCCCCGTCAAACGACTCTTGTCACCGATGAAGGAGCGGCACGCGCGATGCTTGCGAAAGTAGAAGGTTAACATGCATAACTAACGTAAATACTTGAACCGAATCTTAGGAGGTAACGGAAATGACAATTAAAATGGCGATTAATGGATTTGGACGTATTGGAAGAGTTGTGATGAGGGAAGCAAGAAAGCATGATGAGTTTGAAATTGTGGCAGTGAACGATTTGACGGATGCACAAATGCTTGCGCATCTTTTGAAATATGACTCGGTGCACGGGATTTTCGACGCTGAAGTCAGCTCAGAGGGAGATTCTCTCATCGTCGATGGGAAGAAAATTAAAGTATACGCTGAAAAAGATCCGTCACAATTGCCGTGGGGCGAGTTGGATGTCGATGTCGTCATCGAATCGACAGGCGTGTTCCGGGATGAAAAAGCGTTGATGAAGCATATCGAAGCGGGCGCGAAAAAAGTGATCTTGTCTGCACCAGCCAAAGGGGATATGAAAACACTCGTCATGGGTGTGAATGAAGAGTCTTATGATCCTGAAAATGACAATATCGTTTCCAATGCATCATGTACGACAAACTGCCTTGCGCCTGTCGTCAAAGTGTTGCAGGATCAATTCGGCATTAACAAGGGCATGATGACGACAGTCCATTCATACACGAATGACCAACGTATTTTGGATCTGCCGCATTCCGATTACCGTCGTGCGCGTGCAGCTGCCGAGTCAATGATTCCTACAACGACTGGTGCCGCTTCCGCAGTGACGAAAGTAATCCCTGAATTGAAAGGGAAATTGGATGGCATGGCAGTACGTGTTCCAACGCCGAACGTATCACTCGTCGATTTCGTAGCTGAACTTGGAACAGAAGTGACAGTGGAAGATGTGAATGCCGCATTGAAAAAGGCTTCGGAAAATGAATTAAAAGGAATTCTTTACTATAATGAGATTCCGCTAGTATCAACAGACTACAATGGGAACACTGCGTCGTCGACAGTAGACGGGCTATCGACAATGGTATTGGATAACAACATGGTGAAAGTCATTGCTTGGTATGACAATGAAACAGGTTATTCCGCCCGTTGCATCGACTTAGCGCTATATATGAGTAAAAAAGGCATCTAAGCTATACGTCTAGACTTCGGGCGCTCTAGCTACTCGGGTCATAAGTCAGCTCCGCTGCACGGCAAAGGACGCCGTTTCGCAGATCTGCCTTATGCCTGTCGCAGCTAAGCAAGCGCCCTACGCTTTTGTATAAATTATAGCTAATCCAATGGCGACCCATTATAATAGATAGATGGGTAGGAGGAACGGTGAGACCCGTTCCTTTTTTTTACATTCCCCGCCGTTTCTGGCGCTCAATTTTCTTAGAGGGGTGCGGTTTACATGATAGCCAAACAAACGATCAAAGACATTGAACTGAACGGGAAGCGCGTATTTTGCCGTGTCGATTTCAATGTACCGATGGAAAACGGTGAAGTGGCGGATGATACGAGAATCCGCGCTGCTGTTCCGACAATTGAATTCATGGCGGAAAAAGGTGCAAAGGTCATTCTCGCCAGCCATCTTGGAAGGCCAAAAGGTGAAGTGAATGAAGACATGCGACTCACTGCGGCCGGGAAAAGATTATCGGAACTCCTTGGGAAAAACGTGAAGAAACTTGATTCTTCCATCGGAGAAGAAGTTGAACAAGCGGTCGCTGATATGAAGGCAGGCGACATCGTTCTTCTGGAAAACGTCAGATTCCATGCAGGGGAAGAAAAGAATGATCCGGAGCTCGCGAAAAAGTTCGCGGAACTAGCAGATATCTTCGTTAACGATGCATTCGGTGCAGCACATCGTGCACACGCTTCCACAGCTGGAATCGCACAGTATATTCCGGCGGTAAGCGGATTTTTGCTTGAAAAGGAATTGGAAGTCCTCGGGAAAGCGTTGTCAAATCCGGAGCGGCCATTCACAGCAATTATCGGCGGCGCAAAGGTGAAGGATAAGATCGGCGTCATTGACAATCTGTTGGACAATGTGGACCATTTATTGATCGGCGGCGGCCTATCTTATACGTTCACGAAAGCGCAAGGCTATGAAACAGGCAACTCATTAGTCGAAGAAGATAAAATCGAGCTTGCGCAATCGTTCATTCAAAAAGCGAAAGAGAAAAATGTCAAACTCCATTTGCCGATTGATGCGGTAGTGGCGGATGCGTTTTCTGAAACTGCCAATGTGAAAACAGTGAAGATCGACGAAATCCCGGATGGCTGGATGGGACTCGATATCGGACCGGAGACTGCTGAACTGTATGCGGATGTTATCAAGAGTTCCAAGCTCATCATTTGGAACGGGCCGATGGGCGTTTTCGAAATGGAACCTTTCGCTGCGGGCACGAGGAAAGTGGCATTGGCGATGGCTGAAACGGAAGCGTACACAGTTATCGGCGGTGGGGATTCCGCTGCGGCAGTCGAAAAGTTCGACGTTGCTGAAAAAATGGATCATGTGTCAACTGGCGGCGGTGCGTCATTGGAATTCATGGAAGGAAAAGAATTGCCTGGTGTGACGGCGCTGAATGATAAGTGACGGGAGGTAGCAAAATGCGAAAACGAATCATCGCAGGAAACTGGAAAATGTATAAAACGATGGATGAAGCGAAGAATTTTGTAGAAGAAGTGAAAGACCGCTTACCGGAATCAGATCGAGTGGACGCGGTCATTTGCCCGCCCTCTCTTTATTTGTCTGCGTTAGTGGAATCGACGGAGGGCACTCCTTTAAAAATGGGAGCGCAAACAATGCATGACGTCGATGAAGGTGCGTTTACAGGAGAAATAAGTCCGAAAATGCTGGCGGAACTGAATGTACCATTCGTCATTCTTGGTCATTCCGAACGCCGCCAGTATTTCAATGAAACGGATGAAGCGGTCAATCGTAAAGTAGTAGCAGCCTTTTCAAAAGGATTGACGCCGATCATCTGTGTCGGTGAAAGCCTTGACGAACGGGAAGCAGGCAAGACGGTCGAAACAGTTGCCGTCCAAGTGCAAAAAGCGTTTGAAGGAATCAACGCCGAACAAGCGAAAGATGCAATCATTGCCTACGAGCCGATCTGGGCAATTGGGACAGGTAAAACGGCGACTGCGCAAGATGCGAATGACGTATGCGGAGAGATCCGTGCTGAAATCGGCAAGCTATATGATGACGAAACAGCATCAGCGATACGCATCCAGTATGGCGGCAGTGTAAAACCTGGCAATATTGGCGAGTTGCTCTCGATGGAACATGTCGATGGTGCGCTTGTCGGAGGAGCAAGCCTTGAACCAGCATCATTCCTCGAAATGATCGGAGTTGCGGCAAATGACTAAAGCACCGGTCGCCCTGATTATCTTGGACGGCTTCGGACTACGGGACGAACGGTTCGGCAACGCAGTCGCACAAGCGAGCACACCGAACTTTGATATTCTGTGGAATGAATATCCGCATTCGACATTGACCGCTTGTGGCGAAGCTGTCGGTCTTCCAGAAGGGCAAATGGGGAATTCGGAAGTGGGCCATCTTAATATCGGCGCTGGCCGGATTGTCTATCAAAGCCTGACCCGGATCAATAAATCCATCAAAGACGGGGACTTCATGACGAACCCGGCGTTGCTCGGAGCAATTGATCATGTAAAACAGAACGATTCATCCCTTCATTTGATGGGGCTGCTTTCGGACGGCGGTGTACATAGCCATTATGAGCATTTATTCGCCCTCCTTCGCCTCGCCAAAATGAATGGAATCAAGAACGTCTATATCCATGCATTCCTCGACGGACGGGACGTTGGTCCGCAAACTGCACCCGGTTATACCGAGCAGACCGAAAAGGTGATGGAAGGTCTTGAAGTCGGTAAAATTGCCACGGTTTCCGGACGCTTCTATGCAATGGACCGGGATAAAAGATGGGATCGGGTGGAGCGTGCATACCGGGCGATCGTCGACGGTACGGGCGAACCATTCAAAAACGCTACGGAAGGCATCCTTGCTTCGTATGAGAAAGGTCTCCATGATGAATTCGTGGAACCATTCATCATTGCGGAGGAAGGCGAACCGGTCGCGACTGTGAAAGATGGCGACGCGGTTGTGTTCTTCAATTTCCGTCCCGATCGCGCAATCCAATTGTCGAAGGCGTTTACGGATTCCGTGTTCGACGGCTTCCACACAGGACCCGAAACGTTCGAAAACTTGAAGTTCGTGACATTCACGCAATATAGTGATGAAGTCCAAGCCGACGTCGTTTTCACATCTCAAAACTTGGAGAACACGCTCGGTGAAGTGCTTTCGAAAAACGGACTCCGACAGCTGCGGATTGCCGAAACAGAGAAATATCCACATGTGACGTTTTTCATGAGTGGCGGCAAGGAAGACGAATTCGAAGGCGAGAAGAGGATTCTCATCGCAAGCCCGAAAGTCGCAACCTATGACTTGAAACCGGAAATGAGTGCGGTTGAAGTGACGGAGGCGTTGCTGAAAGAGATTGAAGACGAAACGCAGGACGCTATCATCCTCAATTTTGCGAACCCCGACATGGTCGGGCATAGCGGTATGCTGGAGCCGACGATCAAAGCGATCGAGACGGTCGATGCGTGCCTCGGCAGGATCATCGACGCCTTGTTGCTGAAAGGCGGTACAGCAATCGTCACTGCGGACCACGGGAATTCCGACGAAGTCGTGACGCTGGAAGGAAAGCCGATGACCGCCCATACGACAAACCCGGTGCCGGTCATCATTACAAAACCCGAAATCGATTTGCGGGAAGGTGGCATTTTGTCGGATCTGGCCCCGACGATGTTAAAGCTTCTCGAAATCGAACAGCCGGAGGAAATGTCCGGAACACCATTATTCTAATAAAGGGAGAGATTGAAATGCCAATCATTACTCATATCCAAGCAAGAGAAGTTCTTGATTCACGCGGTAACCCAACTGTCGAAGTCGAAGTGTTCACGGAAAGCGGCGCGTTCGGCCGTGCCATCGTTCCTTCAGGCGCTTCCACTGGTGAATACGAGGCGGTTGAACTGCGCGACGGCGATGCATCCCGCTATCTTGGAAAAGGTGTTTTGAAAGCAGTCGATCATGTCAATGAAATCATTGCAGATGAAATCGTGGATAATTATTCAGTGCTCGATCAAGTTGTCGTCGACAATGCACTGATTGAACTGGATGGCACGAAAAATAAAGGCAAGCTTGGCGCAAACGCGATCCTTGGCGTTTCAATGGCCGTTGCGCACGCTGCAGCCGATTATTTGGACCTTCCTCTGTACCAATATCTTGGCGGCGTCAACGCGAAGCAATTGCCAGTTCCGATGATGAACATTTTGAATGGCGGCGAGCATGCGGATAACAACGTTGATATCCAGGAATTCATGGTTATGCCGGTAGGCGCGGAATCATTCCGTCATGGTCTTCGCATGGGAACTGAAATTTTCCATAGCTTGAAAGACGTATTGAAATCAAAAGGCCTCAACACTGCAGTCGGTGATGAAGGCGGATTCGCACCGAACTTGGCATCGAACGAAGAAGCGCTAGCGACAATTATGGTCGCAATCGAAAATGCAGGATACAAACCGGGCGAAGAAGTATTGCTCGCAATGGATGTCGCTTCATCCGAGTTCTACGACAGCGAAACGAAACAATACCGTCTGGCGGGAGAAGGAATTACAAAAACTTCAGAAGAAATGGTTGCTTGGTATGAAGAGCTTTGCTCGAAATATCCAATCGTCTCCATTGAAGACGGCCTTGACGAAAACGACTGGGCAGGACATAAGTTATTGACGGAGCGCCTTGGCTCGAAAGTCCAATTGGTCGGAGACGATCTGTTCGTCACGAACACAGAGAAACTGGAGCGTGGCATTGAAGAAGGCGTCGGCAACTCGATCCTCATCAAAGTGAACCAAATCGGTACATTGACAGAAACATTCGATGCAATCGAAATGGCGAAGCGCGCGGGCTATACAGCAGTCATCTCCCACCGTTCCGGCGAATCCGAAGATACGACAATCGCAGACATCGCGGTTGCAACAAATGCGGGTCAAATTAAGACAGGAGCACCTTCACGCACGGACCGCGTCGCGAAATACAACCAATTGCTCCGCATCGAGGACCAACTGGATGAAACAGCGGTTTACCTTGGGAAGAAATCGTTCTATAACATAAAAAAATAATGCGATAAATCAGCCGGCAATGACCGGCTGGTTGTTTTTGTCTCGAATTTTGTTGTAACAGTGAAAAATGTTTGATAGAATATAAATGTTGAGATGCTCTATGCAGGAGGTGGAACAAAGTGCATGCTTTGTTAATGACGTTGCTATTAATCGTATCATTGGCGTTGATTGTTGTTGTATTATTGCAATCCGGAAAAAGTGCAGGTCTGTCTGGAGCCATCTCCGGTGGTGCCGAACAACTTTTTGGAAAACAGAAAGCTCGTGGATTGGATCTAGTGCTTCAACGAGTGACAATTGTACTTTCAATTTTATTTTTCGTTTTGGCGATTGCCATCGTGAAATTTTAATCGGAACTATATAATCACATAACTGATAAACGCCTGGCCACCCGTATGGTCGGGCGTTTTTTTCATCGTGAAAAGGGAAAGATAGGATACATAAGGCTTTTTTATTTAAATCTACCTCAATTTTTGTAATGCTGGGATTGTAGAGAAAGGATGAGGGATATGAGAATTGCACAGCCAAAGCCGTTCTTTTTTCAAAGTGGCAAACGGGCAGTCTTGCTATTGCACGGCTTCACAGGAACATCCGCGGACGTCCGGATGCTCGGCCGTTTCTTAGAAAAGAAAGGGTACACATCATTGGCGCCGCACTATAAAGGACACGGCGTACCGCCTGAACAATTGATTGAAACGGGACCGGGCGAATGGTGGGAAGATGTCATTGCTGGCTACAATGAATTGAAGGAAGCTGGGTACGAAGAAATCGCAGTTGGCGGATTATCTCTCGGCGGCGTATTTTCATTGAAATTAGGGGTTAAAATGCCTGTGAAGGGTATTGTAACAATGTGTTCGCCAATGGTGATGAAATCTCCGGATAAATTGTATGAAGGCGTGTTGAAATATGCCTCAGACTATAAAAGATATGAAGGAAAATCGAAAGCCGAAATCGAAGAAGAAGTCGAAGCGCTTCGCGGTAAAACAATGCCGTCTCTTGCCGAATTGACGCCGCTTGTCGACGAAGTGAAGGGACAGCTCCCGGAAATCGATGCTCCGCTTCTCGTCATCCAATCACGGAATGACGAAGTGATCGATCCGGATTCGGCTAACATCATTTACGAGAATGCATCTTCTGAAAAGAAACAGATTGAGTGGTATGAAAAATCCGGTCACGTCATTACGCTTGGACCGGAAAAAGAACATCTTCACGAAACAGTATTTGAATTTCTTGAATCACTCGACTGGAACGTGTGAAAATAGAAACAGTTGACGATAGTTATGAATGGAGGGATGGTAATTGGATTTTATTGATGAGGAATTAAAAACAAGGCTATTGAATTTCATGAAAGAGGAATCGTATAAACCATTGACGGTTCAGGAGATCCAGGAGTCATTAGGAATCGAAGGGGCTGCTGAATTCAAAGAGCTTGTCAAAATGCTTGTGCAGCTCGAACAGACAGGTGAAATTGTCCGCTCCCGTACAAACCGTTACGGCGTCCCGGAGAAAATGAACCTGGTGAGAGGTAAATTCATCGGACATGCGAAAGGATTCGGATTTGTCACGCCTGAAACGGAAGGGATGGACGACATCTTCATTCCACCGCCTGAAGTGAACGGTGCGATGAACGGGGATATAGTCCTCGTACGCGTTTCAAAAGGCGATTACGGCGGCCGGCGCGAAGGAACGATCATTAGAATTGCTGAACGGAAAACGACGAAGGTTGTCGGGACATACCAAGATAACCGCGGCTTCGGTTTTGTCATTCCGGACGATAAAAAACTTCCGATGGATATTTTCATCGGAAAAGGGAATTCACTCGATGCCGTAGACGGCCATAAAGTCGTCGTGGAAATTACGGAATGGCCGAGTGAGCTGAAATCGGCAACTGGCATGGTCGTACAAATCCTTGGGCATAAAAATGATCCAGGCGTCGATATTTTATCAATCATCCATAAGCATGGCATTGAAGTCGAGTTTCCAGCAGAAGTAATGGAGCAGGCGAATAAGACGCCAGACGAAGTGCAGGAGAAGGATCTGTTCAAACGTACTGACTTGCGGGAAGACCTTGTCATTACAATCGACGGGGCGGACGCAAAGGACTTGGATGATGCTATTTCCCTCGTAAAGAACGACGACGGGACCTATACATTATCCGTCCATATCGCTGATGTCAGCTATTATGTGCAGGAGAACACGCCGCTCGACGACGAAGCGTACGACCGGGCAACGAGCGTCTATTTAACGGACCGTGTCATCCCGATGCTTCCACATAAGCTATCGAATGGCATTTGTTCATTGAACCCACATGTCGATCGTCTGACGATGTCATGCCGGATGACCATCGATCGAAACGGAAAAGTGATCCACCATGAAATATTCGAAAGTGTCATCCAATCGAAGGAACGGATGACGTATACAGACGTCTATAAGATCATCGAGGAAAAAGACGAAGAGCTCATGAAAAATTACGAGCATATCGTTCCGATGCTGAATAATATGGCTGACCTCGCTTCGATTTTGAGGCAGAAACGGATCGACCGCGGCGCCATCGACTTTGATTTCAAGGAATCAAAAGTGATTGTCGACGAACAAGGATGGCCGACTGATATTGTCATAAGGGAACGTACTGCGGCGGAACGCCTCATTGAGGAATTCATGCTCGCTGCAAACGAAACGGTTGCAGAGCACTTCCACTGGATGCAAGTGCCGTTCCTTTACCGTATTCACGAAGATCCGAAAGTGGAGAAGCTCCAACGATTCTTTGAGTTTCTAACAAACTTTGGAATCGTCGTCAAAGGTACGGGGAATAAAGTGCATCCTCGCGCATTGCAGGAAATTGTCGAGTCAATCGAAGGCATGCCAGAAGAGACCGTCATTTCGACGATGCTCCTCCGCTCGATGCAGCAGGCGAAGTATTTCGAAGAAAGCCTCGGCCACTTCGGATTGTCAGCTGATTTCTATACGCATTTCACGTCTCCGATCAGACGTTATCCTGACTTGATCGTCCATCGACTGATCCGGACATATTTGATCAATAAGGACGTATCTTCCGAGACAATTGCGCATTGGAACGCTAACATGTCTGAGATCGCTCAGCACACGTCCGAGCGTGAACGACGCGCAGTTGATGCAGAACGCGATACAGACGCTTTAAAGAAGGCGCAGTACATGCTAGACAAGATTGGCGAGGAGTTCGACGGTGTCATTTCATCCGTGACGAACTTCGGTATGTTCGTAGAGCTGGAAAACACGGTAGAAGGACTCGTACACGTCAGCTACATGACGGATGACTATTACCGCTTCGACGACCGCCAAATGATGATGATCGGCGAGCATACCGGGAAGCAATTCCGAATCGGGGATGAAGTGACGATCAAAGTCGTTTCCGTCAAACCTGAGGAATCGGCAATTGACTTCGAGATTTCGGGCATGAAGCAATCATTCCACCGTGCACGGAAAGAGACGCCGAAAGTCATTCATACGAAGAAACCGAGCAGTGGCGGCGGTCGCCGGGGCGATTCTGATAAGCCAAAAGGCGAAAAGAAAAAAGGCGCACCGAGCCAGAAGAAGTTTTATGAAGGTGTAGCGAAAAAGAAGAAGAAACAGGCTCCAAGAAAGAGAAAATAAACGTGACGGCATTCGTTCATGCGAATGCCGTGGCATTTTTAAATGATGGGGGATACTATTATGGCGAAAGGTCAAGGGAAAGTTCTGGCCGTCAATAAAAAAGCGAACCATGACTTTGCGATTGAAGAAACGATTGAAGCAGGGATTGTGCTGCAAGGGACGGAAATCAAGTCGATCCGCAA
This sequence comes from Sporosarcina koreensis, assembly GCF_001531445.1. Lineage (GTDB taxonomy): Bacteria > Bacillota > Bacilli > Bacillales_A > Planococcaceae > Sporosarcina > Sporosarcina koreensis_C. Next base: position 11,528 of record NZ_LQYA01000198.1, read on the forward strand.
TGGCAAGGTGCAATTGCGCGATGCTTTCGTCCTGATCCGGAACAATGAAGCATGGATTTCCAACATGCATATCAGTCCGTACGAACAGGGAAATCAATTCAACCATGACCCATTGCGTTCGCGAAAGCTGCTGCTCCATAAAAAGCAGATTGCAATGCTGCTCGGGCAGACAAAGCAGGAAGGCTTCGCAATTGTGCCGCTGAAAATGTATTTAAAAGACGGATTCGCGAAAGTATTGATCGGCGTCGGTAAAGGGAAGAAGCTCTACGACAAACGTGAGGATCTGAAGAAGAAAGAAGCAAAACGCGAAGTGGAACGTGCTTTCAAGGCGAAACAGCAGTATTGATTTTAACGTCAAAATGTAGTATGATACTAGTAGTGATATAGTTCAGAAGCCTTTCAACAGGCATTCCTGACATCCCTTAAAGGTGTAACAACCTTTTATAACGGGGACGTTACGGATTCGACAGGGGTGGTCTGGGCTTGAGCTGCGCGTCGGAGGGATCGTCTCCGTCAGAAACGACAGTTAATAATAACTGGCAAAACAAACAACAACCTAGCATTCGCAGCGTAAGCTGTTGAATCTGCCTAGCAGTTCCATCGCCCATGTGGCATTGTTAGGCTCACCTATTAGTGGGATACGGTAACGGTCGCCTCCTGAGGCCGTTGCAAGAGACTACCAGGATAGCGCTCAAGACGCCTTGATTGACGGCATAATGCAGCGCGAATCGCAAGTAGTCAATCTACACGCGTAGACGCTGAAGTAGCAGAGCCTTTGGACGCGGGTTCGACTCCCGCCGTCTCCATAGAAATTATGGAATAATAAAACGGATAAGAAGCACAAATTTTCCAATAGGAGAATTTATGCTTCTTTTTTACGTAATCGCCTTTTACTAACAGCACTATTGGTTTGACCTGAAGTGTATTTCATAGAACTCGTTCTAATACCAGTTATAAAAAAGAAATAGAAGAGAAACCTTCTATTTCTTATATGGAATATTTAACAATTCAGGAACTATGACAAATTCGTACCCTTGCTCTTGCAGTGCCGGGATAATTTGGTGAAGCGATTCAATTGTATTGGTTCTATCTCCACCCGATTCTGCCCCATCGTGCATGAGAATAATCGCGCCAGGTTGAATGTTGTCTAATACTTTCGAAGCAATAACTTCCGGCGGGTCTTCTTGCCAATCCAAGGAATCAACCGACCATGCAATTACGTAATAGTTCATTTCACCAAGCTTTTCGACTAATTCATTGTATAAGAAGCCATATGGTGGTCTAAATAATTTTGTCCGATAACCAATAATGTCTTTAAGGGCATCTTCCGTTCTGGTTACTTCCCGCTCTAGCGTTTCGAGGTGGGATTCTTGGACAAGGTTAGGATGGGAGTAAGTATGGTTTCCAATCACATGCCCCTCGTTTTGCATTCGCTTGACAATTTCAGGATTGGCAACGGCTCTTGAACCTAATACGAAGAATGTTGCTGGTACATTGTACTGTTTCAATACATCTAATACACCATTTGAAAAACGTGGGTCAGGACCATCATCAAAAGTTAAAGCAACTCGTTTTTGGTCAGTAGGACCTTGTAAGAAAAAAATGTCTGGATACCTTTGTTGCAAAATTCTTAGGTCAACAGGTTGCTGAGGATCCCGCCCGGAATTTTCAGATCCTCCGTCAAGGTCAGGCAAATCTTCTACCTGATCATCTTGTATGACCGCTTTCGACCATTGCCGCGATACAGTTACCAAGGGTTCCTCATTCGCATAAACAGCCATGATATCTGTAATATGAAAACCAAATAAAATCCCTGTAACCAACAAAAACTTGAGTATTCGAGCTTGCATCCATTCATCTCCTTTTTTCATTCCATAACAGAGACTATTTATTATCACCATTGTTATTTTTGACGAGAGAGGGTTATTTATTCAAAAAGAAATGAACGTGGTTAGTGGGATACGGTTACGGTCGACTCCTAAGGCCGTTGCAAAAGATTATCAGGATAGCGCTCAAAACGCCTTGATTGACGGCATAATGCAGCGCAATGAAAATTAAACTCAAACTACGCAAAAATGGCAATTATCCTTTCATTATTCAAAAAAGGGGATCTTATGAAAAAAACACTTGTTTCTATGATAACGGTACTTCTATTGTTCTCAGGACTCTCGCAAAGAAGCTATGCGATGTCAGATGCGCAGGCTGAGGCCATACAGTCGCTGCTGGACGATGCTACTCGAATATCTGGTGTGCCGGGCTTATCAGTCGCAATTCTAGCCAATGAGAAAGAATACTATTACTCTTCCGGTTATGCAGACCTTAAAAAAGGAATACCCGCAAGTGAAAACACATTATACGAGCTGGCCTCGGTCAGTAAAGCCTTTACCGGCATAGGCATACTGTTGCTGGAGGAGCAAGGACGTTTATCTATGACCGACTCAATTCACGACTATTTACCCTGGCTAACACTAAAATATCAAGGAAAACCTGTTGATATGCAGAGCCTTACTCTTAATAATTTTCTTCATCATACAAGTGGTTTGACCAATAATAGACATGCCCAACTTATCCCTCAAGGCAATACGCCCGATATGCTGCAAAAGACGGTGGAAGTGCTGGTGGATACTGATTTATCCTTTCTTCCTGGCAAGCAATATACGTATGGAACCATTAATTATGATGTGTTAGGTCTGGTTATCGAGCAAGTATCGGGTCAAAGCTACGAAAGCTTTATGAGCGAACAGGTATTCCAACCGTTAGGCCTTAACCAGACATTCGTCTATAAAGAGGATGCCATGGCTACTGGACAGCTGGCACAAGGGTATCGTTCTTCTTTTTTTAAAACAACCCCGTATAACGCGCCTGATTATTCCGGAAATAAACCCGCCGGCTATATCATCTCTTCTACAAAAGATATGGCGCGTTGGATGGGTATTCAGATGGGAATTGTGAAAGATATACCAGAAATATTTCACACCGCTATTCAAAAGTCGCATCAGGGGGATAGATCCGTTCTGGCTGTTGACACTATGTATTATGCAGCAGGCTGGATGGTGAACACCGACCAAACGATTATCGAGCACTCAGGAGAAAACCCAAGCTTCAGAACCCAAGTGGTGCTATTACCCAATGAACAAACAGCCATCTGCTTATTGGCGAACGGCGCCAATATCAATACGAGCATGGTACTAAAAATCAAAGATATAGTAGACGGCAATTTGTCGCAAACCTATGAAATAAGCAGCGCGCAGCTGATGGATATTCTTTTGTCAATTGCCACCATTACTTGTTGCTTGTTAACTGTTTTATTTTTTGTTTTGGGATTCCGAAGGCGGAAACTAAATAAAAAGCAGCAGATCACAAAAAAAAGAAAAATTGCATCCTTCATTTTACTACTAGTTACAGCGGCTCTAAGTATAACAGGCTTTGCCCTTGAGTGGTCGATCATACTTGTTTGGGAAACCTATAGTATTCTTACTGCCCTCATTTCGGTAACACTATTAACAGCAAGCCTTGCATGGCTTGTATACTCTGGCAGATATAGCCGTCCGCTGAAATACACGTTACCTCTTTCGACTTGATGGCATAAAAGAAGGACCTAACGTTTAATCATGCCTAGTGAGGTGGGTTGCATTCCTCCTTTCACTATCAAACGGGCCAGGTGGTTAAGGAGCGTTTCAGATGGAAATAAGATATTATTGGATGGTATTGTTAAGGTATCAAATAAGATAACAGAACGTTTAGTAAAGGACATGGATGAAAATGAGGTGGATATATGAAAGATATCTCGATACTTATTGCTGATGATGAAAAAGAAATTGCTGATTTAATTGCTCTTCATTTAGAGAAAGAAGGATATCATGTTATTAAAGTCTCGGATGGAGAAGAGGCTGTTCATGTTGCCCAGACTGAGTCGATTGATTTGCTGATTTTGGATATTATGATGCCTAAAATGGATGGATATGAGGTAGCCAGCCGCATTCGGGAACAGTATAATATGCCTATCATATTTTTGAGCGCTAGAACGTCTGATTTCGATAAAGTACAGGGACTGGTAATTGGAGCAGATGATTATATGACTAAACCATACTCCCCAATCGAGTTAGTTGCACGTGTAAATGCGCAACTGAGACGTTTTATGAAGTTAAATCAATCTGATACGAATAAGGGGAATAACCCCCGCGTGGAATATGGTGGATTAGTAATTTCTCCTGATCAACGTACAGTTACCTTATATGATGAAAGCATTCAGCTAACACCGAAAGAGTTTGATATATTGTATTTACTAGCTAGCCATCCAAAGAAAGTTTTTAGTGTAGAAAATATATTTCACCAAGTATGGGGTGAAGATTATTACGAAGGCAACAATACCGTTATGGTACATATTCGCACTTTGCGAAAAAAAATGAAGGAAGATAAGAATAAAAACAAACTTATCAAAACGGTATGGGGCGTGGGGTATTCATTCGATGGCTAAAACTATGCAGAGAAGCTTTCAGTTTAAAATGCTCTTGATATTGGGTAAAAGTATGCTTCTGTCAGGTATAAGCACATTTCTAATTTATAAAATTTTCCAGCTTTATTATCATACGTTTCCCGACTATAAAGGTATAACGTTTTATATACGCGAAGTCATCAGAGATATTGGAGATTTAAATCTCTTTTTGTTAATATTTATCCCCCTTGCGATTTATTTTTTCTTTCTTCTCACCAAGCGTTATTCGAATTATTTTAAAAAGATTTCCTCTGGAATTCATCATCTCGCCAACGGAGACTTTACGAGACATGTTGAGATTTCATCTGATGATGAATTTGAAGATCTTGCAAAAGAAATTAATATGGCAAGTAGAAAATTAGAAGAAGCGATTCAACGAGGAGATTTTTCGGAAAATAGTAAGGATCAATTAGTTATAAATTTAGCTCATGATTTGCGGACTCCACTTACCTCTGTTTTAGGATATTTGGATTTGATCCTTAAGGATGAGACCTTGACTAAAGAACAAAACAGACATTTCCTAAAAATTGCCTATACAAAATCTCAACGTTTAGAAAGGCTAATCGATGAATTATTCGAGATCACCAGAATGAACTATGGGATGCTGCCAGTTGAAAAAAGGAGTATAAATTTAACTGACCTACTTAATCAATTGAAGGAAGAATTGTATCCTGTATTCGAAAAAAGTCATTTGATTGCTCGGATGAATAGTATGCCGCCGCATTTACCCATTTTTGGTGATGGTGATTTGATAGCACGTGTGTTTGAAAATTTAATGACTAATGCGATTCGGTATGGATTTGAAGGGCAGTATGTCGATATTAAAGGTTTTATTGATGTAGATGAAGTAGTCGTTCAAGTTGTAAATTATGGAGACAGCATTCCACAGGATGAACTTCCGCATCTTTTCGATATGTTTTATACCGGAGACAGGGCTCGAACTCATCAAGAAGATAGTACAGGACTGGGCTTGTTCATTGCGAAGAATATTGTGGAGCAGCATAATGGCACCATTACTGTCAACAGTAGTATAATACGTACCATTTTTGAAGTTCGCTTACCACAGGAAAATGGTGAAAATGAACAATTTTAAAATCCGGGATAGGATTTAAGAAAAATTTAATATTTACCCCACTTTTTATTTAAATAGTTTTTCCTATTCTTATAAGCATGGAAGAAAGAAGGAGGACATTTAAAATGAAGAAGTGGGGATTTTTAATTATTTTTTTTCTATGTTTGGGTCTAGCAGCTGTTAAGATAGTACCTTTTTTTCAAGATAAACCAAATATTGAATCGTTCGAAGATGATAACGTAGATAGTTTAGTGGATTCCGGGGATATCCAAAAGGTAAAGGTTACAGAAAAACAAATTCATCAAGGGAATTTGCTTTTGGTAAATCATGATCACGCAGTCGACCCAGAAAATATTAAATCAGATATTGTCAACTTAGCAAGTCACAAGGAATTAATAAAAGGATTTAGTCTATTTGATAACAAAACGTATTTATCTGAAGAAATAGCACGTAAATTTTCGGACATGCTCCTTGATGCGAAAGAAGAGAGGGAGTTTAATTTTTTTATTACGAGCGGTTTTCGAGACTTTGATGAGCAAAATGAACTTTATCAAGAAATGGGTTCCAACCGTGCCTTGCCAGCCGGCCACAGCGAACACAATCTGGGCTTATCGCTAGATGTGGGAACTACCCAAACGATTATGGAGAAAGCACCTGAGGGAAAGTGGATTAAAAAAAACGCTTGGGAATACGGATTTGTTGTACGATATCCAGAGGATAAAACGGACATAACGGGAATTCAAAATGAACCGTGGCATATCCGCTATGTTGGGCTTCCGCATAGTGCGATTATGGAGGAAAAGGGTTTTGTTTTAGAAGAATACTTGGATTACCTAAAGGAGAAAAAGAAGGTTTCAGCTATGGTTGAAGGCGAAAATTATACGATTTCTTATTATCCCTTTTCCGAAGGCATGACTATTAATATTCCGAAAAACCACGAATATGAGATTTCAGGTGACAATGTTAATGGAGTAATTGTGACTGTTTATGAATGATAAATTTAAAGGAGAAAGTTAATTTATATCATAATCGAATGTATGTAAGAGGAGGGGGATACCGCAAGTAGGATACGGTGACGGTGTCGCCTCCTATAGCCGTTGCAAGTGATTATCAGGATAGCGCTCAAGACGCTTTGATTGGCGGCAAACTTGCGCGCGAATCGCAAGTAGTCAATGTACACGCATAGACGCTGAAGTATTGGAGCCTTTGGACGCGTGTTTAAAGCCTTCACTTCCATATTACTTGAACGAGGAAGACAAAGTAGTAGATATTATGTTAGGGTTTTTGAATTTGGTAAATGGCGGAATTCAAATTGAGCATCCTAATGGGTGCTTTTTTTGCTGTAAAGAAAGCTTAGCAAGAATAAATCATCATCAATGAAAATGAATAATGAAGCAACCGGAGTAGTAAAAAGAATTTGCCCTCTTTTTGCATTTTTGCTATTGACTTCGCATAGTTGGTCTTATGCTGTACGATGCACTATTCAAATTGTTAGCTTTATAATCCGAGTCTGGCGCCTACTTCTGCATACTCTATATCTTTTCTTTCTGCATTCCAATTACTCCCTGTTTGTCCGTCCCATATCGCTCCTGTTTCAACGAAACCGACAGACGCAAACAACTTCCGGGCGGCTTCGTTTACCATCCAATATGATGTAGCAACTGCATCGGCTTTTCCTTGTGGAAACGACTTTATGTAATCAATAACTTTCATCATTGCTTGTTTGCCAAATCCTTTGCCTTGATGCTTTTTATCAATCATAAAGCGATTAAGTCCATAAGTAGATTTATCTCCATATTTTTCACATAAAAATGCACTTTCCGCCAGTTCGAAAAATCCAATATCGACATATCCTATGACTTCATCATTGTTGCATATAGCGAAGATCATAGGTGGTTTTTCGTCGTTGAGTAGCTTTACATAGGCTTTAGCCAAACAATATATGCTGGAATCCACATTTCCTTTCTGCTTGTCTGTTATGCTTAACTTCAACACTGCCTCAAAATTATCGTGGGTAATTTTTCTTAATTCAATCATTTTTCTTCCCTACTTCCGAAAATATAAATTCGCTGCATCTGCCTGTAACGCCGTTCCCCGTCCTCCGTGCCTTAACGACACCAGTATAGTATAAAAACCCAGATGTTTCCACATGAATATTCCAAGCCCATCTGCGGTCTGCTCGCCGCCGCCAAGGGGCTTTTCATCATTAGTACTCACCCTTACTTTTTGACACAGAAACTCTCATGATAAATAAACCTTATCATAGATACTTTAAATTTATATCTACATTGCACACAGCCAGCGCACGTCCTATTCCTCAAGCTTCTCCTGTTACACCAGCAACTTTACCCATACTTATTCTTTTGGAAAACCCAAGTTTTTGTAATGTCAATAAACCTCTCCGCCGCAGGTGATAAACGTTTAAAATCCAGAGCTGCTATTCCAATTGTCCGATAAACATCATCACTTATGTGTTTTATATAGATATGGTCCATCTGATTAGGGAGTGTCAGTTCAGGCATAATGCTGATCCCCAATCCTGCTTGAACCATGGCCACTATGGAGTGAACATCTTTTATGACAAACTTTACATTTGGTAGTACGTTTTGTTGCTTGAAAAGAAGTCGTACATGTTCATCGCATCCTTTATATGGCATTATAAATGGATCTGATATGAGTTGCGTTATAGATATCGATTGATGTTCCCTTAGCACATGTGAAGAGGGAAGCAATAATTTTAAACGGTCATCCTTTAGTGGATAAAAATCTACGGTCAATTTATCTATATTAAGAATGAAACCAACATCTATTTTTCCTTTTTGAAGCCAGTGGCAAATTTCCTCGTACGTTCCTTCAAGCAGTTCAATTTCGACTTGAGGATGCTGGTCATTAAATTGTTTCAGGATGTGAGGCAGCCAATGAATTGTAATACTTTCAAACGTGCCGATACTTATTTTTCCTTTTTGTAGCCCCGTGATCTCCTCAGCTTCTTGTTTCATTAGCTTTATTTGATGTAAGATATTTCGAAAATGAGGAATCATTTTTTCCCCATTAGACGTAACGCTTGCCCCAGAACGGTTTCGGACAACTAGTTGAAATCCGAGTTTGTAAGCTGCATCAGCGGCAACGACGACTGGACGTCCTACTTGCTCGATGATTTTCTGGACTAATGGTTCAAGCAAATTACTGTCGTGGACATTCCCTGGCGTGACGATGTTTGCGAGTACAAACCCCTTTTCGTCCGTGGCAGCGTGAAAAGAATAAGCGAACTGCTTTGTCCGTTCATCTTTAACGTAATAACCACTTTCCGGGTCTGTTGTCGACTCCTTAATCTCCTTGTACTCTTCCTTTTCAAACTTTTCCGGCGGGAATGGTTTCTTCCCATTCTTTTCCCGATCTATGTTGAGCTCCTTCTTGAGCCTCTTCTCATAAGCCCGCGTCTCTTTACGAACAACCTTCTTCTCAAACTTTCTCTTATTCGCACTCGCTTTCACATGGGTAGAATCAATAAAGACATGTTCTGGGCTGAGAAGCCCACGGTTTGCCACCTCGTTTAGTACTTTATAGAAGAT